>NZ_JBVJKN010000007.1:12805-18572 GCF_055585225.1 Streptomyces sp. NPDC053673 | reverse complement strand
CTTCATTCGCGTGGTCAACCAGGCGGACGGCCAGGAGCTCGCGCGTTACGACCTGAGCGAGGACGCCTCGACCGAAACCGCGATGATCTTCGGCGAGCTGTACCGCTACGGCGGCGAATGGAAGTTCCGGGCCGTAGGGCAGGGGTACGCGTCGGGGCTCCGGGGCATCGCTCTAGACTTCGGAGTCAATGTTTCCTAAAACATTGCTCCGGCCCGGTCCAAGTCCGGGCCCGCCCTCAGGGTTTTGTGCTGGGGGTCCGGGGGTCGCCCCCCGGGAGACATCAGCGTGGAGCCGCGTGCGGCACGGGGGAGACCCGCTACGGCGGGGCCCGTACAACCGATGGGATAGGCAGTGGTCCTGAGAACATTCGGCTGGTCGTTCGCCATTACAGCGATCGGCCTTGCATTCGCCGCCTGGCAGTGGGGGTGGGAGGCGTTCGGGATCGTCCTGATCCTGTCGGTCCTCGAGATCTCGTTGTCGTTCGACAACGCGGTCGTCAACGCCGGAATCCTGAAGAAGATGAATGCCTACTGGCAGAAGATCTTCCTCACGGTCGGCGTGCTCATCGCGGTATTCGGTATGCGGCTGGTCTTCCCCGTCGCCATCGTCGCCATCAGCGCCAAGGTCGGGCCCATCGAGGCCGTCAACCTCGCGCTGGACGAGCCCGAGAAGTACGAGGCCCTGGTCACCGACGCGCACCCGGCCATCGCGGCCTTCGGTGGCATGTTCCTGCTGATGATCTTCCTCGACTTCATCTTCGAGGAGCGGGACATCAAGTGGCTCGCCTGGCTGGAGCGCCCGCTCGCCAAGCTCGGCAAGATCGACATGCTGTCGGTCTGCATCGCCCTGATCGCCCTGCTGGTCAGCGCCATGACCTTCGCGACCCACGCCCACACCAGCACCGGCTACGCGGACAAGTCCGCCACCGTGCTGCTCGCCGGTGTCGCCGGTCTGATCACGTACCTGATCGTCGGCGGTCTCTCCGGCTACTTCGAGGACAAGCTCGAGGAAGAGGAGGAGCGTGAGCACGAGGAGGAGGAGAAGGCCAAGGCCGAGGGCAAGCAGGTCTCCGCGGTCGGCCTGGCCGGCAAGGCGGCGTTCTTCCTCTTCCTGTACCTGGAAGTCCTGGACGCGTCGTTCTCCTTCGACGGCGTGATCGGCGCCTTCGCCATCACCAACCACATCTTCTGGATGGCGCTCGGCCTCGGTATCGGCGCCATGTACGTCCGGTCGCTCACGGTCTACCTGGTCCGCCAGGGCACCCTCGACGACTACGTTTACCTGGAGCACGGCGCGCACTACGCGATCGGCGCCCTCGCCGTCATCCTGCTCGTCACCATCGAGCACGAGATCAGCGAGCTCGTCACCGGTCTCATCGGCGTCGTGCTGATCGCCTGGTCCTTCCTCTCGTCGGTGATGCGCAACCGGCGGCTCGCGGCGGAAGAGTCCGAGGAGAAGGAGCTCGCGGCGAAGGAAGTGTGACGCCGCAGGGTTTGAGGAACGCTCTCAGCGGGGCGGCCAGGAGGCACACCGGCCTCCGGGCCGCCCCTCGCGGTTGTATCGGGACCGGCCCTCGGGGGCCGGCGCAGGCAGGGGTGGGACATGGCCTTCTGGGACGGTTTGTGGCGCGGCAGGGCAGCGCAGTTCGACTCGGGCAGCGCCTCGACCAACTCCATCCAGCTGACCAGAAGGCACCCCCAGGTCTCGCTCAGCAAGCAGGGCGCCGCCACCGGAAACCTCCGGGTCAACCTCTCGTGGCGGATGCGGACGTCCGACATCGAGGGCCGCTCCAAGCAGAGCGGCCGACTGCTGAGGCACCCCTTCAAGCTCTTCAAGCCCGATGTGGTCCAGGCGCACACCCAGGGCGTGGTCAATGTGGACCTCGACCTCGGCTGCCTCTACGAGCTGACGGACGGCAGCAAGGGCGTGGTGCAGCCGCTGGGCGGCTTCTTCGGCAGTCTCAACGAGCCGCCCTTCGTGCGGCTCAGCGGGGACGACCGGTTCGGCGCCCCCTCCGGCGAGACGCTGTTCGTCAATCTCGACCACCGCGAGTCGATCAAGCGGCTGCTGTTCTTCGTCTACATCTACGACCGGACCCCGGCTTTCGACCGTACGCACGCGAAGGTGACCCTCTACCCGAGCAACGGGCCTCGCGTGGAGATCGAGCTGGACGAGCGCGCCCCGCAGGCCCGCTCGTGCGCGGTGTTCATGGTGGAGAACGTCAAGGGCGAGCTGATCGTGCGCCGTGAGGTGAAGTTCGTGTACGGCTTCCAGGCCGAGCTGGACCGGCTGTACGGCTGGGGACTGCAGTGGGGCCGCGGCTACAAGACCAAGATCTGAGCGGCCGGTCTGAGCGGCCGGTCTGAGCGGCCGCCCGCCTGCCGCTACTGCCGGATGAACTGGGGACCCATCGGGGGCAGCCGGAAGTTCGGGTCGGGCGCCGGGGCGGCCGCGGCGGCCGGCTGCGGGTAGCCGTACGCGGGCTGCGGATCCGCGGCGGGCGCCGTCGCCGGCTGCGGATAACCGTACGCGGGGCGCGTCGCCGGGGAAGCGGGCTGGGGGTAGCCGTAGGCCGGCTGGGTCGCGGGCGAGGCCGGCTGCGGGTAGCCGTAGCCGGGCTGTGCCTCCGGCTGGGGCTGCGGCTGTGCCTGCGGCTGGGTCTGTGCCTGCGGCTGTGCCTGTGCCTGTGCCTGTGCCTGTGCCTGGGTCTGTGTCTCGGGCCGGGCAGGTGGCTCCTCCGCCGGGGTGCTGTCGTCCACCGAAATGCCGAAGGCCGTGGCCAGGCCGATCAGCCCGGTCGGATAGCCCTGACCCACCGCGCGGAACTTCCAGCCCTCTCCGCGCCGGTACAGCTCACCGCAGATGATCGCGGTCTCCTCGCCGGTCTCCGGCCGGACGTCGAACAAGGCCAGCGGTTCGCCGTCCGACGTCGCGGCGTCGTACAGCATGATCCGCAGATCCGGTACGCCCGAGAAGGTGCCGCCGTCGGAGGAGGCCGCGATGACCACCTGGTCGACCGAGGCGTCCAGCGAGCCGACATCCGCCTGGACGGTGTCGGTGAGCCCATCGGCGACCCGCTTCTTGGGCAGCAGCCGCACCAGCCCGGACGGGTGGCGGGGCTGGTTGTAGAAGACGAAGTCCTCGTCGGCGCGCACACGGCCGTCGGAGCCGAGCAGCAGGGCGGAGGCGTCCACGTCCGGGACCCCGGCGCCGGTGGTCCAGCGCAGAACGGCTCGGACAGCGGTCGCCCCGAGCGGAACGTTGGAGCCCTTCAGCATCGCGTGCGTCATGCCCGTCATCCTGCCTTCCCAGGCCCCGCACGGACAACGCGGGGGCGCCAGGGCATGTCCCGGCCCGGTACGGGGCAGCCTGTGTCGGGGACACGAAGGGGACGAGTTACCTGGATTTCATGCACTTGGGGAACTCTTGACACCTGTCCCTACGTACTATTACCGGCCACCAAACGACAGGGCCGCACAGGCAGTACGGGGGACTCAGATGCGTCATTTCGGGTATATCCCGACCACTTCCCGGAAGGAATTGTTCTACCAGGAGCCGTCCGAATTCGATGCAGGCTCCCCTGCCCGGATGCTCGCCTGTGCGCTCGGAGCGACGCTCTACAGCCCGGCGACCCGGCCGCGACTCGCGGACGACGTGATCAAGCAGGGCGCGCACGGAGTCGTCTCCATGGTGCTCTGCCTGGAGGATTCGATCGACGACGCCGAGGTCTCCGACGCCGAGGAGAACCTGGTCCACCAGTTCGCCGACCTCGACGCGCGCGGTGTCGAGGTGCCGCTGCTCTTCATCCGGGTGCGCGAATCCGGCCAGATCGAGGACCTCGTCCGGCGTCTCGGTGACTCGGTCCGGCTGCTGTCCGGATTCGTACTCCCCAAGTTCACCGAAGAGCGCGGCGGCCCGTTCCTGGAGGCCCTCAGCGCCGCGGAGGCCACGACCGGCCGCCGGCTGTACGCGATGCCCGTGCTCGAATCGCCCGAGCTGCTCCACCTGGAGTCCAGGTCCGAGACGCTCGCCGGCATCTCCCGCGCCGTCGGCAGGCACCGGGAGCGGATTCTCGCGCTCCGCCTCGGCGTCACCGACTTCTGCTCGGCGTACGGACTGCGCCGCTCGCCCGACATGACGGCGTACGACGTAAAGATCGTCGCCCATGTCATCGCGGACGTCGTCAACGTCCTCGGCCGCGCCGACGGGAGCGGATTCACCATCACCGGGCCCGTCTGGGAGTACTTCCGCCTCCAGGAGCGGATGTTCAAACCGCAGCTCCGGCGCAGCCCGTTCCTCGAGGTACGGGCCGAGAAGCTGCGTACCACGCTGATCGAGCACGACCTCGACGGACTTCTGCGGGAGATCGAGCTGGACCGCGCCAACGGGCTGCTCGGCAAGACCTGCATCCACCCCTCCCACGTACTGCCCGTACACGCATTGTCAGTGGTCAGTCATGAGGAGTTCAGCGACGCACAGGACATCCTTCACCCCGAGCGGGGAGGAGGAGGGGTGATGCGTTCGGCGTACACGAACAAGATGAACGAGGTGAAGCCGCACCGCGCCTGGGCGGAGCGCACTCTGCTGCGCGCCGAGGTGTTCGGTGTCGCTCGTGAGGACGTGGGCTTTGTGGAGCTGCTCACCGCCGGTCTGGCAGGCTGATGAAGGAGGAAGACGAAGCAGTGGTGTGGTCGGGTAGCTGGGTTTCCCAGCGGCTGGGAGTGGAGCTCGTCGGAAACGGCGACGGTGCCGACGGCGAGCTGAGGTCGCTGCTGGGCCTGGCCCTGCGGCGCAACCCGAAGCGGGCGCACCTGCTGGTATCGCATGTGCTGGGTAAGCATGTGCCGCAGAGCCCGGCCGTCGTGTACGGATACGGGTTCGCGCTCGGCCTGCGCGTACGCGAGCTGCTCGGCCAGGAGGAGGCCGCGCGCGCCGTGGTCCTCGGCTACGCGGAGACCGCGACCGGCCTAGGCCACTCGGTCGCCGACGGGCTGGGCCTCGTGCCCTATCTGCACTCGACGCGGCGCCCCGTCGACGGCCTGGCCAAGGCCGGTGGCTTCGAGGAGTCGCACTCCCACGCCACCTCGCACCTCCTGCTCCCCGAGGACCCGAAACTGCTGGCGGGCGAGGGTCCGCTGGTCTTGGTGGACGACGAGTTCTCCACGGGCAACACCGTGCTGAACACGATCCGCGACCTGCACGAGCGATACCCGCGCAAGCGGTACGTGATCGTCGCCCTCGTCGACATGCGCTCGGCGGCCGATCTGGGCCGCGTGGAGGCCTTCGCGAAGGAGATCGACGCCCGGATCGACCTGGTGGCCGCGGTCGAAGGCACGGTGCGTCTGCCGGCGGGGGTCCTGGAGAAGGGCCGGCGCCTGGTGGCGGAGCACGAGGCCGCGGCGGCGGCCGAGGGCGACACCGCTCCGGCCGCGGGCCGGGAAGCCGCCGAGTCCCGCCCGGGCGATGCCGCGCCGCGCGCGGCCGAGCGCTCCAGCGGCGCGGCGTCCGCCGTGCGCGTGGACCTCGGCTGGCCGGCCGGAGTTCCCGACGGCGGGCGGCACGGCTTCACGCCGGTGCACCGCGTCGAGCTGGAGGCGGCCTTGCCGGGCATGGCGGCGCGTATCGCCGAGGCGCTCGGCGCCACGGCGCCGGACCACGCGATGCCCGGCGCCACGGCGCCGGACCACGCGATGCCCGGCACCACGGCGCCGGACCACGCGATGCCCGGCACCACAGCGCCGGACCACGCGATGCCCGGCACCACGG
>NZ_JBVJKN010000007.1:0-12708 GCF_055585225.1 Streptomyces sp. NPDC053673 | reverse complement strand
CGCCACGGCGCCGGACCACGCGATGCCCGGCACCACGGCGCCGGACCACGCGATGCCCGGCACCACAGCGCCGGACCACGCGATGCCCGGCACCACGGCGCCGGACCACGCGATGCCCGGCACCACAGCGCCGGACCACGCGATGCCCGGCACCACAGCGCCGGACCAGACGCCCGGCTCGCCGGTCCATGGGGAGGCTCCCCGGGCGGCCGGTCCTGAAGCGCAGGATGCCGCCGCTCCGCAGCGCGTTCTCGTGCTCGGGTGCGAAGAGCTGATGTACGCGCCGCTGCGGCTCGCCCAGGCGCTGGAGAAGGCCGGGGCCGTGGCGGAGGTGCGGTACTCGACGACCACCCGGTCGCCGGTGCTCGCCGTGGACGACCCGGGCTACGCGATACGGAGCCGGCTGGTCTTCCCGGCCCACGACGACCCGGCCGACGGACCGGGCGAGCGGTACGCGTACAACGTCGCCGGTGGCGGCTTCGACGCGGTGGTCGCCGTGGTCGACTCCGCCGCCGACACCGCCGCACTGCACGCCCCCGACGGGCTGCTGGCGCAGCTCGGCGCGCACATACCGCAGGTGCTGCTCGCCGTCGTCCCCTCGTACGTGCCCGAATCCCCGTGCGTGCCCGAATCCTCGTACGCAACCGAAGCAGCCCAAGCACCGGACGTAACCGAAGTAGCCGAAGTAGCCGAAGTAGCCGAAAGGGCCTTGATGCTGCCCGAGCCGCTCCGCGGACCCGACTTCTCCTCCTACGCCCCCGAGGAGGTCGGCTGGCTGCTCCAGGACCTCTCGGACGTCGCGCTCGAAGCGCCGACCGAGGAGCGCGAGGAGGCGATACAGAGCGGCGGCGCGCACTACGCCGAGTCGCTGCCGGTCGAGTACCAGCCCAGCGACCGGTACCAGGCGCTGTTCCACGACGCCCTGGAGACGTCGGCCGCCCGGATCGCCCGTGCCGTCGGCGCCGTCACCGAGACCGTGCTCGCCGAACGGTCCACGCGGCCCGTCCTCGTCTCGCTGGCCCGGGCCGGCACCCCCGTCGGCGTCCTGATGCGCCGCTGGGCCCAGCACCGCCACGGCCTGGACCTGCCCCACTACGCCGTGTCGATCGTGCGTGGCCGCGGCATCGATGCGAACGCGCTGCGCTGGCTCGCCGCCCACCACAACCCGGCCGATGTCGTGTTCGTCGACGGCTGGACGGGCAAGGGCGCCATCACCCGCGAACTGGCCGCCGCGCTCAGCGAGTTCGACGGTTTCGACCCCGAGATCGCGGTCCTCGCCGACCCGGGCGGCTGCGTCCGTACGTACGGCACGCGCGAGGACTTCCTCATCCCCTCCGCCTGCCTCAACTCCACGGTCTCCGGGCTGATTTCGCGTACGGTTCTGCGCGCCGACCTGGTCGGTCCGTACGACTTCCACGGCGCGAAGTACTACCGCGAGCTGGCCGGAGCCGATGTGTCGGGCCACTTCCTCGACACCGTGGCGGCCCGTTTCGACGAGGTGGCCGACGCCGTCGACGCGGACGTCAAGGAACTGCTGTCGGCGGACCGGGCGCCGACCTGGGCCGGCTGGGCCGCAGTGGAGCGGATCAGCGAGGAGTACGGCATCAACGACGTCAACCTGGTCAAGCCGGGTGTCGGCGAGACCACGCGCGTTCTGCTGCGCCGTGTCCCCTGGAAGATCCTCGCCAAGCGGGGCGCTGGAGCCGACCTCGAGCACGTACGGCTGCTGGCAGAGCAGCGCGGCGTGCCGGTCGAGGAGGTCGACGACCTCCCGTACAGCTGCGTCGGGCTGATTCACCCCCAGTACACGCGCGGCGCGACCGGCGCGGACGGCAAGGCGGTGACCGCGCCGTGACCGCCCTGATCGCCAGCGATCTCGACCGTACGCTCATCTACTCGTCGGCGGCGCTGCAGCTGCCGATGCCCGATGCCGAGGCCCCGAGGCTGCTCTGCGTCGAGGTGTACGACAGCAAGCCGCTGTCCTACATGACGGAGACCGCTGCCGTGCTCCTCGCGGAGCTGGCCCGTACTTCCGTCTTCGTACCGACCACGACGCGGACGCGCGAGCAGTACGGGAGGATCCAGCTGCCGGGGCCCGCCCCGCGGTTCGCGATCTGCGCGAACGGCGGGCATCTGCTGGTCGACGGCGTCTCCGACCGCGACTGGCAGCGTGTGGTCGCGGGCCGGCTCGCGGACGAGTGCGCCTCGCTCGCCGAGGTCCGCGCCCACATGCTCGCGACGGCCGACCCGGCGTGGGTGCTGAAGGAGCGGGTCGCCGAGGATCTGTTCGCGTACCTCGTCGTCGACCGCGCGCTCCTGCCGGTGGGCTGGACGGACGAACTCGCCGCGTGGGCGGAGCCCAGGGGCTGGACGGTCTCCCTCCAGGGCCGCAAGATCTACGCGGTCCCGAAGCCCCTCACCAAGAGCGCGGCGGTCCACGGACTCGTCCGCCGCACCGGTACGGAGGTCGTCCTGGCCGCCGGAGACTCCCTGCTCGACGCCGACCTGTTGCTGGCCGCGGACCACGCCTGGCGTCCCGGCCACGGCGAACTGGCCGACACGGCCTGGTCCGCCCCGCACGTCACCGTCCTCCCGGAGCGGGGGGTCGCGGCGGGCGAGGAGATCCTGCGGCGTTTCGCGGCGACGGCGGCGAAGACGATGGCGACGGCGACGGCCTCAGTGACGACGGCGGTGACGACGGCGGTGGCGACTGCGCCGACGCCGATGCCGACGGTCCCGACGCCGGCCCTGGCGCCGGACGCTGCGGCGACGCGCTGAGACCGCCTGCGGCTTCCGGCCCAGGTTCTCCAGGCGGCGGCGATGCCCGCGACCGGTGTGCCGAAGGTGTCCCTGAGGCTGCTGATCCAGCCCGGTGCGATGCCCTCGATCACGGGACCATGGTTGCCACGCTGGAAAAGTGCAGCTCAAGGCGCCCTGAAGGCTCCTGAAGGCGTCCTGATGGCGTTCTGACGGCGTCCTGATCCCGCCCTGAAGGCAGCCGCGCTTCTCCCTGCGGACTTCCCCGCCGCATTCCTGCGGTTTTCCGCAGTGTGCGGGGGAGGGCCGGCCGGTTAGCGTGGCCGATCATGAAGGAGCGTGCATGAAGGAGACAGCAGCGCGCGGGGCGCGGTACGCGGCCGGGCTCGCCCTCGGAGCCGTCTCGGCCGTCGCCGGGCTGCTCTTCCTGGTGCTCGCGGGGCTGGCTGTACTGCCGGTTCTTGCCTGGCCGCTCGGGCGCCGCGCGGTGCTACGGCCGGTGGACGGGGCGGCGCAGTGGCTGATGGCGCTGGAGCGCAAGCGCCTGGACCGTTTCATCGGGGTCCGGATACCCGCGGCGTACGGGAACGGCCGCGCGGTGCGCTATCTCGTCGCCCGCTGGCCGCTCGGCCTGCTCGCCGCGGCCGTTCTGCTCTGCGCCGTCATCGGCGCGGCGTACGCCACCTTCTTCCTCTACGGCTGGCTGATCACCGACCTCCGCAACCCGGTCAACGTCGGTGCGGCCAGTCTCGCCGGTGCCCTGCTGCTCTTCCTGGCCGCCCAAGGGGTGTTCGGCGTCGCCCTGCTCGAAGGGCAGCTGGCCCGGCGCGTCCTCGGCCCCAGCCACGAGGCCGAGCTCGAACGGCGCATCGTGCAACTGGCCACCAGCAGGGCCGAGGTCATGTCCGCCGTGGACGACGAACGCCGCCGGATCGAGCGCGATCTGCACGACGGTGTCCAGCAGCGGCTCGTCGCCCTCGGCATGCTGCTCGGCCGCGCCCGCCGCAGCCGTGATCCCGAGCGCGCGGCCCGGCTTCTCCTCCAGACCCACGAGGAGAGCCGGCTGGCCCTCGCCGAACTCCGCGACGTCGCCTGGCGGATCCATCCGGCCGTCCTCGACGAGGCGGGGCTGCGCGCCGCGCTGGAGTCCGTCGCCGAACGCACACCGCTGCCGCTCCGGCTCGATTACGCCGTCGACGGCACACCGCCGGCGCGGACGGTGGAGACCGTCGCGTATTTCGTGGTCTCCGAAGCCGTCACCAACGTCGTGAAGCACTCCGGCGCCACCCGGATCGCCGTCACGCTGACCCGTGACGGCGAGGAGAGCCCGCTGTGCCTGCGCGTCGAGGACGACGGCCGGGGCGGAGCCGACCGTTCCGGCGGCGGACTCACCGGGCTGGCGACCCGGATCGCCGCCCTCGACGGCCGGTTCGCGGTGCACAGCCCGCCCGGCGGACCCACTGTCGTCACCGCGGAGCTGCCATGCGCGTGATCCTGGCCGAGGACTCGACCCTGCTGCGGGAGGGCCTTGTACGGCTGCTCGCCGAGGAGGGCCATGAGGTGCTGGCGGCGGTGGGCGACGGGGACCGGCTTCTCGCAGCGGTGTCCGCCGAACGGCCGGACGTCGTGGTCGCCGACGTCCGGATGCCTCCCACGCACACCGACGAGGGGCTGCGGGCGGCCCTGGAGATCCGCCGCAGGTGGCCCGGGGTCGGTGTGCTCGTGCTGTCGCAGTACGTGGAGAAGCGGTACGCGACCGAGCTGCTGACCGGGGAACCGGCGGGCGGCGGCGTCGGTTATCTCCTCAAGGACCGGGTCGTCCAGGTCGACGAGTTCCTGGACGCCCTGGAGCGCGTGGGGGACGGACGGGCCGCCTTCGACCCCGAGGTCGTACGCCGGCTGCTGGTGCGCAGCAGCCATACGGATCCGCTGGCGCGGCTGACGGGGCGCGAGGGGCGGGTGCTCGCAGAGATGGCCCAGGGCCATACGAACGCGGCGATCGCGGCACGGCTGCATGTGTCGCAGAGCGCGGTGGAGAAACACATCAACGCGATCTTCGACAAGCTGGGGCTGACGGGGGAGTCGGCGGCGGGGTACAGCAGACGGGTGCTGGCGGTGCTGCGTTACCTGGACACGTAGTTACCTGGACACGTCGCGGGACGCGGCCGCTCGGCCGCACAGTCGGTGGTGCGACCGGGCGACGGGAGCGCGGCATCGATCGGACGATCGCCGGACGGCCGGAGGGCCGGGCGACGCGGGGGTGGGGCCTGTGGGGCCGGTGGGGCAGGCCTGTGGAGCGGCTAGCCGCAGCAGCCGCCACCACAGCAGCCGCCTCCGCCACCGCCACCGGCCGGAGCCGTGCTCGTGCCGCCGACAGCGACGGCGGACAGCAGCTTGACGGTGTCCTCGTGTCCGGCGGGGCAGACCGCGGGGGCGGAGGACTCGGCCATGGGCCGGCTCAGCTCGAACGTGTCGTCGCAGGAGCGGCAGCGGTACTCGTAACGGGGCATGGGCAACAGACTAGCTCTGCCCCTGCCTCTGGCTCTGACCTTGTCTCTAGCGCCGGCTCTGACCCTGTCTCTAGCGTCGGCTCTGGCTCTGGCTCTGACCCTGGCTCTGGGTCTGTCGGCGGGCACGCTGCTCCTCGCCTGCCGCCTCGTCCGGGTGGCGGGCCCTCCAGTACGGATTGTCGTGGGGCAGGGCGCTGCCCACTCTGCCGTACATCCCGAACCACATCAGCATGACGCCGACGACGAAGCTGAAGATGACGTTCTGGATCCGGAAGTTGAGGAAGTTGGAACCGCTGTCCAGCAGGCCGAGGTTCACGAAGCCGCTGACGATGAAGAGGACGCCGAGCACCATGTTGAGGGTGGAGGCGAAGTTGCCGCCGATGACCATTCCCACGAAGAGCAGCAGTCCGACGCAGATGGACAGCACGCTCAGCCCGCCGTTGGTGCTGAGGCCCCCGACCGTGGCTTTGCCGATGTCGAAGAAACCGATGTTGTGGGTCAGCCCGAGGATCCCGAAGGCCAGCAGCACCAGCCCCATGAGCCCGGCGCCGATCCGGTAGATCTTGCTGAGGCGGTGATCGACGGGCAGGTGCTCGTCCAGCGCGACACGCAGGCCGCTGGGCTGCCGGGACTGCGAGGGCTGCTGTGCGTGAGTGGATGCCATATCGGCCTCCTTTGGCCGCGTACGTACCTCGTTACAGCATCCGCCCGCACAGGCGACCCGACAAATCCGGCGGGGAGCACCGGGTAAGCGCGGGGAAGCGGCGGGGGAGCAGCGGGGAGAGGGCGCCGCGGGCGGTGGGGAGGCTTCGCCGGGTCGGGCTCAGCCGTGAGCGGCCCCCGCGCCGCGCTCGCCACGGATCTGATCGACGACGTTCGCCACGGTCTGCCGTACCGCTTCCGTCTCCGTCAGGAAGTGCCAGTAATCGGGGTGGTGCCCTTCGAGACCGGCGATCGCGCGCTCCAGCCGGGCCACGGAGGCGTCCAGGGGCCGGGCGTGGCGCGGGTCCGGCGTGTTGCGGCCCGCCATGGCCAGGCGCTGGGCGTCGCGGATCGCGAAACGGGTCCGCTCGACCTCCTGCTGCGGGTCCTTCGCGACGGCGTCGAGCCGCCGCAGCCGGTCGCCGGCGGCCGAAACCGCCTCGTCCGTACTGTTCAGCAGCGCACGGACCGTACCGAGCAGGGTCGTCGCATCCGCCCAGCGCTGCTCGTCGCGAGCCTTGCCGGCCTCCTTGAGCTTCTCCTCCGCCCGGCGGACGTTCTCCGTGGCCTGCGTGGGGACGGGCTGCAGATCCTGCCAGCAGGCGGCGGTGAAGCGGCGGCGCAGCTCGCTGAGGACGGGCTCGACGCCGCCCGCGCGGGTGGTGAGGGCCTGGGCGCGGGTACGCAGCGACACCAGCCGCTTGTCGATCTCGGCGGCGCGCTCCGGGAGCCGCTCCGCCTCGGTACGTACGGCCTCGGCGTCGCGCATGACGCGGTCGGCGCGCTGCAGCGTCTCCGCCACGCCGTGTCGGCCGGCGCCTTCGTTGAGCCTGGTCAGCTCGGGGGCGAGGGCGGCGAGGCGGGCGGCGAGATCATCCGCCCGCATTCCGGAGCCCCGCACCGAATCGAGAGCATTGCTCGCGGAAAGGAGCGCCTGTCGTGCCCGCTCCACCGCCGGGGCGAGCCGGGCCAGCTGGGTCTCCGCCTTGTCGAGCAGCGGCCCGAGCCCCTGCGCGAACCGGTCGAGGTCCCCTTTGACCCGGACCAGCTCGTCCTTCGCCTTCGTCAGCTCCGTACGCGCCCGGACGGCCACCGCAGGGTCGAGATCGTCCCGGTCGAGATCGTGCGCGTCGACGGCCGTGATGTACCCGTGGCTGACCTCGTCGATCCGCCGCCCCAGCGCGGCGAAGTCGTCCACCGCGCGGCGCGCACCCGGCGAGCTGTCCACGGCCGTGATCGTCTCGATCGAGATCCGCAGATCGCGCTGCGCGGTGTCCAGCTCGTAGAACGCCGCGGCCGCCGCGTCCTTGGCGGCCTGCGCATCGGCCCGCTGACCCTCCCCGCGGCCCCCGAACCAGCGCCGCGTACCGCCACCGGCGAAGGCCCCCGGCAACACGGCGACTACCAGTGGCAGCGGCAGCAGCACCAGCGCAATCACATCCCGCACGACACTCGCTCTCGCCTTCGCCTTCGCGTGCGGTCGCGCGTGTGTCGCCGTCACATCCCTCTCCCGTGCCGTGTCTGCCCTGCCCGGTTCATTCTCCCACCCGGTAAGGACGAACACACGGGCCTGTTAGTTCGCGGTTCGTACGACAACCTCGCCGTTGTCGCTCCGCGCCGCGGTGATGCGCGGGCTCCGCGGGCCCTGCTTCACGCCCACGAGGAACTCCGGGGTGGGGCTGTCCCCCGATCCACGGAAGATCTGGTTTGCGGCACCCACCCATGAGCCATGTACGCTGTTGCCTCATTCCAGGGTGCGTAGCTCAGGGGTAGAGCGCTGCTCTTACAAAGCAGATGTCGGCGGTTCGAAACCGTCCGCGCCCACCAGCAGGAAGCACGACAAAGGCCCAGGTCACCGGTATCGAACCGGAAGCCTGGGCCTTGTTCGTTCTCCCGCCGCGGAGGCGTTGCAGGGGAGTCGTGCCAGTTACGTGCCAGATGCCTCGTCGGACCCTGCCGGCCGCGCCTGCCTGATCTGCTCGTCGACGTGCGCGGCGATGGCTTGGGCACGGCCGTTCACCAGGTGCTGATAGATCAGCGCGGCACGTACAGAGGAGTGCCCCATCCGCTGCATCAGCTCACGCTTCGTGGCACCGCCGGTCGCGGCGAGCGTGTTCCCGGTGTGGCGCAGATCGTGGAAGTGCACGTCCACCAGGCCGGTCGTCTTCAGGGCCCGCAGCCACAGGCGGCGGAAGTTGTTCCGGCGAAGCTGCCCACCCCGAGCCCCGGTGAACACCAGCCCGGAGCGGCCCGGCTCCGCGTACGCGGCGAGATGAGCGGCCAGGTCCGCCGTCAGCGAGGCTGGGAAGGCCACCGTGCGCACACCGGCCGCGCTCTTGGGCGGCTTCACCACGATGCCGTCCGTCCGCGTCTCTGCCAGAGCACGCCGCACAGCGACGGTTCGCCGCTCAAGGTTGACGTCATGGCGCTGGAGTCCGGCCATCTCTCCGAAACGCAAGCCAGTGAAGGCCGCCAGGGCCCGGGTGCGGGGCGATCAACCGGCGGCCCGCACCCGCCACGTTCCGGCACTTAGAGTTACGGGTTGTGCGCGTAGTGTTAATATCGGCGTGAGGGTGGGGTATCCGGCTGCAAAAAGATCGCGGTTCCATCGAACAGGCAGGAGAACCCAATGCCGTCGACGTGGTTGTCTCGCACCGCACGCGGGTGGCAGTGGGCCATCGTGCTGACGTCGCTTCCGATCGCCATCGGCCTGCCGACAGTCGCTTCCGCACCCGCAGCGCACGCCGCCACCTGCGGTTCCACCCTGGCCGACTACCAGACGGCCGGCACCTCGGCATGGACCGCCAGCCACATCAACTGGCCCGCCTACCGTCTGACCTTCGTGCACACCACCGCAAGCAGGATCAATGGGACCGCCATGACCGGCCCCGCCTGGATCGAGAACAGCAAGCTCAAGTTCCGGATCTTCGGCCACTACGCGTCGAACTGGACCTACACCGCCACCAAGGTCACCTGCAGCGACAACGGCAAGGTGGTCGACATGTCCGGCACTGGCGTGCATGTGAACATCTATAACGAGAAGACCGAATTCACCTGGCAGGCGTACCGGCAGATCTAGTGCGTGTATCGAAAGCGGATCTTGGACGTCGGGATTGATCTTGGTTCGTGGCACGTGGGGATCTGGCGGATGCGCAGTGGGCCCGCCTGGAGCAGCTGCCGCCCAAGGAGCCGCCTGGCGGCATCGCTGTCGAGCCGGACGACACCCCAGCGGTGCACACGCTGGCGCTGCGCCGGCATTCTCGCCAGCGGCACAGTGCCCTGCCGGAGCCACGGCTGATGGGAGCAGGTCAGCCCCTCCCGGGAGGGGATCCGTCCAGGAGGCACCCAAGAGTGGGGCAGGGAAGAACTGGAGCAAGGGCACCGGTTCGCCCCGCACCCCGACGAGGCCCGGCCGCCTGAAGAATCGCGGATGGTAGACGCGAGCTAAAGCTGCGAGGACGGGCCACCCATGAGGGTCAGCGCGCGAACGCCGCCCTCGAGGTGTCGTCCAAGTCCACGCAGCATCCGTAGCCCCAGTAGACGTAGTAATGGGGCGTCGCGAGACGGCGCCTGCAGTTCGGGCACGATACTTGCTGGTGCGAATTGGCGCGGATGACAGCAGTGTCCTTCAGATTGAAGACCCTCTGGGTGGCAGCGAGCCCGTGCTCGGTGATCCCCTGCTGCACGAACTCCAGTGCCCCGTAAGTGTGCCCGCATGGGCATGCGATCCGATTGGAGTAGGCGGAGCAGGCCGAGAGCGCCGACTGCTCGATCCCCAGTACAGAGCTGATCTGAGCGATCTCCGCGTCCAGCACCGGTTCGAGCCCCATGTGTTTCATCCGGTGCGGGGTCCAGTACCACGCGTTGACGGCAGCGAACTGATCAGGCGTTAGGTAGAACGTTGCCGTCCGGCCGCTCTTCACGACGCTCTTCACTACGTCCACGACGACACTGTCCTCGGCCATCATCACCGCCCTGCGGCCGGTGACGACCGACTCGATATCACCCAAGGATTCCTTGTCCATGTCCTGTCACTCCTGCGAAAGCTCTCGACCCGCTCGGCGTAGGCTCCTCAACTGCGACCTTCATGTGGCACAGAGCCCCCGGCAACCAGGAAGCCGCCGACCGAGGGAGTGTCGACAGTGGGCTGCGGCCGCAAGAGCCATGACTGCATCGGTAAGCACGTGTCAATCCTTCCTGTAGCGCCACAGAGCCAGATCCGGCGGCAGCGGCCCGTGATTCGCGCAGCTATGACGTGCCGGTGCCGTGCCGGACCAGCTCCGGCCCGCCCGCGCGGCCACCGCGGGCCTTCAAGCCGCATGCCCGGCCGTTGATCAACTGGTGCTGCCTGAGCCCGAAACTCGGCCGAATACGTACGGCCGGGAATTCGGGTGATACAAGCTCGAAACGGCCGCCTCGTCGCCGTCACGACTCCTTGCTTGTCTCGGAGTTGGCCACGGTCTTGGTTCTCAGGCCTGCTCGGTGGGGCGTACGAGCAGCTCGGCGACGGCCATGTGCCGGGGGCGGGTGACGATGTAGCCGACGGTGTCGGCGATGTCCTGGCTCTGCAGCCGCTCGATGTCGCCGAGGGCGGCGACGATGTGCTGCTGGATGGCGTCGGGGTTGTGCGTGCGCAGTTCGGTGTCGACGCTGCCCGGCTCGATGACGGACACGCGGACGTGCTGGCGTGCCAGTTCCTGACGCAGGGCCTCGCTGAAGGCACCGACGCCGAACTTGGTGGCGCTGTACACGGCGGACATGGCGTAGGCGTTGCGGCCGGCGAGCGAGCCGATGTTGACGATGTCGGCGACCTGACGCGGCTCCTCGGCAGCGGCCTTGACCAGGTGGGGGACGGCCGCGTGGGCGGTGTACATCAGGCCCATGAGGTTGATGTCGATCATGGGCAGGGGGAGGAAGGCCCTATGGGTGGGGCCGTACGGGGGTGGAGGCCGCTCAAGGCAGGGCCGAGGGCACAATGGGGCAGTGAGCAGCACTGGGCAGAAGAGCACCGACGCCATGCGTCAAGAGACCAAGACCGAGGGAGAACTACCGCCCCGCGAACGCCTGGTCCGGGCCGCGTCGCGGCTGTTCTATTACGAGGGCGTCCGCGCGATCGGCGTGGAGCGGCTGATCGCCGAGGCCGGGGTGACGAAGGCGACCTTCTACCGGCACTTCGCCTCCAAGGACGACCTGGTCGTGGCCTATCTGCTGACCAAGGACGCCTACTACAAGGAGGTGGCCGAACCACTGGCCGCCGGGCACCCGCCCGCGGAGGCGATCGATCTGATCTTCGAGGCGATCGCCGAGCACGCCCGCGAGCGCGGATTTCGCGGCTCGCCGTTCCTGAACGCGGCCGCCGAGTTCCCGGACGCCGACCATCCTGTCCGTGGCCTGGTGGCGTCCCACCGGGACTGGATCCGCGCCCTTTTCCAGGATCTGCTCACCCGGCTCGGCCACGCCGACCCGGAGTCGGCCGCCGGTGCGCTGCTGATGCTGTACGACGGCGCGATGGCCGCCGGCTACCTGGACGACTCGACAGCCGCCCACAAGACCCTGCTGAACTCGGTCCGGCTCATCCGATCGGACGGCTGATCCCAGCAGGACCGCGCACGCGGGTGCGCTTGTGGGTGATGCCGGCCGCCGCGAGTGTGTCGCGCCAGAGGTGGGACTTGTAGCAGGAGCCGTTGTCGGCCAGGACCCGTTCCACGGTGATTCCGGCCTGTGCGAAGAATTCCTGGGCGCGGGTCCAGAAGGCGGTGGCGGTCTCCTTCTTCTCGTCGGTGAGGATCTCGCTGTAGGCCAGGCGGGAGTGGTCATCGACGGCGGTGTGCAGGTATCTGTAGCCGACGCCGGAGCGCTTCTTGCGGCCCGCTTGCCGGCCGAGGGACCGGGCTTCCGGGGCTCCGTTCCAGCACCGATTGCGCCTGTTCAGGAGCACACTCAACCGTAGAGGCGCTGTGATTCCCAAGCTCAGAGCTCAGGCCGGCAAGGCAGCGGGATCTCGTCTCGTGTGACGTACCGACTTCCCAGGTCATTCGGCGCCGATGCGTGGCGCCTGTGACCGGAAGCGCTCACGTAGAGCGGAGAGCAGCTGTTTGCCCACGTACAGGGAGGCGAGCGCGCTCGAGACGATCACTACGAGCGCGACAACCTCGGGGCGGGTGCGCTGCACCAGCCGTCCCGTGCGGGTCAGTGCCCGGGCGTGAGTCACGTACTCGAGCGAAATGAACCACCGCACGGCCAGCACCACACAGGTCAGGAACAGGAGCAGCGCGAGGACGTGGGTCACCCACCATCGGGTCGAGTGCGTGCCGGGCAAGGTGTCACCGTCTCTTTGAAGTTCGAATCAGCCGGGCGAGCATACGTTCGACATGTGCCGCGCACAACGGCTCAGGTGACAACCACGACTCAGGGCAACGTCGCCAGACACCCCCGGCTTACTGCAAGCGCGGGCAGCGCTCAGGGTTGGACTGTGCCCCTGCCGTGATCCGCGCGGCGAAGAGCAGCACTCCGACCCCCGCCGTGACCGCGTCACCGCGGACTCCACCCTGTCCACGAACGTTGGCGAGCCTTCCACGAGCGCGCAGGCCTGAAGGCTGCTGCTTGGCTCCTTGCTTCCTGTGCATCGACCGGTCGGCCCAGCATGTGGCGTGTGACACGCCTGTGACAGTCGGCGGACACCGTCATGAAGTCCTCCCGGCAGCCTTTTGAAAGAGGGCAAAACGCAGTATTCGGGCAT
>NZ_JBVJKN010000006.1:0-310921 GCF_055585225.1 Streptomyces sp. NPDC053673 | reverse complement strand
CCTTGTAGCGGAGCTACCAGGGCTTTTGGCCAACGCAGCGAGGGTGCGTGCCGGGCGGCGCGACAGGGCAAAGCTTGCCGGGAGGGGCACTAGGGAGTGTCTTCGAAGTAGCGTCGTCCGCCCGAAGGGCGGGCCGGGCGGCGTCTGGTGCTGGGGGCACCTCCGTGCCCGAAGGGCTACGGGGGAGTGCGTGCCAGGCGCCGCCGGGCAGACGGGACTTTGAAGACACGACCTAAAGCGTCGCGGCCGCGGACCTGATCGCGGAGGCGAAGGTGGAGACCTCGGTGTAGACACCGGGGAGGTTGGGCCGTGCGCAGCCCTCGCCCCAGCTGACGATGCCGACCTGGATCCAGGCTCCGGCGTTGTCGCGGCGGAACATCGGGCCGCCGGAGTCACCCTGGCAGGTGTCGACGCCGCCCTGGGTCAGGCCGGCGCAGATCTCCTCGTTGGAGATGAGGCTCGGGTAGGACTGCTTGCAGGAGGCGTCGGAGACGAAGGGGACCTGCGCCTTGAGCAGGTAGCGCTGCTGGGCACCGCCCTCACGGGCCGCGCCCCAGCCGGCGACGGTGAAGGTGCCGTTGTTGTACGCCGTCGTGTCGGCGATCTTCAGCGTGGGCAGGTTGATCGGCTGGGCGAGCTTGATCAGCGCCCAGTCCTTGCCGTTGCCGTTGTAGCCGGGGGCCTGAAGGACCTTGGTCGACCTGACCTTGATGGCGCTGGGGCTGCGGAGGTCCACGACTCCGGCGGTGGCGGTGATGCTCGTGTTGTTGCCGGAGCCGCTCACGCAGTGCGCGGCGGTGAGGACGATCTGCTGGGTGAGGAGTGAGCCGCCACAGCCCATGGAGAGCCGGACCATGAAGGGGAACTCGCCCTGGGCGGCGCGGGTTCCGCCGACGACCGGCGGCGGGGCGGCGAACGCGGAGGTGGGCTGCAGACTGACGGCCGCGAGTATGACGGCGCCGGCGGCAGCGCATCTCTTGAGGACGCGTATGAGCTTGTTCAAGGGTCTGCCTTCTTTCGTGGGGGGTTACACGTACACGCAGGCCGAGCCCGTGCCGTCGGGTTTGTGGCATGGGCTCGTCAAGGCGTGGTCCGGATTATGGGGAGGCCGCCAGGCGGCCCACAAGGCGCACTTTTCGGCCATACGTCTCGGCGCGAAGGGAGCGCGGAGCGCCGTAGAGTTGAGAGCGGCCGACCGTCGTTCAGGCTGCTGTGAGGGCCGGCTTCGTACAGCACCCACAGGGGGTACGGGCGTGACGAACGGCAGCGAGGTCGTGCACGGCTTCCCGCATCTCGACACCGTGCGGGTGGCGATCACCGCACTGCACAAACGGCTGTCGTACGACGGTGTGCGCGCCTACGCGAGCAGCGTCTCCCCGGCCGACGTCGCCTTCTCGGACCAGGACGATCTGCATCTCGGGGCGCAGCGGGTGGCCCATGCGCTGGTGCATCAGCTGCGGCTGCCGGAGGCCCGGATGATCGTGAGCTTCCGGGAGATGCACCACGCCGCGAGTGTGGAACTCGCGGCGGGGCCGGAGTACTTCATCGAACTGAACGACCGCTTCCGCACCCATCGCCGGGACATCGGGGCGGCTCTCGCGCACGAGATCACGCATGTGCTGCTGCACCGGCTGGACCTGAGGTTCCCCGGCACCCGCGACAACGAGATCCTCACGGACACGGTGACGACGTATCTCGGGGCGGGGTGGCTGCTGCTGGACGCGTACCGCGAGGACGAGGTTTCCAGCCAGAAACTGGGCTA
Organism: Streptomyces sp. NPDC053673; assembly: GCF_055585225.1. Taxonomy (NCBI): domain Bacteria; kingdom Bacillati; phylum Actinomycetota; class Actinomycetes; order Kitasatosporales; family Streptomycetaceae; genus Streptomyces; species Streptomyces sp. NPDC053673. The sequence goes on along the minus strand of NZ_JBVJKN010000006.1, from coordinate 309,159 downwards.
TCTGACGCCGGAGGAATTCGGGTACGTGCTGGCCAAGCGCGCACTGGTCTTCGGCGAGGATCCATCGGTCTGGTTCACCAGCCCGCAGGGCTACACGGCCTATACGAAGGGCCGGGCGCAGGCGCTGCGGGACGCGCAGCAGCCGCCGCTGTCCGCGGCCGGGTGGAACGGGCGGCGGCGCTATGCGAAGGACCGGCGGTACGCCCAGGACCACCCGGGTCCGGGGAGTCCCGGCCACGGCACGCCGTACGCCTTCGAGCGGGCGCCGGGCGGGGGGCTGCGGGTGTCGTTCCCCTGTCCCACGTGCCACCAGCGCATCCGGGTGCCGGTGCGGGGGCGGGTTCGCGCGCGCTGCGCGTTGTGCCGGACGATTCTCGAATGCGACACCTGAGGGGGTTTCCGTAGGGTTTTCGGTATGAGGACCGAAGACCCTGACCTGCACAGCGCGGACGGCGCGGACGGCCCGGACGGCTCGAACGGTCCGGACCTGGCCGGAGGGCTCTTCGGGGCCCTGTACGGCGACGACGACGCGGTGGTGCGGGCGCTGCGGGCGGGTGCGCCGGCCGAGGCGGCCGACGAGGACGGGACGACGGCGCTGTACGCGGCCGCGTCCCGGGGGCGTGCGGGCGCGGTCCGGCTGCTGCTCGCGGCCGGGGCCGACCCGGACCGGGCGAGCGGCCCGGACGGCGCGGAGCTGCCGCTGTGCGGGGCTGCGGTGTGGGGGCGCACCGAGGCGATGCGGGCGCTGCTGGCGGCGGGGGCGCGGCCCGATCTGGAGGAGGACGCCGGGTTCCGAGCGTTGACATGGGCCTGCCGGCAGGGCCACGCCCAGGCCGTGCAGGTCCTCCTGTCGGCGGGCGCCGACCCGGACCTGCCCGGCCCCGGTGGGGAGTCCCCTCTGGTGACGGCGGTCCGGCGCGGGTCCCCCTCCTGCGTCCGCGCCCTGCTGGAACACGGCGCCCGGGCGACGGCGGAGGCTCTCGCGGAGGCCCGCAGATGGCTGGCGACCGATGTGGAGGCGGAGCTGCGCCGGGGGCTGGAGGAAACGTACGGCGACGGGTACGAGACGGTGTCCCGGCGCGTCGAGGAGGACGGCGGGGTGACGGTGGTCGTGGAGCTGTTCCACGGCGACGGCCAGGTGGCCGGGAACGAGCAGCAGACCGGGCACGCGGCGATTGCCACGCTTCTGGAGAAGGAGCTGGACGTACGGGCCCCGTTCGAGGAACTGGCGGGGCGGGCGTTGAGGTCCGGCGACCCGTACGGCGACGACTGGTCCGAGTCGGCCGCCGCGCTGTGGCACCGGGCCGACGAGGAGACCTTCCGGGCCGCGGCGGCGTGGTGCGGCAGCGACGACCCGCTGCGGCAGACGTTCGCCGCGGATGTGCTGGCCCAGCTGGGGCTGGTGGGTGCGCCGCGTACGGAGGGCGGCGGCCCGGCCGGCCAGGGCCAGCCGTACGGGGCGTCCGGGGGCCACGGCGCCTCCCGGCACAAGGCTCCTGAGCATGAGGGGCCCGCCGGAAAGGGGGCAACCGGATCATGGCACGAGGCGTCCGGCGGGGACGGGACACCCGGAGAGCACGCTGGGTTGTCGGCACGGGTGGTGCCGCTGCTGCGGGAGCTGGCACGGGAGTCGACGGAGCCGGAGGTGATCCAGTCGGCGGTGCTGGGCCTCGGGCACCACGGGGATCCGGCCGCGTTGCCGGAGATTCTGCGGCACGCCGCGCACCCGGACCCCGATGTGCGGTACCGGGTGGCGCTGGCGCTCGGCGGACTGGTGCCCGGCGGGCACAGCGAGGGCATCGAGGTGCTGATCGCGCTGAGCCGGGACGGTGACGAGCGGGTCAGGGACTGGGCGACGATGGCGCTCGCCGGCGTGGACGCCGACACCCCGGAGATCCGGACGGCACTCGCCGACCGCCTCGGCGACGACGACACGGACACGGAGGCGGAGGCGGCCTGCGGCCTGGCGATGCGTCAGGATCCGCGGGCCGTCGGGGCGTTGACCCGCATCCTCGCGGACGAGGACCCGGAGGGCTATGCCTACTCCATCGCCGAAGAGGCCCTGGAGTACGTCGAGGACGAGCGCGTCAGGCGCCGGCTGGAGTCGGTCGTGCCCCGGTCGCGCTGACCGGGGCGCCGCGGACGCGGCCCGAGCGCGCGGCCGACTCGCGCTGCCCCACGGCACGGCGGACGGGCCGGTGCACGGGCCCTCGCACCGCCGGCGCGTCGGCGCGCCGGCACACCGAGCCGTTCCGGCCGCCCGGGGCGCGCGGCGGGACGGCCGGTACGACGAAACCGTCTCGAACACCGAAGGCGTGGGAGGGCGCGCCCGGACGCCGGGACACCCTCCGTCGCCTCCGTACCCGGTCAGGACCCGCTCGGGTCGGTGAGGAAGTCGGCGGCCAGGCGGTGCAGTTCGGCGGACGCCTCGGCCAGCACCCAGTGGCCGCAGCGGGGAAGGACGTGCAGCCGCGCGTCCGGCACGGACCTGAGCGCGAACAGGGCGCCGTCGAGCGGAGTGACCCGGTCCTCGCGGCCCCAGACGAGCAGGGTGGGACGGTCCACGCGAGCGGCCTCGCGCCACAGCATCATGTCCTGCTGGAGGTCGGGGCGGGCCAGCGCGGCGCCCACCCGGGCGCCGCCGAGGCGGGCCTCGGGGTCCATGGCCCGGGCGTACCTCTCCTCGACGAGCTCGTCGGTGACGACGGCCGGGTCGTGGACCAGGGTGGTCAGGAAGGCACGCATCTGGTCGCGCGTCGGTTCGGCGGCCGTCGCGAAGTCGACGAGGCGCCTGATCCCCTCGGTGGGTTCCGGCGACAGCAGCCCTACGGACAGGCCGGCGGGGCTCACGAGCAGCAGCCTGCCGACCCGCTGCGGGTGGTCGAGGGCCAGTCGGGCGGCGGCGCCGCCGCCCAGCGAGACTCCCAGGAAATGGGCACGCTCCAGGGCGAGTTCGTCCATGAGTGCGGCGACAGCGTCCGCACTGAACGTGTAGTAGTCGCGGTCCGGCACGGGCTTGTCGGACGCGCCGAAGCCCGGCTGGTCGACGAGGAGAGTGCGGAACCGCTCGGCGAAGAAGGGAAGACTCCGGCCGAAGTTGGACCATGCGGAGGCACCGGGACCGCCCCCGTGCAACAGGACGAGCGCGGGCGCGTCCACAGGACCGGCCTCGTGGTAGTGGAGGGTGAGGCCGGAGGAGATCCTGGCGGTGCGTGAGGTGCTCGCGTAACTGATCATCACCCCATCGTGTCCTGCCGGCCCGCGCTTGCGCACCCGGGCCCGGCACTCCTCGGCGGGCGCACGGCCGAATCCGGCCACCCCGCGCGGCCCGTGGACCACTCCGCCCGGCGCGTGGGCCACTCCGCCCGACGCGTGGGCCACTCCGCCCGGCCCGTGAGGCGTCCCACCCAGCCCGTTGGCCACCCGCCCGGCCCGTGGGGGCATCCCCGATCCGCCCGGTAATCGCACCGCCAACGATGCCTCGCGTTCACCGTCGGGACACCACGACCCCCCGTAATGACGGAGCTGTATGGACAACAGTTGTCCATACAGCTTCGGCCCCGCTTCGGCTTCCCTCCTGGAGTACGCGTGACCAGCACCACCCGCCCCGCCCGCGCCGCCGCGCTCATCGGCGCCCTTGGACTCACCGCCCTCACGCTCACGGCCTGTGGTGCCGCACCCGACAAGGGTGCCGGTGCCGCCGGTGGCAAGAACATCGGCTCCGCGGCCTCGGCGGCCGACGCGGGCGGGATGGACGCCCTGGTCGCCGCCGCGAAGAAGGAAGGCACGCTCAACGCGATCGCCATCCCCCGCGACTGGGCCAACTACGGCGCGATCATCGACGGCTTCACCAAGAAGTACGGCATCAAGGTGAACGTCGAGAACCCCGACGGCTCCAGCCAGGACGAGATCAACGCGGTGAAGACCCGCAAGGGCCAGGACCGCGCCCCCGACGTCCTCGACCTCGGCGCCGCTTTCGCCCAGGCGGCCGGCGCCCAGGGCCTCACCGCCCCGTACAAGGTCACCGCCTTCGACAAGATCCCCGAGACGCAGCGCGACGCGCAGGGCCGCTGGTTCAACGACTACGGCGGCTATGTCTCCATCGGCTGTGACGCCAAGCGCGTCAAGGTCTGCCCCCAGACCTTCGCCGATCTGCTCAAGCCCCAGTACAAGGGCCAGGTCGCCCTCAACGGCAACCCCACCAAGTCCGGCTCCGCCTTCGGCGGTGTCTACGCCGCGGCCATCGCCAACGGCGGCTCCTTCGACGACATCCAGCCCGGTATCGACTTCTTCGGGAAGCTGAAGAAGAACGGCAACTTCAACCCCGTCGAGGCCACCCCGGCCACGGTCGAGAAGGGCGAGACCCCGATCACCATCGACTGGGACTACCTGAACTCCGGCTACGCCGGGCAGTTCAAGCCCAAGGGCATCGACTGGCAGGTCGCCGTCCCCTCCGACGGCATCTACGCCCAGTACTACTCGCAGGCGATCAACAAGGACGCCCCGCATCCGGCCGCCGCCCGCCTCTGGCAGGAGTACCTGTACAGCGCCGAGGGCCAGAACCTGTGGCTGAAGGGCTACGCCCGCCCGGTGCTGATGCCGGCGATGACCGCCGACGGCACCATCGACAAGGCGGCCGCGGCCGCCCTCCCGGCCGTCGAAGGCACCCCGAAGTTCCCGACCGAGCAGCAGACCGCCAAGGCCAAGGAGACCCTCGCGTCCGGCTGGGCCGCGGCCGTCTCCGGGTGATCCGCCGATGACCCTGCTCCACTCCCCCGCCCGCGCCTCGGCCGGTACCTCACCGGCCGCGGGCGCGGGCCCCCGGCCCGGCGGCCGCAGGCACCGCGGGCGCCACTCCTGGGCCTGGCTCGCCGCCGTGCCGCTGTTCCTCCTCGTCGCCGTCGCCTTCGGGCTGCCCGCCCTGGCCATGGCCGACGGTGCCTTCACCGTCACGGACCCGGCCACCGGCGCAGCCGGCGGGTACGGCCTCGGCAATCTGACCCGCTCGGTCGACGGCGCCTACCGCACCGCCCTGCTCGGCAGCGTCAGGCTCTCCGCGCTCACCGCCGCCGCGGGCACACTCTTCGGGCTGCTCCTCGCCCAGGCCGTGGTCAGCTCGCGCGGCCGCGCGCTGCGCGAGGCCGTGCTCACGGCGTCCGGCGTGCTCGCCAACTTCGGCGGTGTACCGCTCGCCTTCGCGTTCGTGGCCACCCTCGGCAACGCGGGCGTCCTCACCACCCGGCTCGGCCTCGGCGAGCACGGCTGGTCGCTCTACGGCTTCTGGGGACTGGCACTGACGTATCTGTACTTCCTGGTGCCGCTGATGGTGCTGACCGTGGCGCCCGCGCTCGACGGACTGCGCGCCCAGTGGCGGGAGGCGGCTCGCGACTGCGGCGCCTCCACCTGGCAGTACTGGCGGCACATCGGCATCCCCGTGCTGATGCCCACCCTCCTCGGCGGGTTCGTGCTGCTCTTCGGCAGCGCCTTCGCGGCCTACGCCACCGCCGCGGCGATGGTCGGCAGTTCGGTGCCGCTCGTCACCCTCCAGATCGCCGACGCGCTCTCCGGCAACGTCCTCGTCGGCCAGGAGAACGTGGCGCTCGCCCTCAGCCTCGACATGGTGCTGGTCGCCGCGCTGGTGATGGCCGTCCATCTGCCCCTGCAGCGAAGGAGCACCCGATGGCTCGCCTGACCCGCTCCGCCGTGCTGCTGGTCGCCGGGGTGTACTTCCTGGTGCCGCTGATCGCCTCCGCCGTGTTCACGCTCGACATCCCCGGACAGGGCCTGACCCTGTCCTCGTACACCAGGATCATCAGCGCGCCCGGCTTCACCGGCAGTCTGCTGCTCTCCCTCGGACTGGCCGCGGCGACCGTCGTCCTCGTCCTGCTGTTCACCGTCCCCGCGGCGGTCGCGGCCCGGCTCTCGGCCCCGCGACTGCGGTCCGTGCTGGAGATCGTCTGCACCCTGCCGCTGGTCGTACCGCCCGTGGCACTGACCGCCGGAATCGGGACGGTGCTGCGCTGGGGGCCGGAGAAGCTGTCGACGACGCCGCTGTACCAGACGTTCGTGGCCGTGCAGAACCCGGACTTCCCGTTCGTGCTCGTTCTCGCGTACACGGTGATGGCGCTGCCCTTCGTGTACCGGGCGCTGGACGCGGGGCTGCGCTCCGTCGACGTGCGCACCCTGGTGGAGGCCGCGCGCGACTGCGGGGCCTCCTGGCCGCGCGCGCTGGTGTCGGCCGTGCTGCCCAATCTGCGCGGCGCGCTGCTGAACGGCTCGTTCCTCACCCTCGCCCTGGTGCTGGGCGAGTTCACCGTCGCCTCGCTGCTGGGCTTCCAGCCGTTCGCGGTCTGGATCGTGCAGGCGTCCGGCTCCGACGCCCGCCTCTCGGTCGCCGTGTCGCTGCTGAGCCTGCTGCTGACCTGGGTGCTGCTGCTGGCGCTGACCACGCTGGGCAACCGCCGCCGTCGAGCCCCCCGGGCTGCTCGTACCTCGGCTCGCACCCCTCGTACCTCAGAAGGAAAGACCTCCCGATGACGATGCTCGAAACGCCGGTACGCACCGGCGCGGATCTGCGGCTGCGCGGACTGCGCCGGGCGTTCGGCGCCACCGTCGCCCTCGACGGCCTCGACCTGGACGTCGCACCAGGCGAACTGCTCGCCCTGCTCGGCCCGTCCGGCTGCGGCAAGACCACCGCGCTGCGGGTGCTCGCCGGCTTCGAGCGGCCGGACGAGGGCCAGGTGCTGCTGGACGGCGAGGACATCGTGCCGGTGCCCGCCAACCGCCGTGACACGGCGATGGTGTTCCAGTCGTACAGCCTCTTCCCGCACCTCACGGCCGCCGACAACGTCGGGTTCGGACTGCGGATGCGCAAGGTGTCCGCGGCCGAGCGGCGGGCGCGCGCCGCCGAACTGCTGGAGCTCGTCGGCCTCCCCGGCCATGGCGACCGCTTCCCGCACCAGCTGTCCGGCGGCCAGCAGCAGCGTGTCGCACTCGCCCGCGCGCTGGCGCTGCGCCCCCGGCTGCTGCTGCTCGACGAGCCGCTGTCGGCGCTCGACGCACAGGTGCGCGTGACCCTGCGGGAGGAGATCCGCAGGCTGCAGCTGGAGCTGGGCATCACCACCGTGTTCGTCACGCACGACCAGGAGGAGGCGCTGTCGATGGCCGACCGGGTCGCGGTCATGAACGGCGGCCGGCTCGAACAGTGCGCCACCCCGACCGAGTTGTACGCGCGCCCCGCGACGGACTTCGTCGCGGAGTTCATCGGCACCATGAACCGGGTGCCCGCGCAGGCGGTCGAGGGCGGTCTGGTCGAGGTGCTCGGTGCCCGGCTGCCCGTCGAGGGCGACACGCCCGCGCCGGGCGCGGTGCATGCGCTGATCCGCCCCGAGGCCCTGGACGTCGTGGTGGACGCGGACGGCCCGGCCCGGGTCACCGGCACCGCCTTCCACGGCCCCACCACCCGGGTGCGGGTCACGCTCCCCGACGGAACGGTCGTCAAGGCGGACGTGCCGACGCACGCCGCGGCGGAACTCACGCCGGGCGCGGCCGTGTCCGTACGCCCGCAGGAGCGACCCGTCCTGGTCACCCGTGGCGGCGCCGAGTGAGCGCACTGCGAGGAGTGCTGTTCGACATGGACGGCACCCTGGTCGACACCGAGGGCGTCTGGCTCGATGTCGTGGAATCAGCGGCTGAGCGCCGCAGCCGCACCCTGGGCGCCGAGCGGCGTACGGCCGTGACGGGCCGCTCGGTCGGGGACACCGCGGCGATGCTGCACACGTATCTGGGCGCGCCGGAGGAGGAACTCGCCGCCGAGCTGGGCGCGGAATTCGCCGCCCGGCTTTCGGCGGCGGTCGAGCCGCGCCCGGGCGCGCTGCGGCTGCTCGCCGCGCTGCGCGCGCAGGACGTGCCGACGGCGCTGGTCTCGGCATCGCCGCGGGCGGTCGTGGAGCAGGTCGCGGGGACGCTGGACGGACATCGTTTCGACGCGTTGTTCGGCGCCGAGGACACCGTACGGACGAAGCCGGAGCCCGACCCGTATCTGGCGGCGGCCGCGGCGCTCGGCGCCGACCCGGCTCAGTGCGTCGCCGTGGAGGACAGCCCCACGGGTGTCGCGTCGGCCCGTGCGGCGGGCTGCCGCGTCCTGGCGGTGCCCTCGACCGAACCGCTCGCGGCTGCCGACGGGGTGACCCTCGCTCGGTCGCTCGCGGACGTCGACCCCGAGCTGCTGAGCTCGCTGGTGCCATGACGAGGCGACATGACAGGGTGAGCGCGTGAGCGAAGGACGGCAGAGGACGCCGCTGTATCTGAAGGTCGCCGCCGATCTGCGTACCGCCATCACGGCCGGCGAGTACGGCTCCGGGGCGAAGCTGCCCGCGGAGGACGAACTGGCCCGCCGTTACGGCGTGTCCAGGGGCACGGTGCGCCAGGCGCTCGCCGCGCTGCGCACCGACGGGCTGATCACCTCGCGGCGCGGTACCCGCAGAGTGGTGCTCGGCGCGCCGCGCCTGCACAGCTTCGGTGAGCTGCGCAGCTTCACCCGCTGGGCACGGTCTCTCGGCGAGGAGCCGGGGGGCCGGGTGGTGGCGCTCGACCGGGTCACGGCGAACGAGGAGGAGGCGGAGAAGCTCCGCCTTGCGGACGGCGCGATCGTGTACCGGGTGCGCCGGCTGCGTACGCTCTCGGGCACCCCGGTGATGGTGGAGCGCACGACATATCCGGAGCGGATCGGCGAGCTGGTCGCCGGAATGCCGCTGGACACGGTCTCGTACTCGGAGCAACTGGAGCTGCACGGCGTGCTGTTCGCGGACGCCCGGCACACGATCGATCTGGTGCAGGCGGACGAGGACGACGCGGAGCTGCTGGGCTGCCGGGCCGGGGAGGCGCTGCTGCGGGAGCGGCGGCATTCCACCGACCCGGCGGGGTCGCCGGTGGAGTGGTCGCAGGACCGGTATCTGCCGGGAACGGTCGCGTTCACGATGCAGAGCTCGACGGCGACGAGCGCGCTGGGCCGCCGGCTCAGCCCCTGAGCCGGGGGCCGGTGCCCCGGCCCGCCCCTTCCCGAATCGGAGGCTCTGCCCCCGAACCCCCGCTCCTCAATCTCCCCCTACGCCCTGCGGGCGTGGGGGGACCCCCAGAGGGACTCCATTGGAGCCCGTCCGGCGATTGAGGACACGCCCGAAGGGCGTACGGGGGTCTGGGGGCTTGCCCCCCAGTTACGGGAAGGGGCGGGGTGGGGAAAGAGGCCCGCCGCAGGCGTCGCCGCCCAGGCGCTCAGCCGGTCACCGCGCCTGCGGCCGCAGCAGACTCTCCAGCAGCGGCCGGAAGTGCGCGAAGTCCGGGGTCGCCATCTCCGGGTCCTTCGCCTGCTCGTCCCAGCGGCGTACGGCGACGGCGTCGCGCCCGCCGGGGTGCGCCTCGAAGGCCCGTGCCTGCTCCTCGGTCATCGGACCGCCCTGGACACGCAGGGTGTGCACGGACGCCTCGGAGAGCAGGTCGAAGTAGCCGGGCTCGACGGCGCACAGGTAGCGTTTGGCGGCGACGTGCAGTCGTACGGGTTCGGTCACCTCGGGCCCGAACCACCGGTCGAGCCAGTCGGCTCCGGTGTGGCTGTGCCGGTTGTCGGTGCCGTGCTCCATCAGGTCGCGGCCGGTGACCGTGCCCTGGAAGTGGCCGACGTCGTGCAGCAGCGCGGCGGCGACCAGGTGCGGCGGAGCCCCCGCGGCCTCGGCGAGAGCGCCGGCCTGGAGCATGTGCTGGGCCTGGGTGACGGCCTCGCCGAAGTACTCGGCGCTGCCTTCGCCCTCGAAGAGCGCGGCGAGGGTGTCGAGGGGACTCACCTCGGTGTTCATGCGGCACCTTCCTTGAGGTCGCGGCGGAGTACGGCCAGGGTGGACGCGAGGCCGTCGATGTCGGCGTAGGCGCCCTGGAGGTGGCGGTCGCCGGATTCGGCGAAGGCCGTACGGGCGTGCAGCAGCCGGGTGTTGTCGAAGATCAGGCAGTCGCCGGGGGTGAGCCGGAAGTCGAGCTGCAGCTCGGGGCGGAGCAGCAGCTCGCCGAAGGTGCGGTACGCGCCGTAGAAGGCGTCGAGCACCTCGGCCGGCTGGTGCAGGGTGCCGATGGAGCGGTTGTTGAAGCGGATCTCCCGGATCCGGCCGAGTGGGTCGGTGCCGATCAGCGGCCGGTGCGCGCGCAGTTCGGTGCGGTCGTCGGCGAAGGCGAACGGCACGGGGACGCGCGTGAGGATCTCGTACGCGCCGGGATCCTCGGCCCGCAGCAGCGCCGCGGCACGGAAGCCGTCGACGAGGCCGGAGTCGCCGCCCTGGGCCGCGTTGGTGAGGCAGTGCAGCAGCTGGAGGGTCGGGACCGGGTCGCGGTAGGGGTTGTCGGTGTGCGGGGTGATACGGGCACCGGTGAAGGCGAGGTTGTTGGGGTCGGCCTCGACGCGTACCTCGAAGAGCGGGCCGTAGTTCGTCTCACGTACGAATCCGAAGCTCCCCGCGACGTCGAGGACCTGCCGGTCGCGGACGGGGACGCCGCGCAGCAGGACGAAGCCGACCCGCAGCACGCTCTGGAGGGCGGCGGACTTGGCGGCGGGGTCGCTGGTGTAGGCGGCCCAGTCGGCCGTGGGGAGCCGTCCCTCCAGGTCGGCGGCGACCCACAGCTCCTTGTCGTCCTCGGTGCGGCCGTCGCCCGGGACGGCGTAGGCGCCGGGGAGGTGCGCGCCGAGCCAGCTCTCGGCGTAGACGGAGCGGTGTCCGTCGGGGGCCCAGACGACCTCGTGTGCGGGCGCGCCGTCCGCGGTGAGCGCGTCGTGGACGGAGTCCACGGCGAGCCCGGCGGGCAGTTCGGTGATCTGGAACAGCTTCTGGCCGTTACGGGGGTCCCGGCAGCCGGTGCAGGGACAGTTGTCGCGCAGCCAGAACGGCGGTGCGGACGCGAGGGTGGACATGAGCGGAGCTCCATGTTGTACAGACAACTTTCTGAACAGCAGGGAGCCTGGCAGGAAGGGGTAGCCCCGCGGTTACGGCGAAGTGGACGGCGGAAAGAGCCGTGCCGCCGGCCCAGAGGGGGAAGGGCCGGCGGCACGGGATGGAGGGGGTCAGAGCACAGGATGGGACAGCGGGCGGATCAGCAGCCGTAGTCGACGAGGTCGAACGACCGGTAGTGGTCGGCGGTGTAGTAGTCCTCCTGCGACGACTGCCCCGTGACGATCCGGCGGGCACCGCGCGTGGACGAGCCGGGCGTCTTCACCGTGTACTCGTGGTAGTAGCCGGCCGAGTGGGCCGGGAGGACGCTCTCGCGGTTCTGGAAGACCGTCCCGTCCTGCGGGTACGGGAACGGGCCGCCGTTCTCGATGAGCTCAAGGGTGTCGTGGGCCTGGGAGGGCAGGTCGGAGTAGCAGATCTCACCGACCGCGGTGGCGGCGGTCGCCGGGGCTGCGACGGGTCCGCCGACGACGAGGGCGGAGATGAGGGCGGCAGCGCCGCCGAGCATGGTGAACCGTGGGGGGATTCGCATGGCGTCATGATGACGCGCGTAGAACTTGTCGCGTCAACGTCAACCGCGAGGTGTTTTCGCGTAATTCACCTCCACCACCGGGCCGTCACACATCTGATGCGCGAACGTCCTTGCGCGGTAACCGGGTTGACTCGGACACACATCCGCGGCACCGATGCCTCACCACGCGACTCCTCACCACGCGGCACCTCGCCATCCGAGCCTCGCCATCCGGCGCCTCGTCGATCGCAGCGGGATCCCCGGCGGGCGAGCGGCCCGCCGGAGCTCATGCTCCGGCGGGCCGCGGCCCGTTCACTTGACGGTGACGACGGTGTGCATGCCCCGCGCGGCGAGCCTGCTTCCGTCCACCGCGCTGCCGACCCAGGTGACCAGCGCCCACTCACCGGGGGTGAGCGGCATCCGGAGCACGGTGGAGCGGCCGGGCGAGACCGGAGGGGTGCCGACGTTCGCGTACGGGTCGAACGGCGGATCGCCCCAGTCGGGCGCGGTGAAGAACTTGTCGACATCGGCGTCCGTCTTCCCGGGGAACAGCTTGTGGAAGGCGGCCTCGTTGACCTGCCCGGGCATCACGTTGACGAAGCGCACCGGCTCCCCGCCGCCCAGCGTGGGGGGTGCCAGGAAGCGGGGTCCGACGCCCGGGACGGTCTGCGAAACGACGGTCGCGCCGGCCCGCGGGAGCTGCCCTTCCGGTGTCCCGGAGACCGCGAGCACAGGACGCGCTCCTGCCCCGTCGGCAGGGCGTCGTCCTCGAAGTCCCGGTATTCGAGCAGGTGGTACGTGCCCGGCTGCAGCACCTGGCTGAAGGAGCCGGGGCTTCCGGGCAGGGTCAGGGCGCCGCCCAGCAGCTCCGCCTGGTCCGTCACCTCCTTGTTGCCCTCGACGACAACGGCGGGGTCGTCGGAGAACGCCTTCCTCATGGCGGTGCGGAAGGCTGCGAGCGAGGCGCCCTTACGGAGCCGGACCAGTCCCACATGGCCCGACCGCGCGTCGGTGGTGGACACCCGGAAGGTGGCGGGGCCAGGGCGGGCGGCGCCCGGTGCGACCAAGTCGTCGGCGGTCGCGGTGACATCGACGGCGGGTCGCGTCTTCTGCTGCGACACGGGCCCGGCTGCCGGTACGGCACTCGGTCCCGGTACTGCCCCGGCCGCCGGTACGGCACTCGGTCCCGGTACGGCACTGGCTGCCGGTGCACCGACGGCGGCGGCGAGCAGCGTGGCCAGGGCGAGGGCGGCGGTCCGGGATTTCCTTGCGGTCATGGGAAAGCCTCCTGGGCTCGGTTCGGGAGGTGGACCGTGCAATGCGCGGGAGGGGGATCAGGCGTCCTGACCGGCCGCGGTGCGCGGGAGGGCCAGGCAGAGGACGGCGCAGAGGACGAACGCGGCGACCACCCACGGCATCGCCGTCGACAGCGCGTCCGTCAGGCCGCCCGTCGTGTGCTCGAAGAAGACGGTGCCGATCACGGCCGCGCCGAGTGCGCCGCCGAACTGCTGGGCCGTGGAGAAGATTCCGGAAGCACCGCCCGCGATGTCGCCCGGGACGGCGGACAGGACGACGTTCACCAGCGGGACGACCAGGAAGCCGAGGCCGGCGCCTGCGATGACCAGACCGGGAACCAGCGGCCAGGCGCCGGTGTGGGTGGCGTCGGACTGCGTCACCGCGTACCAGACCCAGGCAAAGCCGCCGGCCATCATCAGTGCGCCCGCGGCCAGCACCAGCCGTCCGGCCCTGACGGCGAGGGTGTCGGCGGCCGGGGCGGTGAGGAAGCCGCCGACCGAGAAGGCGACCGTGACGAGGCCCGCCTGCATCGGGGTGTAGCCCTCGCTGCCCTGCAGCCAGATCGCGAAGACCAGGAAGAAGCCCTGCATACCGATCGCGAACAGCATCTGCACGGCCACACCGACGGAGAACGCGGGGAGCCGGAACGCGCGGTCCGGCAGCAGCGGTACCGTCGCACCGCGCCGGCGCGCCTCGAACAGCCCCAGTCCTACGACGGTCAGCACACCGGCGGCCAGGCAGATCCAGCCCCACAACGGCCAGCCGTTGGAGCGCCCCTGCACCAGCGGCAGGACGATGGCGACCAGACCTCCCGCCAGCACCAGGCTGCCCAGGACATCCGGCCGGCCCGCCGAGCGCTCCTTCGTCACCGGTACGAGTACGGCCCCGGCGATGAACGTGGCAACGGCCACCGGCACGTTCACCAGGAACACGGAGCGCCAGCCCCAGCCGAACAGGTCGGCGCCGGTGAGCAGTCCGCCGAGCAGCAGCCCGATCGCGGAGGCGAAGCCGGCGACGGCTCCGTACATCCCGAAGGCGGCGCCGCGCTCCTTGCCGTGGAAGAGCGTGCGGAACGAGCCGAGCACCTGCGGCATCAGCATCGCCGCCATCACGCCCTGGCACGCGCGGGCCGCGATCAGCTGCCCCGGGCTGTGCGCGACCCCACAGGCCAGACTCGCGATGCCGAAGCCCGCCGTGCCGGCGAGGAAGAGCGCCTTGCGTCCGTAGCGGTCACCGAGGTGCCCGGAGACGATGAGCGTCGCGGCGAAGCCCAGCAGATAGGCGGAGACCGTCCACTGCAGGGCGCTCTCGGAGGCACCCAGGTCGCGGCCTATCGACGGGATCGCCACATTGACGATCGTCACGTCCAGGAGGTCCATCAGCGCGGCGACCATCATGACGGCGGCGGCTGCCCAGCGGCGCGGATGGAGCGCCGCCGGGGGTGCGGCAACGGTACTGGCTGTCGTGGTCATTCCGGCTCCCTGTTTCCTGGTTTTATTTCGTTCGACCTAACGAAAGACTTGCATCCCCACAGGGGTGATCACAAGTCCTTCGTTCGACCGAACGAAATATTTTGTTAGGCTGTGCCCATGACCAGGGACAGGGACGGGGCCAGTGCACGCCGGGCCGAGGTGATCGCGACCCTGACCGAGGCGGGCCGTGACTCCAGCGCGGCGTCTGTCGCGTTCCACACGGCGATCGCGGCGAAGCAGGGCCTCGGCCCCACGGAGACCAAGACCCTCGACCTCCTCCAGCGCCACGGCGCCCTCACCGCGAAGGACCTCGCCGAGCGCTCAGGCCTCGCCCCGGCGTCGGTGACCGGCCTGGTGGACCGCCTCGAGGCCAAGGGCTACGTCCGCAGGGTCAAGCACCCGACGGACAAACGCCGGGTGCTGATCGAGTCCCGCCCGGAGAAACTGGCGGAGCTGGCTCCGCTCTTCGACGACTGGGCGCGGGAAGTCGCAGAACTCTACGAGGAGTTCACGACGGACGAGCTGGAGGTCGTGACCCGCTTCCTGACGGGGGCGACCGAGCGGCAGCGCGCGGCGACGAAGCGGCTGCTGGACTGAACCGGGGGCTCCGCCCCAGCCCCCTGGGAGAGGTGTCCGGGAGCCGGCGGCCCCCGAACCCCCTACTCGACACCCCGCTCCCGGACGCCCCATCCCCCACCGGCGGCAGCCGCACGGCAACCCGGGAGCAGGGGGCACGGGGGAGACACGGGGGACACGGTCCCCCGTTGCGACTACCGCGCTCCGTACACCGGCTGCGGCGCCTCCGACTCCGTCAGCAGTTTCAGGACCGTCTCGCCCGCCTCACCCGGCGTCCAGCGCGCGCCCTTGTCCGCGGTCGGGCCCGGGCGCCAGCCCTCCATGACCGTGATGCGGCCCGCTTCCGCCTCGAAGACGCGGCCGGTGACGCCCGCCGACGCGGCCGAGCCGAGCCAGACGACCAGCGGGGACACGTTCCCGGGGGCCATCGCGTCGAAGGCCCCGGAGTCTCCCGGCGCCGCCATCGCGTCGGCGAACGTCCGCTCGGTCATCCGGGTGCGCGCGGCCGGCGCGATCGCGTTGACCTGCACGCCGTAGCGGGCCGTTTCCGCGGCGGCGACCAGTGTGAGCCCTACGATGCCCGCCTTCGCCGCGCTGTAGTTGCCCTGGCCGACCGAGCCGAGAAGCCCCGCCCCCGAGGACGTGTTGACGACACGGGCCGCCACCCCACGGCCCGCCTTCGACTCCGCCCGCCAGTACGCCGCCGCGTGCTTCAGCGGCAGGAAGTGACCCTTCAGATGCACCCGCATCACCGCGTCCCAGTCGTCCTCGTCCAGATTGACCAGCATCCGGTCGCGCAGGAACCCCGCGTTGTTGACGAGGGTGTCGAGCCGTCCGAAGCTCTCCACCGCGGTGGCCACGAGGGACGCCGCCCCCTCCGCCGTCGCGATGTCACCGCCGTGCGCGACCGCCTCGCCGCCCAGCGCCTTGATCTCCTCGACGACGTGCACCGCCGGGCTGTCCGGTCCCGGAGCACCGTCCAGTCCCACCCCCAGGTCGTTCACCACCACCCGGGCCCCCTCCGCCGCGAACGCCAGGGCGTGCGCCCGCCCGAGCCCCCGTCCCGCACCCGTCACGATCACGACCCGGCCGTCGCAGATCCCGGCAGTCGGCCGAGCAGCCGGTCCAGAAGTCGGCCCAGCAGTCGGTCCAGAAGTCGGCTCAGCAGTCATCTCGGCTCTCTTTGTTGGCAGTTGCGGCAGCCAGGAACGCGGGCCGCTCCCCTCCCCCGTGCACCAGGAGCGACGCCCCGCTCACATACGCCGCCCGTTCCGACGCGAGGAACACCGCCGCGTCGCCGATCTCGTCCGGCTCGGCCAGCCGGCCCAGCGGCACGGTGCGCCCGGCGGCCGCCACGCCCGCCTCGTCGCCGTAGTGGATGTGGGACAGCTCCGTACGGACCATCCCGAGCACCAGCGTGTTCACCCGCACCTCGGGCGCCCATTCCACGGCCATCGACCGCGCCAGGCTCTCCAGCCCCGCCTTGGCCGCCCCGTATGCCGCGGTGCCCGGCGACGGCCGTGTCGCGCTCACGCTGCCGATCATCACGACCGACCCGCGCACCGCGCGCAGATGCTCGTACGCTGCGAGCGACGCGGTCATCGGCGCCACCAGATTCAGACCGACGACCCGGGCGTGACGCTCGGCACCACCCTCCCCGAGCAGCCGGTACGGCGTCCCGCCCGCATTGTTGACCAGCGCGTCCAGCCGCCCGTACCGCCGTACGACCCCGGTGAAGAACTCCGCCACGGCCGCCGCGTCCCGCAGGTCCACGGACACGAAACGCGCCGTACGGCCCCCCGTACCGACCGGCGCGTCCGGCGGTCTGCGGGCGCAGACGACGACCTCCGCCCCGGCCGACAGGAACGCACGGGCGATGCCTGCGCCGACGCCCCGGGTGCCACCGGTGACGACGGCGACCCTCCCCTCCAACTCCATCGGCTGCTACCTTCCTGACCCAGCATCACCTAACAAATGTTTGGTGGAAAGGTAGCTGATCCGCTCATGGGTGTCTCCACCTCAAGCCCGGAGAAGGGCATATCCGTCGTCACGGTCGACTTCCCACCCGTCAACGCCCTCCCCGTACAGGGCTGGTACGACCTCGCCGACACCGTCCGCACCGCCGGCCGGGACCCGGAGATCCGCTGCGTCCTGCTGACCGCCGCGGGCCGCGGCTTCAACGCGGGCGTCGACATCAAGGAGCTGCAGCGGGACACCGGGCACGCCGGGAACCCGGCACTCATCGGCGCCAACCGCGGCTGCTACGAGGCGTTCGCCGCGGTCTACGAGTGCGAGGTCCCCGTCGTCGCCGCCGTGCACGGCTTCTGTCTGGGCGGCGGGATCGGCCTCGTCGGCAACGCGGACGCGATCGTCGCGTCCGACGACGCCACCTTCGGGCTGCCGGAGCTGGACCGGGGCGCGCTCGGCGCCGCCACCCATCTCGCCCGGCTGGTCCCCCAGCATCTGATGCGCGCCCTGTACTACACCTCGCGCACGGCGACGGCCGCCGAACTGCACGCCCACGGCTCGGTCTGGAAGGTCGTCCCGCGCGGGGAACTCCACGCCGCGGCCCTGGAGCTGGCGCGCGAGATCGCGCGGAAGGACCCGTATCTGCTCCGGCTGGCCAAGGCCGCCATCAACGGCATCGACCCCGTCGACGTGCGCCGCAGCTACCGCTTCGAGCAGGGCTTCACGTTCGAGGCCGGTCTCAGCGGGACCGCCGACCGCGTCCGCGACACCTTCGGCAAGGACGAGAAGGAGGCATGAGCGTGGCCGACAAGACCATGACCGTCGACGAGGCCGTCGGGCGACTGCACAGCGGGATGACCCTCGGCATCGGCGGCTGGGGCTCCCGCCGCAAGCCGATGGCCCTGGTGAGAGCACTGCTCCGGACCGGGATCACCGACCTCACGGTCGTCTCGTACGGCGGCCCCGACGTCGGCCTGCTCGCCGCCGCCGGACGCATCCGCAAGCTTGTCGCGCCCTTCGCGACCCTCGACTCCATCCCGCTGGAGCCCCAGTTCCGTGCCGCCCGCGAGCGTGGCGCCTTCGAGATGACGGAGCTCGACGAGGCCATGTTCATGTGGGGCCTGCACGCCGCCGCGAACCGGCTGCCGTTCCTGCCCGTCCGTGCGGGCCTCGGCTCGGACGTCATGCGTGTCAACC
Source organism: Streptomyces sp. NPDC053673 (assembly GCF_055585225.1). Lineage (NCBI taxonomy): Bacteria > Bacillati > Actinomycetota > Actinomycetes > Kitasatosporales > Streptomycetaceae > Streptomyces > Streptomyces sp. NPDC053673. The sequence continues at coordinate 291,151 of NZ_JBVJKN010000006.1, read as the reverse complement.
CGGAGCTGCGGACGGTGACTTCGCCCTACGACGACGGCGAGGAGTTCGTCGCCGTACCCGCCCTCCGCCTGGACGCCGCCCTGGTCCACCTGAACCGCGCCGACCGGCTCGGCAACGGCCAGTACCTGGGCCCCGACCCGTACTTCGACGACCTCTTCTGCGAGGCCGCCGACGCCGCGTACGTCTCCTGCGAGCAACTCGTCGAAACCGCCGAGCTCACCAAGGACGCCGCCCCGCAGACCCTTCTCGTCAGCCGCCACAGCGTCACCGGCGTCGTCGAGGCCCCGAACGGCGCGCACTTCACGTCATGCGTCCCCGATTCCGGCCGCGACGAGGCCTTCCAGAAGCTGTACGCGACCATGCCCTGGCCCGACTTCGCCCGGCGCTTCCTGTCCGGCGGGAGCGAGCACGACTACCAGCGCGCCGTCCAGGCCTGGCACGAGGAGCAGCGATGACCACGACCGTCACTCGTGGGCCTCTTCTCCCACCCACCCGGGCCGAGTACTGCGTGATCGCCTGCGCCGAGGCCTGGCGCGACAACGGCGAGGTCCTGGCCAGCCCCATGGGTCTGATCCCGTCCATCGGCGCCCGCCTCGCCAGGCGCACCTTCTCCCCCGGTCTGCTCCTGACGGACGGCGAGGCGATGCTCGTCGGGCCGGACGGCACCGTGGAGGGCTGGCTGCCGTACCGCCGCCATCTCACGATGGTCACGGGCGGCAAGCGGCACGTCATGATGGGCGCGAGCCAGATCGACCGGTACGGCAACCAGAACATCTCCTGCATCGGCGACTGGTCCCGTCCGACGCGCCAGCTGCTCGGGGTGCGGGGTGCCCCGGTCAACACCCTCAACAATCCGGTGAGTTACTGGGTGCCACGGCACTCCACCCGGGTCTTCGTCGAGAAGGTCGACATGGTGAGCGGCGTCGGTCACGACCACGCGGCCGGGGCCGGTCCCTCCGCGACGCGTTACCACCGCATCCCGCGCGTCGTCAGCGACCTCGGCGTCTTCGACTTCGCGACACCGGACCGCTCGATGCGGCTCGCGTCCCTGCACCCGGGTGTGACGGTCGAGCAGATCCGGGAAGCCACCGCCTTCGATCTGACGATCGCCGAAGACGTCCCGAACACCCGCGAACCGGCCCCCGCCGAGTTGCGCCTCATCCGCGAGGTCATCGATCCGGCCGGTGCCCGCGACCGCGAGGTCAGAGCGTGACGGCCCCGCTGGAGACCCCGCTCACCAAGCTCACCGGCGTCCGGCACCCCATCGTCCAGACCGGTATGGGCTGGGTGGCCGGCCCCCGGCTCGTCTCCGCGTCCGCGAACGCCGGGGCGCTCGGCATCCTCGCCTCCGCGACGATGACCACCGAGCAGCTGAAGGGGGCCGTACGCGAGGTCAAGTCCCGTACGGACGCGCCTTTCGGTGTCAACCTGCGGGCCGACGCCGGCGACGCACGGGAGCGGGTGCGGATCATCATCGACGAGGGCGTACGGGTCGCCTCCTTCGCCCTCGCCCCCTCGCGCGAGCTGATCGCCGAGCTGAAGGACGCGGGCGTGGTCGTCATCCCGTCCATCGGCGCCCGCCGGCACGCCGAGAAAGTGGCGGCATGGGGCGCGGACGCGGTGATCGTGCAGGGCGGAGAGGGCGGCGGGCACACCGGGGACGTCGCCACGACCGTGCTGCTGCCGCAGGTGGTGGACGCGGTCGACATCCCGGTGGTCGCGGCTGGGGGCTTCCACGACGGACGGGGACTGGTGGCGGCGCTCGCCTACGGGGCGGCGGGCATCGCCATGGGCACCCGTTTCCTCCTCACCTCCGACTCGACCGTGCCGGACGCCGTCAAGGCCCGCTATCTCGCGGCGTCGGTGAAGGACGTCACCGTCACGACGGCCGTCGACGGGCTGCCGCACCGGATGCTCCGTACGGACCTGGTCGACGCGCTGGAACGGTCGGGCCGCACCCGGGCGCTGCTGCACGCGCTGCACAGAGCGGCCGGCTTCAAGAAGTTCTCGGGGCTGTCCTGGGCCGCGATGGTCCGCGACGGACTCGCGATGAAACACGGCAAGGGCCTGTCCTGGAGCCAGGTCCTGCTCGCCGCGAACACGCCCATGCTCCTGAAGGCCTCGATGGTCGAGGGCCGCACCGACCTCGGCGTCATGGCGTCCGGGCAGGTGGCGGGGGTGATCGAGGACCTCCCCAGCTGCTCGGAGCTCATCACCCGCGTGATGTCCGAGGCCGAGCACGTGCTCCGCGCCCTGCCGACCGCAGGGTGACCAACCCTCATACCCCGCACGGGAGTTCCGTCATGCCACTCACACGACGCGCACTGCTGAGCACCGCCTGCACCACCTGCGCCGCCGCCTTGCTGGCGTCCGCCGCCCCCGCGGCGTCCGCGCGCCCCCGCCAGGCGCATCTCCCGCTCCAGGCGCATCTCCCGCTCCAGGGCGCGGTCAACGTCCGTGATCTGGGCGGCCACCCGACCTGGTCAGGAGACCGGGTGCGTCACGGACTGGTCCACCGCGCCGACGCCCTGAGCAGGCTCACCGACGCCGACGTCACCACGCTGGCCGGACTGGGGCTGCGCAGGGTCGTCGACTACCGCATCCCGCTGGAGCTCCAGTACGACGGCGCCGACCGACTCCCGGCCGGCCTCGCGGTCACCTCCCGCCCGGTCACCGACAACGGGCTGTTCGCCCAGCTGCTGGCCGTCATCGGCTCGGGCGATCCGGTCAAGCAGGAGGAGATGCTCGGCAACGGCAGGGCCGCCGCGTTCATGCACGGCGTCTACCGCACGTTCGTCACGAGCGCCGAGAACCGTGACCGGTTCGGCGCGACGCTGCGCGACGCGGCGTCCACCGCCACCACGCCGTTGCTCTACCACTGCACGGCCGGCAAGGACCGCACCGGCTGGACGAGCTATCTGCTGCTCGTCGCGCTGGGCGTGCCCGAGCCACTGGCCGTACAGGACTATCTGGCGTCCAACACCTACCGGGCCGCGTACGACGCGAAGGTCCGCGAGGGCCTGAAGCAGTCCGGCCGGATGCAGAACCCGGACCTGCTGATCCCGCTGCAGGAGGTGCGCACGGAGTATCTGAACTCCGCTCTCGCGGCCGTCGACACGGAGTACGGCGGCCTCTTCGGCTATCTGACGCAGGGGCTGGGCCTGGATCTTCGTACGCTGTCGGCGCTGCGCGGGCGGCTGCTGCACTGAAGGGCGGGCCGCCGCCCGGCCATTGAGCGGCTACTGCGCGGTCCGGCGGCTCCCGGTCCGGCCCTGGGCACCGCCGGCAGCGCGGCCGCTCCCGGTCCGGCCGCGCCCTGCGGGCTGCGAGCGACGGGCCGGGGCAGCGCCTGCGCGCTTGCGCTTCGGGCGGGACTGCGCGGAGGCCTGCTTCGGCTGCGGCTGCGGCACCTCGATGGTGACGGCCACGCCGGACGGTTCGCGGGCGCCGGTCAGCCGGGCCAGTTCCTCGTCGCTGGACTTGATGCTGGCCGTGCGCGGGCTGATCCCCGCGTCCGACATCAGCCGGGTCAGCTCGCGCTTCTGGTCCGGCAGCACCAGCGTCACCACGCTGCCCGACTCGCCCGCCCGCGCGGTGCGTCCGCCGCGGTGCAGATAGTCCTTGTGATCCATGGGTGGATCGACGTTCACGACCAGGTCCAGGTCGTCCACGTGGATGCCGCGGGCCGCCACGTTGGTCGCCACGAGCGCGGTGACCTGCCCGTTCTTGAACTGGTCGAGGGTGCGGTTGCGCTGCGGCTGGGTCCGCCCGCCGTGCAGCCCGGCAGCCCGTACGCCACTGGCCAGCAGCCGCTTGACGAGCCGGTCCACGGACCGCTTGGTGTCCAGGAAGAGGATGACCCGGCCGTCACGGGCGGCGATACGTGTGGTGACGGCCTTCTTGTCGGTCTCGTCGGCGATGTACAGGACGTGGTGGTCCATCGTGGTCACCGCGCCGGCGGACGGGTCGACCGAATGCACCACGGGGTCGCTCAGGAACTGCCGTACCAGCCGGTCGATGTTGCGGTCCAGGGTGGCCGAGAACAGCAACCGCTGCCCGCCCGGCTCCACCTGCTTCAGCAGCGCGGTGACCTGGGGCATGAAGCCCATGTCGGCCATCTGGTCGGCCTCGTCGAGCACGGTGACAGCCACCTGGTCGAGCCGGCAGTCGCCGCGCTCGATGAGGTCCTTGAGCCGTCCGGGCGTCGCCACGAGCACCTCGGCGCCGCGCCGCAGCGCACCGGCCTGCTTGGTTATCGACATCCCTCCGACGACCGTCGCGAGCCGGAGGTTGACGGCCGTCGCGTACGGGGTGAGGGCGTCCGTGACCTGCTGCGCGAGCTCCCGCGTGGGCACGAGGACCAGGGCGAGCGGCGCGTGCGCCTCGGCCCGCCGCCCGGCGGTACGGGCGAGCAGGGCGAGACCGAAGGCGAGGGTCTTGCCGGATCCGGTGCGCCCGCGGCCGAGGAGGTCACGTCCGGCAAGGGAGTTCGGCAGTGTGGCGGCCTGGATCGGGAAGGGCTCGGTCACGCCCTGGGCGGCGAGGGTCTTGAGCAGCGCGGCCGGCATGTCCAGCTCGTCGAACGCCCCGACGGCGGGCAGGGCGGGCGTGCTGGATTGCGGCAGCGCGAATTCCTGCGGCGGCGCGGCGCGGCGCACACCGGCGGAGCGCTTCGCAGAGCCTTTTGCAGAGCCCTTTGCGGAACCGTTCGCGGAACCGCTTATGGACTTCTTCGCGGACGCCTTCGGGGACTGCGTGGCGGCGCGCTTGGCCGGCCGCTTGCGTGCGGGACGTTCGGGGACAGTCATTCAATGCCTTCCTGGGCCTGAGGACAGCACAAGCCGGGGCCCGCACCGCGAAGGTACGGGCCCCGGCTGCGAGGTACGCGTCCGGGTGTCAGGCCGGGACGATGTTCTCCGCCTGCGGGCCCTTCTGGCCCTGCGTGACGTCGAAGGAGACCTTCTGGCCCTCCTGGAGCTCACGGAAGCCCGAGGTGGCGATGTTGGAGTAGTGCGCGAAGACGTCGGCGCCGCCGCCGTCCTGCTCGATGAAGCCGAAGCCCTTTTCAGCGTTGAACCACTTCACGGTTCCCGTAGCCATGTCATTCTCCCGATAGGTAAGAGGTCCCATCCGGAGATGCCGGAAAACAATAATGCGCCCGGCGGAACATTCCCGTCAGGCGCACATAAAGTTCATGGGTACCAAAACTGCAACGTCGCCAACTGTAGCACGCGCGGATCTCCCGTACGGGATCACGGCACGACGGTGCCACGGCAGAATCGCCGTCATGGACACCGTCGACATCGCCGAGCGCGTCGCCGGCACCCTGACGCTGCCTGATCGCCGGATCACCCGTTCGAGCGGAGGAAGCTGAAGCACGACAGTGCTGCTGTGCCCGGGGCTATTCTGGGCGGCGTCCGCGAACAGGCGTAGGCGGGAGATTCGTCGCATGTCGGTCCAGCACATCGATGACAATGGCCCGGTGATTCCCATGCCCGCGTTGACGCTGCCCGCGCTCCGCCAGGCGATTGCCGCGGTGGCGCCGTCCCGGCTGCCGGAGTTCTTCGAGGACATGCAGAAGGTCTTCGTACAGGCCGGTGAGGAGGACAGCGTCCTCCCCATCCGCATGTTCTATCGACGCTGGGGCGTCATCGTCGAGATCGAGCGGCACCCAGGGACTGCTCGACGGCTCCATGCGGCCGAGCAGTCCGTCAATGACGAGGACCCCGAGATCAGAACTCAGGCCATTCGCGAGGCCGGCGAGATCGTCCGCGCGGCCCACCGCGAGGTCGCGGGTGGCTGACTGGCACTGGGAGCATGACCCCGACGATCTTCTGGAAGGCCTCTCCGACGAGGCGCGCGCCACGGTCGAGCAGCTTGCGCAGGTGCTCGCGACGCGCGATTCCATGGTCTATCTCGACGGCCCGCATTACGAGGGCCGTGGCCCGGGGCTACGGACCGAGAGCCGCGGTCGCCTCATGCTCACCTACCTCACGGACGTGCGCGGGCAGCGTGTCGTCATCGTCCATGTGACCTGGCTCGACTGAGTGCCGCCTACGCGGCCGCTACAGCCGCTCGATGATCGTCACGTTCGCCTGGCCGCCGCCCTCGCACATCGTCTGCAGCCCGAACCGCCCACCCGTGCGCTCCAGTTCGTGCAGCAGCGTCGTCATCAGTTTCACGCCGGTCGCACCCAGCGGATGGCCCAGGGCGATCGCGCCGCCGTTCACGTTCACACGGGCCGGGTCGGCGCCGGTCTCCTTGAGCCAGGCGAGGACGACCGGGGCGAAGGCCTCGTTGATCTCGACCAGGTCGATGTCGTCGATGGAGAGGCCGGTCTTCTTCAGCGCGTGGGCGGTCGCCGGGATGGGCGCGGAGAGCATACGGATCGGGTCCTCGCCGCGGACCGAGAGGTGGTGGACGCGGGCGCGCGGGGTCAGGCCGTGCTCCCGCACCGCGCGTTCGCTCGCGAGCAGCATGGCCGCGGCGCCGTCCGAGACCTGGGAGGAGCAGGCGGCGGTGATCGTGCCGCCTTCCATGACCGGCTGGAGGGCGGCCATCTTCTCCAGGGAGGTGTCGCGGCGCGGGCCCTCGTCCACGGTGACGTCGCCGTAGGCCACCGTCTCCCGCTCGAAGCGGCCCTCGTCGATCGCGCGGATGGCCCGCCGGTGGGAGCGGAGGGCGAACTCCTCCATGTCGACCCGGGAGATGCCCCACTTCCGTGCGATGAGCTCCGCGCCGTGGAACTGGTTGACGGGTGCGTCGCCGTACCGTGCCCGCCAGCCCTGCGAGCTGTGGAAGGGGCCGTCGGCCAGCCCGAGCGGTTCGGCGGCCTGCCGGGACGCGAAGGCGATCGGGATCTGTGTCATGTTCTGCACACCGCCGGCGACCACGAGGTCCTGGGTGCCGGACATGACGCCCTGGGCCGCGAAGTGCACCGCCTGCTGGGAGGAACCGCACTGGCGGTCGACGGTGACGCCGGGCACCTCCTCGGGGAGTCCGGCCGCCAGCCAGCACGTGCGGGCGATGTCACCGGCCTGCGGACCGACCGTGTCCAGGCAGCCGAAGACGACGTCCTCCACGGCGACCGGGTCGATACCGGACCGTGTGACCAGGGCCTTCAGGACGTGTGCGCCGAGGTCGGCGGGGTGCACGGCCGCGAGGCCGCCCTTTCGCCGGCCGACCGGGGTGCGTACCGCTTCGACTATGTAGGCCTCGGCCATGACAACTCCTACGGTTGTGGTGATGTCTCTCGTACGGAGATGCCGTCCAGCACCATCGACAGGTACTGGCGGGCGATCTCGTCCGGGCTGTGCTGTCCGCCCGGCCGGTACCAGGACGCCGCGACCCACACCGTGTCGCGGACGAACCGGTAGGTGAGCCGGATGTCCAGGTCCTCGCGGAAGACGCGGGTGGCGACCCCGCGCTCCAGCGTCCCGAGCCACGCCTTCTCGAACTTCTGCTGCGAGTCGGCGAGATAGTGGAAGCGGGGCTGCGCGGACAGGTGCCGGGACTCCTTCTGGTAGATCGCGACGGCGGCGCGGTGCCGGTCGATCTCGCGGAACGACTCGGTGACGAGCGCCTCGATCGTCTCCCGCGGCCCGAGCCCGGCCGCGAGGACCGCGTCGTAGCCCTCCCACAGTTCGTCGAGGAAGGTGGAGAGGATCTCGTCGAGCATCGATTCCTTGGAATCGAAGTGGTAGTAGAGGCTGCCCGCGAGCATCCCCGCCGCGTCCGCGATCTTGCGGACCGTGGTGGCGTTGTAGCCCTGGGCCGCGAACACCTCGGCCGCGGTGTCGAGCAGCTCGCGTCGCCGCTCGGGCGAGGCGGTCACCTGGGTCTTCTTCTTGGTCGTAGGCACGTGCCCATTCTGGTCCTACGCGTGCTGGGAGCTGACGGACACGGTCTCGCCGGTCATGTACGAGGAGTAGCCGCTGGCCAGGAAGACGATGACGTTGGCGACCTCCCAGGGCTCCGCGTACCGGCCGAAGGCCTCCTTCCCGGTGAGCTCGGTGAGCAGCTCGGCCGAGGTGACCTTCACCAGATGCGGGTGCATGGCGAGGCTCGGTGAGACCGCGTTGACCCGGACCCCGTACTCGGCCGCCTCGAGGGCCGCGCACCGGGTGAGCGCCATGACGCCGGCCTTGGCGGCGGCGTAGTGGGCCTGTCCGGCCTGGGCGCGCCAGCCGATGACGGAGGCGTTGTTGACGACGACCCCGCCGCCGCGGCCGGAGTCGCGGTCGGCGTCACGGAAGGCTTCACGGAAGGCGCGCAGGGCCGCTCGCGTGCAGCGGAAGGTGCCGCCCAGGGTGACGTCGAGGACGCGGGTCCACTGCTCGTCGGTCATGTCGACGAGCGTGGCCGTCCCGCCGAGGCCCGCGTTGTTGACGACGATGTCGAGCCCGCCGTGGATCCGGACCGCGTGTCCGAAGAGGTCCTGCACCTGGGCCTCGTCGGTGACGTCGCACGGCAGCGAGGCGACCGCTTCGGCCCCGAACTCCCCGGCGAGCGTCTCCTCGGTCTCCTTGAGCCGGCGTGCGTGCGCGTCGCTGATGAGGACTCGCGCGCCCTCCTCCAGGAACCTGCGGGCGGTGGCACCGCCGATCCCGGCCCCGGCTGCCGCGGTGATGACGGCGGTACGGCCGTCCAGCAGCGCGTGCCCCGGCACGTACTGAGCCTTGTTGTCCGTCACACCGGCACGTTAACCTACCAAACACTTGTTAGGGAAGGTGTTCCGAGGAGGGACGGCACTCCATGGACCTGACGCACACGGCGGACGAGGACGCGCTCCGCTCACAGGCCCGGGAGTGGCTGCGCGCGCACGTCCCCGACCGGCCCCTGCCGTCGCTGGAGACGGAGGAGGGCTTCGCCGCGCACCGGGAGTGGGAGGCGGAGCTGTACGCCGACCGCTGGTCGGTGGTGTCCTGGCCACAGCGGTACGGGGGCCGGGGCGTCGACATCTTCCAGTGGCTGGTCTTCGAGGAGGAGTACTACGCGGCGGGCGCGCCCGGCCGGGTCTCCCAGAACGGCATCAACCTCCTCGCCCCGACCCTCTTCGACCACGGCACGGAGGAGCAGCGGGCCCGGGTGCTGCCGTCGATGGCGAGCGGCGAGGTGATCTGGGCCCAGGCGTGGTCGGAGCCGGAGTCGGGCTCGGACCTCGCGTCGCTGACGTCCCGGGCGGTACGGACGGACGGCGGCTGGCTGCTGTCGGGCCAGAAGACATGGTCGTCACGGGCGGCCTTCGCGGACCGGGCGTTCGGCATCTTCCGGACCGACCCCGACGCCGGCAAACCCCACCGGGGTCTGACGTATCTGATGTTCGACCTGCGGGCGCCGGGTGTGACGGTCCGCCCGGTCCGCCGGCTCGACGGCAAGCCGGCCTTCGCCGAGCTGTTCCTGGACGAGGTGTTCGTACCGGACGAGGACGTGATCGGCGAGCCGGGGCAGGGCTGGCGTATCGCCATGTCGACAACCGGCAACGAACGCGGCCTCACGCTCCGCTCCCCCGGCCGTTTCCTGGCCGCCGCCGACCGGCTGGTGGAGCTGTGGCGCTCGGCCGCCGACCCGGCCGACACCGCGCTGCGCGACCGGGTCGCGGACGCGGTGATCGGCGCACGGGCGTATCAGCTGTTCACCTGTGCCAATGCCGCACGGTTCGCGGCGAGCGCGGTCATCGGCGCCGAGTCGAGCCTGAACAAGGTCTTCTGGTCCGAGTACGACATAGCCCTGCACGAGACCGCGCTCGATCTGCTGGGCGGGGAGGGCGAACTCGCGGACGGGCCGGGCGAGTGGGCGGAGGGGTACGTGTTCTCGCTGGCCGGCCCCATCTACGCCGGGACGAACGAGATCCAGCGCGACATCATCGCCGAGCGGCTGCTCGGGCTGCCGAAGGGGCGCCGCTGATGCGGGGGTTGTCCGGGAGGACGCCCCCGGGCCCCCGGCCGGCGCGCCCTGGCGCGGCTGTGCCTGTGGCTGTGCCCATGGCTGTGGCTGTGCCCGTGTCCCGACCGATCCGCGAGGAGGCACCCCGTGAGGTTCCTGCTGACCGACGAGCAACAGGCCTTCGCCCGTTCGCTGGATGCCATGCTGAAAGCCGCGGACACCCCTGCGGCGGCTCGCGCCTGGGCCGCCGGGAACGCCTCGCCCGGGCGTGCGCTGTGGGCCCGGCTCGCCGAGGCAGGGGTCTTCGCACTGGCCGTGCCGGAGGCGTACGAGGGCGTCGGCCCGCTCCCTGTCGAACTCGCCGTCGCCTTCGTGGAGCTGGGGCGCCATGCGGTGCCGGGACCGGTGGTGGAAACAGCCGCCGCGGCGGCGCTGGTCGCCGGGCTGGGTGACTCCGGGCCGGCCAAGCGGCTGCTGCCGGGCATCGCGGCGGGCGAGGTGACGGCGACACTGAAGCTGCCGGGCTCGGGACCGCACGCCCTGGACGCCGATACGGCGACCTGCGTCCTCGTGGCCGAACAGGGGAAGGACGGCGAGCCGTTCCGGCTGTGCATCGCACCCGGGCACGGGCCGGTGCGGGCCTCGGCCGACCCGGCGCGGCGACTGGCCGTACCGGACGACGGCGGGGAGGTCCTGGCCGCCGGGCCGGACGTGGCGGCAGCCGCCGCGCGCGCGGCGGACTGGGCGCGGCTCGCCACGGCCGCGCAGGCGCTCGGCACCGGGCTCGCCCTGCTGGAGCGGACCGTCGCGTACGCCGGGCAACGCACCCAGTTCGGCGCGCCGATCGGGTCGTTCCAGGCGGTCAAGCACCGGCTGGCGGACACCCTGATCGCCCTCGAGTTCGCCCGGCCGCTGCTGTTCGGGGCGGCACTGTCCATGGCGCCCGCCGATGTCGCCGCGGCGAAGGTGGCAGCTGGCGAGGCCGCATACACCGCCGCCCGCACCGCCCTCCAACTGCACGGCGCGGTCGGCTACACCGAGGAGCTGGACCTGTCCCTCTGGCTGCGCAGGGCCCGGCCGCTGCGGGACGCGTGGGGCACGCCCTCGCAGTGCCGGGCCGCGGTGCTGGAGCGCTGACCCTGGCCTTGACCTGGACCGCGCTTCAGGTCCTACGGTCCAAGTACGGCCGAGGGAAACGCTCGGTCCACGTCCGGAGCGCACCGATGGGCCGGAACGCGGGCACGCGGCACGTCACCACGCGAGCCGCTCGGCCTCAGCCCCCGGCTCGGGCGGAGTCCGTGCGCGGCGCGCTGTCGTCGTTGCCGCGCCGGACGGTCCGCAGCGCCCGGCCGGGCTGCCAGGTCCGGACGACGAGTTCGTCGCCCTCGACCGCCGTCCGCACCACCTCGGAAAGCTCCACCCGGAACAGATGGAAGGGCTGCGGCGCTCCCGCGTCCTCCACGAACGTGGCCAGCACCCCCGGGTCGGTCACCTCGACCGCCCGGCCGCCGATGCGGACGTCACCGTCCTCCATGGAGGCGTCGGCCCCGGGGTCCCCACCGTGTCCGGACCGGTCCTTGCCGGCTCGGACGACGCGTCTGCCTGGACGAGTGGCTCCGAAGTGGTCAGCGAAGGGAGTCGGTAACGAAGCGCGCCCGCTCGGCAACGGAGGCGATCGGAAGGTGTACTAGTTCGTAGGCGGTGTAGGCGGTGACCATTGACTCATAGGTACGTTCGGCTTCGTCGTAGGACTGCTTGCGCTCGCTGTCCTGTTCGTAGATCTCCGGCCAGGGGGGTGCGATGAACACACGGCGGCGGTACCGAAACCGCTGCGCGGCAGCGTGAACGTGATCCGGTACAGGCAGCCCTTCCAGTTTCAGATAGCCCACGATGTCAGGGACTCCTCGGTCGAAGAAGACGGGTGCCGTCTGTGCTGCGGCGATGCGGTATGAGCGCAGTTCCCAGCAAAGCATCAGTTCGGCGAACAGGGCTGGATCTGTCCAAGGCAGCGCTCGTCCGGCGATTGCGACCTGGTCCTGGATGATCCCGCGCCCTGCCTCGTGGGACCGCGCGTAGCCCATCCCGTGCAGGTGGTCGATCAAGGTGCTCTTCCCTGACCCGGGACCCCCGGTCAGGACTATGAACCGCTCCGACTCCGACGCCATGCAGCGAACCTTCTCGTTCTCGCAAAACCGATCACCCCAACTAAGAAGGGTGCCCAGGTCATTGTGACCGGGAGCTACCCGTCTCGCGCGGCCCTCGTGCGGGCATACGCTGGGTGTGAGGGGATGGTGACGCATGACCACCGATGAGAGTCAGAACGTCAAGAAGCTCCGCCGCTCGAAGGGGTGGAGCCAAGAAGACCTTGCCCACGAATCCGACTTGAGCGTTGCCACGATCCGCAAGGTTGAACAGGGCGGCAGCGTCCGAGTTGAGACCCTTCACGTGCTCGCTCGCGCGCTTGACGTACCGACTTCGGCGCTCTTCACCACGGAGAGCCCGACACCAGTGATTGGGGACGAGTCCAGCCGTCAGCACCTGGCCGAACTCCGTAGGGCGCTCATGCCTCCCGTGGGGTTGGCTGCCACCCTCAACGAGCTGGGGCCGGGCGATGACCTGGACACCCTGCAACGAGGCATCGGAGATGGGCACGCGCTCTACCACGCCGACCGGTACGGGTCTGTGGCCAAGATGCTGCCAAATCTCCTCCGGCGGGCCGAAGCCACCGTGGCTACCACAGAAGGCGAGGACCAACAGCGCGCCATGATCGTCCGAGGGCAAGCGCTCATGCTCGCCGGCAAGTACCTCGTTCAGATCCGCCAATACGACCTGGCCTACTACGCGTTGTCCGAAGGGATCCGGCTTGCCCGGGAGACCGGCCATACGCTGAGCGCCGCGACGGGCGTGGTCGGCATGTGCTGGCTCTTGCTGAGGCAAGACCGCTTTGACGAGAGTGAGCGACTGGCCACGCTCACCGCTGGCGACATGGAACCGGTGATCTCGAAGGCACCCCCAGGCCAGCTTGCAGTCTGGGGGGAACTGTCTCTCCGCGTGGCCTCCGCTGCCCTTCGGAACAACCGGCCAGACGTAGCCACCGAAGCGCGACGCATGGCGAGCACGGCAGCGAGCGCGCTGAACACTGAGCACATCGACTATCGGACGCACTGGACGTCCTTTGGACCGGTGACCGCTGAGCTGAAGGCCGTGGAAGACCTATCCATTATGGGGGACGCTCGCGGGGTTCTTCGTCGTGCCGATGACGGGCTTCTCAGTCAAAAGGCCGTGCGCAACTTCGGAAAGCCCAGTGCCAACAACTGGGACCGCCACCGGTTGGACGTGGCGAAGGCTCACGTAGCCGTTGGGTCCTACCAAGACGCCATGGACGAACTCACCGGACTCAAGTCCACGTCTGGAGAGTGGCTGAAGCACCAAGCCATGGCCCGGTACCTCATGAGCGACATCCTGAAGAAGCGGCCCAGAACCCTCACACGTGCCATGCGAGACATGGCGGCTCACCTGGGTGTCACAGAGTAACTATTACGGTTCGTGTCAGTTGGTAGTGACGCTCCGTCAAACTACTGTGGTGCGCCTCTGGTTGGATTCTGCACCGACTCATAGCTTCGTCACCGAAGACGGCAGCGACCGGATACGCCGGGGGTCGGCATGGCAGAGCACACGGAAAGAACCGCACCACGCGTCACGCAGCTCAGATTGCTGCCGTGGCCTACGGCAGACGGGCGCCCGTGCTACCTCAGCACGGAGGAACCACATGGGTTCCTGTCCCGGCTGGCGGACGACATGGAAACCGCCCAGCTCGCCATAGGCGCTGACATGCTCGGACACGCGCGGGACGTGATCAGCGACCGGAAGGCGAGCACACGTGAGTTGCGGTTCACTGTGGCCCGCCTGAGCGAATGCCTGTACGACGCGCTTCGAGTCGCCGACAGCCGTGGAGGGCGCCTCAGCTGGTACCTCCCTGACCCTGAAGAGCTTGCCGACTCTGAAGAGAGTGCTGAACCGGATGAGGCGCCGAAGTCGGCGACTCGAGACCGGGGTGTGGCATGACACGAAGAGTCTTCAGGTATCAGCCGTTCACCACGCAGCAGGACCCGACCCTTGAGCCGCAGTACAGCTCGGAGTGCGCTGCCGGCGACGAAGAGCCCTGTGCAGGTAAGTCGGGACCCGGCATGACGCGGACTCCGTTGATGACTGGATGCGTGCTCACATGAAGGAGACCGGTCACCGGCAGTTCCGCCGCTCCTTCGTGGACTTCGCGGAACTCGTCCCAGCACAGAAGCGTCCGGCCGGTCTCGAGCTGGCGAGAGCAGGGCGGGCGAGGTAATGACTGCCGACTTCTACTGGTGCGAGATCGTCTTATCGGCCCAAGGGCGCGACACCCTGTTACGTGGGAGCCACACGACTTCGCCACGTCTTGCCGTGCGGTGGCTCCGAAGCGAGGCGAGGCGCCTTGCGGACCTCATGGATCCGCCCCTTGACACGCCATGGCTCTCCGGTACCGGGCACGGTGTCTCGCTCGTGGTATCCACGGACGAAGAGCGGGATGCACCGGAAGAGCTGAGGGCCTGGGCCGAAGACCTGAATGACCACGCGGTCGCTATGGCCCTGCTCGCACACGGCAACCTCATTCGCATCTACACGAATGACGGACAGACCGGCGTGAGCCTGTCGGCTCGGCCCATGCCCTTGAGCTTCGTGACCGCGTGGCGGCGGTTCGCCGGGGCGTACGCGTCAGCGTGAAGGCAGGACTCCGTCCCTGCCGGACGTGGTGGATCGCGGCTCCCTCGTTTCGGTCAGAGCCTTCGGCAGGGACGGCCCACAGCTCCCGCCCCGGTGGAAGAATCCACTTCAACCCTGGACAGGTCGAGTGCCTACCGGGGCGGGTCGTAAGTGCAGTGTTCACCACGACCAAGGAGACACCTTGCAAAGCACCATCACTCAGCCGGCCCCGGCACCGTGGGGCATGCGGCGCATGACTCCGCTCAACAACGGCACCCCTTCCCCGTGGCAGTACGCGGGCATCGACCCGGAGACCCAGACGGGCCGCTGGACCGGCGCGGACGGGCAGATGACCCCGGCGGAGCTGGGCAAACACGGCACGTCCGTCAACACGTACCCGGCCACGCAGGTCAGCAAGGACGGGAAGCAGGACAGCGACTCCGGCCACGACGCGTCCCAGGACTAGGGGAAGCCGCGTGAACGGACGCCCGGTGCTGGTTGCAACTGGATTCGAAGACGCAACCGCTGATCTGGTCATTGCGGAACTGAACCGGCGCCGGGTGCCCGTTCTCCGCTTCGACCCTGGAGAGGACTTCCCGGCCAACGTCTTATTGTCGGCCCGCACAAACCCGGAGGGCTGGGGTGGTCGCCTCACGACAGGCAACCGAACGGCGGATCTTGGGAGCATCCGCGCCCTCTACCACCGGCGGCCCTCCGTCTATGCCGCACGGACTGAGGGGCAGGCGGCCAGGTTCGCCGCTCAGGAGAACCGGCGCGGGCTCGGTGGCGTGCTGGGGGCTCTCCCCGACTGTCTCTATCTCAGCCACCCCCAGGCCATCGCGCGGGCGGAGTACAAACCAGCTCAGCTCACCGCGGCAATCCGGGAAGGGCTGAACGTTCCGGTCACCGTGATCACCAACGACCCGGCCGAAGCCAGAGCCTTCACAGCTGAACAGCCAACGATCTACAAGCCGCTTCACGCCGCCGACTACGATGTTGATGGGGAGCCCGCCGGTATCTGGGCGGCCCCGGTCGAGCCCGATGAGATTGACGAGCGTGTGAGCGTCTGCGCGCACCTGTTTCAAGCCCGGGTTCCAAAGACTTCGGATGTGCGCGCGGTCGTCATCGGTGATCAGGTCTTCTGTGCCCGGATCACTGCCCCGGCCGGGGTTCTGGACTGGCGTGCGGAGTACCGGCATCTGAAGTACGAGCCGATCAAGTGCCCGGGCGGGATACGTGGGACGCTCTTGCGCTTTCTCGCCGGCTTCGGGCTGAGGTTCGGTGCCTTCGACTTCGCGTTGACCGCCGAAGACGAGTGGTGGTTCCTGGAATGCAACCCAAATGGGCAGTGGGCATGGCTGGAGCACGAAGCCGGGCTTCCGCTGACAGCGGCCCTCGCTGACCTGTTGCAACACGGAGAGAACGGATGAGTGACAAGGTTTCTTCGGAGGCGCTACGGGCGGACCTTGTCCAGCGCCTTCGCGCGTCGGGTGATCTGCGAAGCCCGGAGTGGGAAGCCGCCATCATGGCGGTACCCCGTGAAGCGTTCCTCAACGAGGGATGGTTCGAGTACGAAGACGGCGGGTGGTACCGCCCCGCGTCCCTCGCTGACGATCCGGCCCGTCTCAGGCGGGTGTACGAGGATGACACGCTTGTCACGCAGGTGGCGGGAGAGGTGTTCCCGCGGCAGGTAGAGGGCCGCATTTCCCATACCCCTACTTCGTCTTCGACGCTGCCGGGGCTTGTCATCCGGATGCTCGAAGAGCTTCAGGTCACCCAGGGCGCCCAGGTGCTGGAAATCGGCACCGGGACGGGCTACTCCACAGGGTTGCTCTCCCACGTTGTGGGAGACGACAACGTGACGTCCGTGGAGGTGGACGCCGACGTCTCCGCGCGTGCCGGTGTGGCACTCGCGGGGCTGGACTACTGGCCCACGCTCGTGGCTGGTGACGGTCTGGCCGGGCACAGAGCCGGCGCCCCCTACGACCGCGTGATCGTCACCTGTGGAGTTCGTACGGTCCCATCCGAATGGATCGAACAGACCCGTCCCGGCGGCAAGATCCTCGTAACCGTGTGCGGCTGGATGAACGCCTCCGAACTCGTCCGGCTGACCGTGGCCGACGACGGGACCGCAAGCGGCCCGGTACTGGGAGGGAAGGTCTCGTTCATGCTTGCCCGTCCCCAGATGCCTCCTCCGCTGGGCATGCTGCCGGATTTCGACACTGCGGAGGCGTCACCGACGAAGGTAGGCGGCAACGCGCTTGACGACTGGACCACGCGGTTCGTCGCGCAGTTTGCGGCTCCACGTGCCCAGCGCTTCACGTTCCCGCGCAACGGCCGTGACGAACATGTCGTCATCGACGTGGACGCAGGCGCATGGGCTGCCGTCTACGAGGAAGACGGGACGTGGTACGCCCGACAGGGAGGCTCGGTACGGCTGTGGGACGACATTGCGGCGAGAGTGACCCGTTGGAAAGAAGCGGGCTCCCCACCCTCTGAACGCCTACGGCTCCACGTTGGGCCGGGCGGACAGCACCTCACCTGGGACTGAGCCCGTCCGCCTACCAACGCCCCGTCTGTCTGTCGTTCCCCCGTGGCAGGCGGACGGGGCTCACTTCTCGTTGCTGAGGTCGTGTCGTGGAAATGCGGAGCTGTGGCTACTACCCGTGTCCTCGCGGACTGCGGTCTCGCGGACTGCGATCCACCCGCGCGACGAGGGCCTCCTGCGTGCGCGCCCCCTCGACCGCCTCCGAGCCGCGCAGCGCCGGGCCGTGGCATTCCGGGAGGCGGCTCCCGGGACACCGAGGATCTTCTCGGTCCACCAAGTGTCAGGGTTGCTCCGTCGGTTCAGCGCCCGGCACGTTCGCCGTCCCGGCCCGCTCGGCCGCGCTGCGCTCCACACAGAACTCGTTGCCCTCGGGGTCCGCGAGCGTCACCCACCCGGTGCCGTCCGGGTTGCGCCGGTCACCCACGAGCGTGGCGCCGAGCTTCAGCAGCCGCTCGACCTCCTCGTCGCGGCTACGGTCCTGCGGCTGCAGGTCGAGGTGGACCCGGTTCTTCTGGGTCTTCTTCTCGGGCACGGTCACAAAGAGGATGCCGACTCCGGGTGCCTCCACCAGCGCCTCGGGGTCGCCCGGCTGGTCCTCGTCGCTCACCGGGCACTCCAGGACCCCGGCCCAGAAGACGGCCAGCGCGTACGCGTCGGAGCTGTCGATCGTCACATGCCGCACCAAGGTAGCCATACGCGCCACGCTCGCACGGAGGACCGGACCGCCGCACCTGGATTCCGGCCTCGTCCCGACGGTCAGGACCGTACGATGCCGATCCTTCGGGCGTTCTCCAGCCACACCGGGAACTCGGACACCAGCCGGTCGTACAGCTCCGCGTCCGGCACCCGGCGCGGGTCCTGGCCCGCGTGGAAGAAGCCTGCGTTGTCGATGGACCGTTTCGCGGGGACCGCAAGTTCGTCCAGCTTGCGCAGGAAGTCGAACTGCTTGCTGCCTGGGTCGCCGAAGCCGATGAACTGCCAGAACATCGACAGTTCGGCCGCCTTGCACAGATAGCGTTCGGCGGCGAGCTTGTTGATGGGCCCACCGTCGGTCTGGAAGACGACGAGCGCCGGCGCCGTGGCGCCGCTGTCCAGGTAGTGGTCGATGACGGCGTCCATCGCCAGGTGGTAGCTCGTCTTGCCCATGTGCCCGAGACCGGCGACGATCCGGTCGATGCAGCCCTCGTGTCCGGCGAGCGCGATCTCGGTCTCCGCGTCGATGTCCGTGGAGAAGAACACGACCGGGACACGTCCGTCGTCATCGAGGTTCGCGGACAGCCCGAGCACGCGGTCGGCCAGAGCCTGGACGCTGCCGTCCTTGTAGTACGGCTTCATCGAGCCGGAGTAGTCCACCACCAGATAGACGGCCGCGCGCTGACCGCTCAGACCGTGCTTCTCCAGCGAGACGCCCGCGCTCTTGTAGAGGCTGACGAGGGCCGGGGCGGTCTCCTCCATCTTGCGCAGGCTGATGGCCGCCATGGTGCAACTCCGTTCGCCGTGCTGATGGACGTGAGGGCCGGGGCTGTCAGCCCGCGAAGGCGCTGTCCTTGACGGCGGTCACGAAGGCCGCCCAGCCCGCAGCCTTGAAGACGAGCGCGGGGCCGTCCGGGTTCTTGCTGTCGCGGACGGGAACGATCCCGGGAAGACCGGCGACCTCGACGCAACTGCCACCCGTGCCGTCGCTGTAGGACGACTTGCGCCAGACGACGTGACTCAACTCCTGTGATGCGGTGTTCATGTGTTCCCGTAGTCCTCCGCCACCGATTCCAGCAGTTCGAGGGTCGCCATCGGCGATAGTGCGGCGGCCCTTGCGAGATCGTATGACCTCTGGCAGTGCTCGACCAGAGCGGGATCGTCGATGAGCTGCCCACTGCCCGCGCCCTCTGTATAGACGACCGTCGGTCCGTCATCGAAGGACATCAGCGACACCATGCTGCCGATGAACGCCTCGTTCATCGCGGCGAAGGGCAGTACCTGAACCACCACGCGCCGGTTTCGGGCCCGTTCGGCGATGTGCAGGAGCTGCTCGCACATGCTCCCGGGTCCGCCCATCGGCGTCCGGAGGAGCGCCTCATGAAGAATCGCCCACAGGACGGGCCTGGCTGGATCTTCCAGAACCCGCTGCCGGTCCATCCTGCCCCGGACGTGGTCCTCGACGGTCGCCTGTGACGCGAAGGGCGTCGCCGTCCGCGTGATCGCCCGCGCGTAGGCCTCCGTCTGAAGCAGCCCCGGCACCAGCACCGGTGCGTACTCGCAGATCATCTTGGCCTGTCGCTCCAACTCCGCCGCGTCGGCGAAGTAGTCGGCGACCTTCGTCGTCCTGGCCAGGCGGCACAGACGCTGGAGGTGCTCCCCACTGCCCAGCACCTCGTCCAGGTGCCTCGACATCTCCAACTGCGGGCGTCTCGTCGCGTTCTCGAACTGACCGATGTACGTGGCAGAGCAGAACACCCGCTCCCCCAACTGCTCTTGCGAGAGTCGCGCGGTCTCGCGCAAGCGTCGCAGCTCCGAGCCGTAGAAGGCCCTCGGGTCGGTGTACGGATCGGTGTTCCTGGGCTCGGTCATCACCAAGGCCCCTTTCACGCAACGCACTTGCCTGCCACACAGAGCGTAGCCACCGCGGACGGCGGCTGCGGCCGAACGCAAGGAAACCGGCTCTCTCGGAGCCGTCGTCACAGCCGCAGTGACGAGTCGCAGCCGCACTGCTGACACGCCGCGGCGCCTGCCCTTGTCCGGTCGGGGACTGGGCAGGCGCCGCGTCTGTTCCGTACGCCGTTGTACGGGCAGTATTCGGGGGTGGGGCTCAGACCATCAGCGCGCGGTCCGTCGGGCGGATCGGCGCGGGCAGCTCGCTCGCACCCGTCAGGAAGCGGTCCACACCGCGCGCCGCCGAGCGGCCCTCGGCGATCGCCCAGACGATGAGCGACTGGCCACGGCCCGCGTCGCCGGCGACGTAGACGCCGTCCACGTTGGTGGCGAAGTCCGCGTCGCGCGCGACGTTGCCGCGCTCGTCCAGCTCCAGGCCGAACTGCGAGACCAGACCGTTCTGGACGTCCGTGCCGGTGAAGCCCATGGCCAGGGTGACCAGCTGGGCCGGGATCTTCCGCTCCGTGCCCGGCTTCTGGGTGAGCTTGCCGTCGACGAACTCGACCTCGACGAGGTGCAGGGACTGGACGTTGCCGTCCTCGTCGCCCTCGAAGTGGGTGGTGGAGACGGAGTAGACCCGCTCGCCGCCCTCCTCGTGCGCGGACGTGACCTTGTAGAGCATCGGGAACGTCGGCCAGGGCTGGTGGCCCGGACGGTCGTCGCCCGGACGCGGCATGATCTCCAGCTGGGTGACGGAGGCCGCGCCCTGGCGGTGGGCCGTGCCGACACAGTCGGCGCCGGTGTCGCCGCCGCCGATGACCACGACGTGCTTGCCCTCGGCGGTGATGGGCGGGGCCACGTAGTCGCCCTCGACGACCTTGTTGGCGAGCGGCAGGTACTCCATCGCCTGGTGGATGCCGTTCAGCTCACGGCCCGGCACCGGCAGATCGCGGGCGGTCGTGGCACCGGCGGCGATGACGACGGCGTCGTACCGGCGGCGCAGCTTCGTCGCGTCGATGTCACGGCCGATCTCCACGCCCGTGCGGAACTTGGTGCCCTCCGCGCGCATCTGCTCGATACGGCGGTTGATGTGCCGCTTCTCCATCTTGAACTCGGGGATGCCGTAGCGGAGCAGTCCGCCGATGCGGTCGGCGCGCTCGTACACGGCGACGGTGTGGCCCGCCCGGGTCAGCTGCTGGGCGGCGGCCAGGCCCGCGGGGCCCGAGCCGATGACCGCGACCGTCTTGCCGGACAGCCGCTCGGGCGGCTGCGGCTTGACGTCGTTGGCGTCCCACGCCTTGTCGATGATGGAGACTTCGACGTTCTTGATGGTGACGGCCGGCTGGTTGATGCCGAGGACGCAGGCCGCCTCGCACGGGGCGGGGCAGAGCCGGCCCGTGAACTCCGGGAAGTTGTTGGTGGCGTGCAGCCGCTCGCTGGCGGCCTGCCAGTCCTCGCGGTACGCGTAGTCGTTCCACTCGGGGATCAGGTTCCCGAGCGGACAGCCGTTGTGGCAGAACGGGATGCCGCAGTCCATGCAACGCCCGGCCTGCTTGCTGATGATCGGCAGCAGGGAGCCGGGAACGTAGACCTCGTTCCAGTCCTTGACTCGCTCGCCCACCGGACGGGTCGTGGCGACCTCGCGTCCGGTGGTCAGGAAGCCCTTGGGGTCAGCCATTGGTCGCCGCCTCCATCATCTTCTCGGTGGTCTCCTGCTCGGAGAGACCGGCGAGCTCAGCGGCGTCCTTGGCGGCGAGCACTGCCTTGTACGTGGTCGGGATGATCTTGCTGAACCGGTCCACGGCCGCGGACCAGTCGGCAAGCAGCTTCTCGGCGACGGTGGAGCCCGTCTCCTCGTGGTGGCGGCGCACGACGTCGTGCAGCCACTGCTTGTCGGTGTCGCTCAGCGCCTCGACGGCGTTCACGTTGCCGACGTTGACGTTGTCCCGGTCGAGGTCGATGACGTACGCGATGCCGCCGGACATACCGGCCGCGAAGTTGCGGCCCGTCTCGCCGAGGACGACGGCGTGGCCGCCGGTCATGTACTCGCAGCCGTGGTCGCCCACGCCCTCGGAGACCACCAGCGCGCCGGAGTTGCGGACGCAGAAGCGTTCGCCGGTGCGGCCGCGCAGGAACAGCTCGCCGCCGGTCGCACCGTACGCGATGGTGTTGCCCGCGATCGTCGAGTACTCGGCGAGGTGGTCGGCACCGCGGTCCGGGCGGACGACGACGCGGCCACCGGAGAGGCCCTTGCCGACGTAGTCGTTGGCGTCGCCCTCCAGGCGCAGCGTGACACCGCGCGGCAGGAACGCGCCGAAGGACTGGCCGGCCGAGCCGGTGAAGGTGATGTCGATGGTGTCGTCGGGCAGGCCCGCACCGCCGAACTTCTTGGTCACCTCGTGACCGAGCATCGTGCCCACGGTCCGGTTGATGTTCCGGATCGCGACCTGGGCGCGGACCGGCTGGGCCTCCTCGGCGGAGGAAGCGGCCAGCGCGTCGGCGGCCAGCTCGATCAGCTCGTTGTCCAGGGCCTTCGCCAGGCCGTGGTCCTGCTCGACGAGCTGGTGGCGTGCGGCGCCGTCGGGCAGCTCAGGAACGTGGAAGAGGGGCTCGAGGTCGAGGCCCTGTGCCTTCCAGTGGTTCACGGCCCGGGCGGTGTCGAGCATCTCGGCGTGGCCGACGGCCTCCTGCAGCGTGCGGAAGCCCAGCTCGGCGAGGAGCTCGCGGACCTCTTCGGCGATGAACTCGAAGAAGTTCACGACGAATTCGGCCTTGCCGGAGAAGCGTTCCCGCAGGACCGGGTTCTGGGTGGCGATGCCGACCGGGCAGGTGTCCAGGTGGCAGACGCGCATCATCACGCAGCCGGAGACGACGAGCGGCGCGGTCGCGAAACCGAACTCCTCGGCGCCGAGCAGCGCGGCGATGACGACGTCACGGCCGGTCTTCAGCTGGCCATCGGTCTGCACGACGATGCGGTCGCGCAGGCCGTTGAGCAGCAGCGTCTGCTGGGTCTCGGCGAGGCCGAGCTCCCAGGGACCGCCCGCGTGCTTCAGCGAGGTCAGCGGCGAGGCGCCGGTGCCGCCGTCGTGGCCGGAGATGAGGACGACGTCCGCGTGGGCCTTGGAGACACCCGCGGCGACCGTGCCGACACCGACCTCCGACACCAGCTTCACGTGGATGCGGGCGACCGGGTTGGCGTTCTTGAGGTCGTGGATCAGCTGAGCCAGGTCCTCGATGGAGTAGATGTCGTGGTGCGGCGGCGGGGAGATCAGACCGACACCGGGCGTGCTGTGCCGGGTCTTGGCGATCCACGGGTAGACCTTCTGGCCGGGCAGCTGGCCGCCCTCACCGGGCTTGGCGCCCTGGGCCATCTTGATCTGGATGTCGTCGGCGTTGACCAGGTACTCGGACGTGACACCGAAGCGGCCGGAGGCGACCTGCTTGATCGACGAACGCCGCGCCGGGTCGTACAGGCGCTCCGGGTCCTCGCCGCCCTCACCGGTGTTGGACTTGCCGCCCAGCTGGTTCATGGCGATGGCGAGGGTCTCGTGCGCCTCCCTGGAGATGGAGCCGTACGACATGGCGCCGGTGGAGAAGCGCTTGACGATCTCGCTGGCGGGCTCGACCTCGTCGATGGAGATCGGCTCGCGTCCGCTGTTGAGGCTGAAGAGGCCGCGGAGCGTCATGAGCCGCTCGGCCTGCTCGTTCACCCGGTCCGTGTACTTCTTGAAGATGTC
This sequence comes from Streptomyces sp. NPDC053673, assembly GCF_055585225.1. Taxonomy (NCBI): domain Bacteria; kingdom Bacillati; phylum Actinomycetota; class Actinomycetes; order Kitasatosporales; family Streptomycetaceae; genus Streptomyces; species Streptomyces sp. NPDC053673. The sequence continues at coordinate 267,658 of NZ_JBVJKN010000006.1, read as the reverse complement.
GTACCGCTTGCTGCGCGTGGCGTGCTGCAGGCGGAAGACCGTCTCCGGGTCGAAGAGGTGCGGCTCGCCCTCGCGGCGCCACTGGTACTCGCCGCCGATCTCCAGCGCGCGGTGCGCCGGGGCGATGCCGCTGGCCGGGTACGCCTTGGCGTGCCGGGCGGCGACCTCCTTGGCGATGACGTCGAGGCCCGCGCCGCCGATCTTGGTGGCGGTGCCGTTGAAGTACTTGTCGACGAAGGCCTCGTCGAGACCCACGGCCTCGAAGACCTGCGCGCCGCGGTAGGAGGCGACGGTCGAGATGCCCATCTTGGACATGACCTTGAGGACGCCCTTGCCGAGGGCGTAGATCAGGTTGCGGATGGCCTTCTCGGGCTCGATGCCCTCGATGAACGTACCGGCGCGCAGCAGGTCCTCGACGGACTCCATCGCGAGGTACGGGTTGACGGCGGCGGCGCCGTAGCCGATGAGCAGTGCGACGTGGTGCACCTCGCGGACGTCACCGGCCTCGACCAGCAGGCCCACGTGGGTGCGCTGCTTGGTGCGGATGAGGTGGTGGTGCACGGCGGCGGTGAGCAGCAGCGACGGGATCGGGGCGTGCTCGGCGTCGGAGTGCCGGTCGGAGAGCACGATCAGCCGGGCGCCGTCCTCGATGGCGGCGTCGGCCTCGGCGCAGATCTCCTCGATCCGGGCGGCCAGCGTGTCGCCGCCGCCGGAGACCCGGTAGAGGCCGGAGAGCGTCACGGCCGTCATGCCGGGCATGTCGCCGTCGGCGTTGATGTGGATGAGCTTGGCCAGCTCGTCGTTGTCGATCACCGGGAAGGGCAGGGTGACGCTGCGGCACGACGCGGCGGTCGGCTCCAGGAGGTTGCCCTGCGGGCCGAGGGACGAGTGCAGCGAGGTGACGAGCTCCTCGCGGATGGCGTCCAGCGGCGGGTTGGTGACCTGCGCGAACAGCTGGGTGAAGTAGTCGAAGAGCAGCCGCGGGCGCTCGGACAGCGCCGCGATCGGCGAGTCCGTGCCCATGGAGCCGATCGGCTCCATGCCGGCGCGGGCCATCGGCGCGAGGAGGACACGCAGCTCTTCCTCGGTGTAGCCGAAGGTCTGCTGGCGGCGGGTGACCGAGGCGTGGGTGTGGACGATGTGCTCGCGCTCGGGCAGATCACCGAGCTCGATGATCCCGGCCTCCAGCCAGTCCTGGTACGGCTGCTCGGCGGCCAGGGCGGCCTTGATCTCGTCGTCCTCGATGATGCGGTGCTCGGCGGTGTCGACGAGGAACATCTTGCCGGGCTGGAGGCGGCCCTTGCGGACGACCTTGGCGGGGTCGATGTCCAGGACACCGACCTCGGAGGAGAGGACGACGAGGCCGTCGTCGGTGACCCAGTAGCGGCCGGGGCGCAGACCGTTGCGGTCGAGGACCGCGCCGACCTGGGTGCCGTCGGTGAAGGTGACGCAGGCCGGGCCGTCCCAGGGCTCCATCATCGTGGAGTGGTACTGGTAGAAGGCGCGCCGGGCGAGGTCCATGGAGTCGTGGTTCTCCCACGCCTCGGGGACCATCATCAGGACGCTGTGGGGCAGGGAGCGGCCGCCGAGGTGGAGCAGCTCCAGGACCTCGTCGAAGGAGGCGGAGTCGGAGGCGTCCGGCGTGCAGATGGGGAAGATCCGCTCCAGCTTCTCCGCCTCGCTGTGTCCATTGTCGGCAGCGCCGAACGCGTCGCTGACCAGCTGCGACTCACGGGCGCGCATCCAGTTGCGGTTGCCCTTGACCGTGTTGATCTCGCCGTTGTGCGCGACGAAGCGGTACGGGTGGGCCAGCGGCCAGCTCGGGAAGGTGTTCGTGGAGAACCGGGAGTGGACGAGCGCGACGGCGGTGGCGAAGCGGCGGTCGGACAGGTCCGGGAAGAAGGGCTCCAGCTGTCCGGTGGTCAGCATGCCCTTGTAGACGATGGTGCGGGCGGAGAGCGACGGGAAGTACACCCCGGCCTCGCGCTCGGCGCGCTTGCGCAGCACGAACGCCTTGCGGTCGAGGACGATGCCCGTGGCCGTGCCGTCCGCGTCCGCGACGAAGAGCTGGCGGAAGACCGGCATCGTCGAGCGGGCGGTGGCGCCGAGGAGCTCGGGGGCGATGGGGACCTCGCGCCAGCCGAGGACGTTCAGGCCCTCCTCCGCGGCGATCGTCTCGATCTGTGAGACGGCCTGGTCCTGGGCGCCCTCGGGGATGAAGGCGATACCGACGGCGTACGAACCGGCCTCGGGAAGCTCGAATGCGGTGACCTCGCGCAGGAACGCGTCCGGGACCTGGAGAAGGATGCCGGCGCCGTCGCCCGAGTCGGGCTCGGACCCGGTGGCGCCTCGGTGCTCCAGGTTGCGCAGAACGGTCAACGCCTGCTCGACCAGCTCATAGCTGGCAACACCGGTGAGGGTGGCCACGAACCCGACACCGCAGGCGTCGTGTTCGTTACGGGGGTCGTACATCCCCTGCGGGGCGGGGCGACCGTCCATGGGCGACCAGGCGTAGGAACGCATCGGCTCTCCCGTCGTCGTCGTGGCATGTGGTGGTGCCGAGGGACGACGTTGGCCCTCCGCTGAAATTTCGTGCAGGTTACATGATGGAGTGAATCTCGGGTACCGGATAGCCCATTCCAACATGCGGACACCGCGATCTTGGGTCTGGTAGCGGTGCAGATGGGGCGGGACGGACAGGTCGACGTCAGATCGGTGTCCGCGATCCCGGATGCAGAGCAGGCTTCATTGCCCACGGCGCTTACGGCTCATGCCCGGTTGTCAGGGACTCGAAACCGCAACGTAACGGCTACTTATGTGGAGCCACGTATAGTGTCCCACCGAGTGCCGGGGTTTGGCACCGGGACGTACCTCACAGGGTACCGGGCGCGGGCCCGAACCGTCAGGACCGGACTCCGCGCAGGTCGCCGCAGGTCCCGCCGGGGTCAGACCGCCGCGCCGATGAGTGACCCGATTCCGTACGTCACGGCGGCCGCGGCACCGCCCAGCGCGAGCTGCCGCAGCCCGCTGAACCACCAGCCACGGACGGTCACCCTGGCGACCAGCGCACCGCAGGCGAAGAGCCCGAGGAGCGCCAGCAGGACCGCGGGCCACAGCGCGGTGGCGCCGAGCAGATACGGCAGCACGGGCACCAGCGCGCCCAGCGCGAACGAGGCGAAGGACGAGACGGCGGCGACGGCCGGCGACGGCAGATCGTCCGGGTCGATGCCGAGCTCCTCGCGGGCGTGGATCTCGAGCGCTTGCTCGGGGTCCCGGGACAGCTGCATGGCCACCTCGCGGGCGAGCGCGGGCTCGACGCCACGGGCCACGTACAGCGCGGCCAGCTCCTCCATCTCGTCGACCGGGTGCTTGCGCAATTCGCGACGTTCGACGTCCAGTTCGGCCTGGACGAGCTCGCGCTGCGAGGCCACGGAGGTGTACTCGCCGGCCGCCATGGAGAAGGCTCCGGCCGCAAGACCGGCGAGCCCGGTGATGACGATGGTCTGCTGGGACACGGCGCCGCCCGCGACACCGGTCATCAGGGCGAGGTTGGAGACGAGACCGTCCATCGCGCCGAACACCGCGGGACGCAGCCAGCCGCCGTTCACATCGCGGTGTGTGTGGTTGTCGCGGTGCGCCGCGTGAAGTGTCGCCTCGGTCTCGATGATGGACACAGCTCTCCCCTTGCTCCCAGGGCGGGTTCGTACATACGCCCCGCTCCCCCTCAACACCTCGAAAGTACGCGCGATGTAAGGGGCGCGCCAGCAAGGCAGGCTTTACTTACCTGATGGCAGGCGGGTGACACGGAGGTTCACCGCGCCGCACCCGGCGCCCCGCGTGGCAGAGATCCAGGAACAGGCCCAGTGCCGCATGAAGCCTCATAAAGGGGTGACGCGTTGGAGTGGATTGCATGCGATCGGGCCCGCGGCGCGCTTCTCGGACTGGCGGTGGGAGATGCGCTCGGGGCGCCCGCGGAGAACATGCGGCCGTCCGAGATCCGCCGCCGGTGGGGCCGGATCGAGGGCTTCGTGACCGAGAGTCCGGCCGGTACGGACGACACGGAGTACGCGATCTTCTCCGGGCTGTTGCTCGCCCGGCACGGGTCCGCCCTGGCCGTCGCGCATGTCGAGAAGGCATGGCACCACTGGATCGCCGACCTCGACGAGGGACCGTTCCGGGGGGCGGGCTTCAGCGAGCGGGGGACGCTGGAGAACCTCCGCCGCGGTCTGGCGGCCCCCATCACGGCCCAGCACCGGCACGCCTGGAGCGACGGGCTCGCCATGCGGGCGGCTCCCTTCGGCGTCTTCGCGGCGGGCCGCCCCGACGAAGCCGCGCGGCTGGTCGCCATCGACGGCTGCGTGAGCCACGACGGCGAGGGCATCTACGGTGGCCAGGCCGTGGCGGCGGGGGTGGCCGCGGCGATGGCGGGTGCCGGGCCCGCCGGGGTCATCGGCGCGGCGCTGTCCGTCGTCCCGATGGACTCGTGGACCGCACGCTCCATGCGGCGCGCGGTCGTCGCCGCGGAACGGGCGGAGCCCGACCCCCTCGGCCGCGAACGCACGGTCCGCTCCGCCGTCGTCATCGGCGGCTATCCCTGGACGGACCTCGCGCCCGAGGCGGTCGGCCTCGCCTTCGGTGCCTTCGCGGCGGCCCGCGGCGACTTCCGTACGTCCGTCCTCACCGCGGTCAACATGGGCCGCGACGCCGACACCACGGCGGCGGTCGCGGGCGCCCTCGCCGGCGCGATGTCCGGCGCCTCCGCCATCCCCCCGGACTGGGCAGCCGCGATCGGCCCCGTCCGCGGCAGCTGCCTGCCCTCGATGCGCGGCTACCACGTCCTCGACATCGCGGACCTCCTCACCCCGTACGACGACACCGAGGCCCCGTCATGACCCCCCGCCCCCTCGACCCCACCCCCGACCCCCCGGACCTCACCACCGAGACGCCCCCCGACTCCCCACCGGACCTGACCCTCGCGACGCCGCCGGACTCCCCTCCCGACCTCACCACCGAGACACCCCCCGGCTCCCCACCGGACCTGACCCTCGCGACGCCGCCGGACTCCCCTCCCGACCTCACCACCGAGACACCCCCCGACTCCCCACCGGACCTCACCCCGGGGACGCCGCGCGACCCGGTCGAGGCTCGTGCCGACACCGCGGCCCTCGGGAGCCCGATCGCCACGGCCACCGCCCGCAAGGCGCCGCGCCCCCAGCGCACCCGCGCCCGCGCCGGCGCCCGGATCGAGGGGCTGCTTCTCGGGCTCGCCGCCGGAGACGCCGCGGGGTGGCCCGCCGCGCGGCACCGAGCCGCGCGGATGCCCGAGTGGACGCGGCGGCTCACGCGCGAGCTCGACACGTTCGCCGAGCAGAACGCGACGACCACCCTCCCCGTCCCCATCGCCCTCAACCAGCCACCCGAACCCCTCCGCCTCGGTCCCTCCGACGACGCCGAGTGGGCCGCCTTCGCCGCCGAGACCGTGCTCACCGGCGCCGGTGAGCACTTCGACGGCCTCGACCTCGGCCGCCGTATGCGCGCCGCGGTCGACCTCGCCTGGAACTCCCTGGCCGGCAAGGTCGCCGCAGCCGCCGCCCGCGCCCCCGAGGTCGAGTCCGCCGTACTCCCCCTCCGCGCCCGTATCTCCGTACGCGCCGGCCTCGGCAACCTCGCCACCGGCCTGCGCCCACCCGCCACCGGTCACGACAACCCGCACTACTTCGACGACGCCGCCTGCGTCCGCGCCGCCGTACTCGCCGTCGTCCACCCCGGGCATCCACAGGCCGCCGCCGACCTCGCCGAGTTCGACGCCCGCTACACCCAGGACGGCGACGGCGTGCACGGCGCCCGGGCCATGGCGGCGGCCATCGCCACTGCCCTAGGCGGCGCGCACGTCGACACCGCCGTCGACGCCGCCCTCGCCCAGCTCCCGGACGCCACCGAGATCGGCCGCAACGCCCGGCACGCCGTCAAGCTCGCCAGGGACTGCGTCCACAGCGGAGCCGACGCCTTCTCCCTCGTCCCCCTCCTGGAGCATCAGATCGTCGACCACGTCTACAGCTACGGCATCGCCGCCGCCGAGACCGTTCCCGTCGCCCTCGCCCTCGCCACCGCCGCCCGCGGCGAGGTGTCCGGCGCGATCCCCGCCGCCGCGTGCCTGTCCCGCGTCGCCGACTCCGCACCCGCCCTCGCCGGGGCGCTGACCGGCGCGCTCGGCGGTGGCACGGCCGTACCCACGGCCTGGCGCGACGCCTGCCGCACCCTCGCCGGCTGTGCCCTCCCCCGCCTCGCCGGCACCGATCTCGTGGAACTCGCCGGTCTTCTCGCCCACACCGTGCGCCCGTAACTCGCCCCCGTCGGGCCCGTATCGGGACACAGGCCGAGGCACGGATCCCGACACGCAGCACGACACGGATCCCGACGCGGACCCCTGCGAATCCGGATACGAATCCCCGACTGAGCCTTCCCCGCCCGCACCCACCCCGGGTGGACAATTCCGACATGACACTCTCAGCGCTCCCGACGGTCACGACACTCGGCGACCGGATCACGGGCTGCCTCGTCGGCGCGGCGGTCGGCGACGCCCTCGGCGGCCCGGTCGAGGGGTACACCCCGGAGCAGATCGTGGAACGGCACGGCGGCCGCGTCCACGGCATCGTCGGCCCGTGGCACGGCGACGACTGGCGCACCGCCCGCCCCATCGCCCCGTACCACAAGGGCGACGGCCACGTCACCGACGACACCCTGATGGCCCACGCCCTCGTCCGCGTCTACGAGACCGTGCGCGACCACCTCGACGCCTACGCCGTGGCCGACCATCTCGTCCCCGACCTGATCTCCAACCCCCGCTGGATCCCGGAGCTGGAGGCCGAGGCGCTCCCGCTCCAGCGGGTCTTCCTCGCCGAGAAGTGGCTCGCCGCTCGCCTCCACTACGGCCATGTCGACCCGCGCGAGGCGGGCACCGGGAACATCGTCAACTGCGGCGCCGCGATGTACATGGCGCCCGTCGGCCTGGTCAACGCCGCGAACCCGGCCGCCGCGTATGCCGAGGCCCTCGACGTCGCGGGCGCCCACCAGTCCTCGTACGGCCGCGAGGCTGCCGGTGTGCTCGCCGTGGCGGTCGCCACGGCCTGCACCCCCGGCGCCACCCCCGCCACCGTCGTCGACGCCTGCCTCGCCGCCGCGAAGGACGGCACGCACTCGGCGATCGAGGCGGTCACCGAAGTCGCCTGCCGGTACACCGACTTCGAACCCGCCCTGCGCCCGCTGCGCGAGGCCGTCGCCCCCTTCGACACCGTCGGCCCCGACTACCGCGCCCCTTCCCTGGGCGCCCGCCGCCCCTCCCGGCTGCACGCCATCGAGGAACTGCCGGTCGCCCTCGGCATGCTGCTCATCGGCGAGGGCGACTATCGCCGTACGGTCCTCGGCTCCGTCAACTACGGCCGTGACTGCGACTCGATCGCCACGATGTCCGGAGCGATCGCAGGCGCGCTGTACGGCGAGGAGCCGATCCCGCCCGACTGGGTGAAGACGGTCGCGGAGGCCAGCCGACTCGATCTGCACGCCCCGGCACGGGCACTCACGGACGTCACGTACGAGGTCTTCGCCCGGGACAAGGAACGCCGCCGGGCACACGAGTCGGCCTTCGCCCGGCTGACGGACGCCCGATGAACCTCCGCCTCACCTGGGTCCAGCCCGAGGACCTGGTCGGCCATGAACTCCGTCAGGCCGAGGAGGACGGACGCGACGCCTCGCAGATCGCCCGCCGCTGGCGGAGGGCGGGCGGTACTCCCGCCCCGCCGTCGGCGGGCGCCTCCCCCGCGTGCGCGTCCCCACGACTGCGCACCCTGGCAACCCTTCTGCTGGACGAACTGGCCGAGCTGCCCAGCCCTTTGTCGGACTGTGAGCCGACGGACCTCCGGGCCGTCAGGGCGACGTGCACCGACTGGCCCCGTCCGGGTCCCGGCGGCTCCTCGCCGCGAGACGTGAGCGGCGACGCTCTCCTCCACCGGCTCCACGCCGCCTGGCTGGGCCGGGCCGCCGGGTGTCTCCTGGGCAAGCCCGTCGAGAAGCTCCCCCTCCACGCCCTCCGTGCACTCGCCCGCGCCGCCGGCAACTGGCCCCTCGGCACCTGGTTCACCGCGAAGGGCGTCCCGCCCGAACTCCTGCGGGCGCATCCCTGGAACCGCCGTTCCGCAAACACCTCTCTTGCCGAGAACATCGACGGCATGCCCGAGGACGACGACCTCAACTACCCCCTCCTCAACCTGCTGCTCCTCAAGCGGTACGGACGGACCTTCCGCACTGCCGACGTCGCACGGCTCTGGCTGGACGAACTCCCCGCCGGCCGTACCTTCACCGCCGAGCGCATCGCCTACCGCAACCTCCTGGCCGGTCTTGAGCCGCCGCTCACCGCCCGCCACCACAACCCCTTCCGTGAGTGGATCGGCGCCGCGATCCGGGCCGATGTCCACGGCTGGACCCACCCCGGCGACCCGGCCGCCGCCGCCGAGCAGGCCCATCGGGACGCGGTGCTCACACACACCGCGAACGGCGTGTACGGGGCCATGTTCATCGCGGCGGCGCTCGCCGAGGCGGCGACGGGCACCGCGGACGTCCACGAGTGCCTGCGCAGCGGCCTCCGCGTCGTACCGCCCCGCTCCCGCCTCGCCGCGGCCATCCGTTCGGGCATCGAGACGGCCACCGCGCACGCCGGCTTCGACACCGTCGTGGACCGTCTGCACTCCGCCTACGGCTCGTACCACTGGGTGCACACCGTCCCCAACACCGCCCTCCTCTGCGCCGCCCTCACCCATGCCGACGGCGACTTCGCCGGCTCCATCTGCCGTGCCGTGTCCGGCGGCTGGGACACCGACTCCAACGGCGCCACCGCCGGCTCCCTCGCGGGGCTGCTCGCCGGCCACCCGGACCGGCTGCCCGAGCGCTGGACCGCCCCGCTCAAGAACCGCCTCGCCAGCACCGTCGGCGGCTTCGACGGCATCGGCTTCGACTCGCTCGCCCACCTCACCCTCGCCCACACCACCTTGCGGGAGGACTCGCGCCCATGAGCGGCATCGTCGTGCTCGGCAGCACCAACATGGACCTCGTCGCGTACGTCGCGAAGGCCCCGCAGCGCGGTGAGACCGTCACGGGGCGCGAGTTCCGTACGGTCCCCGGCGGCAAGGGCGCCAACCAGGCCGTCGCAGCCGCCCGGGCCGGCGGCGACGTGTCGATGATCGGCGCCGTCGGCTCGGACGACTTCGGCGCCCGTCTGCGGGACACGCTCCAGCACTCCGGAGTCGACACCGATCTGCTGCGCACCGCCGAAGGCCCTTCCGGAACCGCGCACATCGTCGTGGACGACGAGGGCGGCAACGCGATCGTCGTCGTCCCCGGCGCCAATGGCACCGTCACCCGTCTGGGCCCCGGCGACGAGACCCTCATCGCCGGCGCCGACGCCCTCCTCCTCCAGCTCGAACTCCCCCTCAGCGGCGTGATCGCCGGTGCCGAGGCCGCCCGCCGCCACGGGGTGCGGACCATCCTCACCCCGGCGCCCGCGCAGCCCTTGCCGCCCGAACTGCTCGCCGCCACCGACCTGTTGGTGCCGAACGAGCACGAGGCCGCCGCTCTCGCCGGCACCACCGATCCGCACGCCGCCGCCGCGGCACTGCTCCGCCAGGTGCCCGAGGTGGTGATCACCCTCGGTGCCGCGGGCAGTCTCTACGCCGCCCGCGGCGCGGAACCCGTCACGGTCCCGGCCCCGCGCGTCCGCGCCGTCGACACGACCGCCGCGGGCGACACCTTCGTCGGAGCCCTCGCGGTGGCCATCGTCGAGGGCAGGCCGATGCCCGCCGCGATGGCCTGGGCCTCCGCGGCCGCCGCGCTCTCCGTCCAGCGCCCGGGCGCCTCGTCCTCCATGCCGACCCGCGGCGAGATCGACGCGGGAACGGAGGGCGTGACGACCGGCCGGTAGCCGCGGTCCCCGTACCGCGGTCGCCGTACCGCTGTCCCCATACCGCTGTCCCCGTACGAATCACGAGCAACGAGCACCGGACCCCGAGCCCACGCAAAGCCCCGCAGGAGCCTCGCAAGGAGCCCCCATGCACGACCCCGACGCCGACGGTGTCGCCGCCCGCCAGCACGCCGGAGACGGTCCGCTCGCCGGACTGCGCGTCCTCGATCTCGCCACTCTCTTCGCCGGTCCGCTCGCCGCGACGATGCTCGGTGACTTCGGCGCCGACGTCATCAAGGTCGAGCACCCCCGTAGACCGGACCCGTCACGCGGTCACGGTCCCGACAAGGACGGTGTCGGCCTGTGGTGGAAGCTGCTCGGCCGCAACAAGCGCACCATCACGCTGGATCTGTCCACGCCGGGCGGCCGCGAGACCCTGCTCCGGCTCGCCGCCACCGCCGATGTCGTCATCGAGAACTTCCGCCCCGGCACGCTGGAGAAGTGGCAGCTCGGCTGGGAGGAGCTCTCCTCGGCCAACCCCCGTCTCGTCCTGGCCAGGGTCACCGGCTTCGGTCAGTTCGGCCCGTACTGCCACCGTCCCGGCTTCGGCACCCTCGCCGAGGCGATGAGCGGATTCGCCGCCATCACCGGCGAACCCGACGGTCCGCCCACACTCCCTCCCTTCGGCCTCGCCGACTCGATCGCCGCACTCGCCACCTCCTACGCCGTCATGACCGCGCTGACCGCCCGCGCCGCCACCGACCGCGGCCAGGTCGTCGACATGGCCATCATCGAACCCATCCTCACCGTCCTCGGCCCGCAGCCCATCTGGTACGACCAGCTCGGCTACGTCCAGCCGCGCACCGGCAACCGCTCCGGCAACAACGCCCCGCGCAACACCTATCGCGCGGCCGACGGCACCTGGCTCGCCGTCTCCACCTCCGCGCAGTCCGTCGCCGAACGCGTCGTGCGGCTGGTCGGCCGGCCCGAGCTGGCCCGCGAGCCGTGGTTCGGGTCCGGCAGCGGCCGGGCGGAGCACGCCGACGTACTCGACGAGGCGGTGGGCGACTGGATCGCCCGCCACAGCCGTGACGAGGTGCTCGCCGCGTTCGACAAGGCGGAGGCCGCGGTCGCCCCCGTCTACGACATCCGCGACGTCATGGACGATCCCCAGTACCGCGCGCTGGACAGCGTCACCGAGGTCCCCGACGCGGAACTCGGTCCGATCCGTATGCAGAACATCCTCTTCCGCCTCTCCGAGACTCCTGGTGGCATCCGCTGGGCCGGCCGGCCGCACGGCGCGGACACGGAAGCCGTCCTCACCGAACTCGGGCTCACGACTGCCCGCATCGCCGCCCTGCGCAGCGAAGGCGCGCTATGACCCCCCTTGCTGTCACCCCCCGGGGCATCCACCCCCGAGGCCTTCCGCTCACGTGGCTGTACGCCCCCGGAGACCGGCCCGAAGTCGTCCAGAAGGCCCTGTCCTCCGGGGCCGACATCGTGATCGTCGACCTCGAGGACGCGGTCGCACCGCACCGCAAGGCGTACGCCCTCGAAGCGACCGCCGAACTGCTCGCCTCCCCCCAGCCCGTACCGGTCCATGTCCGCATCCACGCAGAGCGGGACATCACCGCGCTGGCCCCCCTGCCCGGCCTGTCGGCTCTGCGTATCCCCAAGGTGGCACACGCCACTGACATCCGGGGTCCGGCGAAGCTGGCACCGGGGACGGCGCTGTACGCGCTGCTCGAATCGGCGGGGGGCGTCGAGCACGCCTACGCCATTGCGACCGCCGATCCCGCCGTACGCGGGATCGCGCTCGGCGAGGCGGATCTCCGCGCGGACCTGGGGGTACGCAACGACACCGGCCTCGACTGGCCGCGCAGCCGCATCGTGGTCGCGGCCCGCGCGGCCGGACTCGCCCCGCCGACGCAGTCGGTCTACCCCGACATCCGTGACCTGGACGGCCTCGCGGCCTCCTGCGCCCATGGCCGCGCTCTCGGCTTCATGGGCCGGGCAGCCATCCACCCGCGGCAGCTCCAGGTCATCGAGCGGGCGTACCTGCCCAGCCCGGAAGAGGTGGAGGAGGCCGAGGAGATCATCAAGGCGGCGACGACGGACGCGGGTGCGCTGGCCCTCCCGGACGGCCGCTTCGTCGACGCGGCCGTGGTGGCGGCCGCCCACCGCACCCTGTCCCTCGCGGGCCGCGGCGTGCCATGACCCCGGACGTGTCCCCCCACGGCCCGGCGCGGCCGGTGCCGGGAGCGCCCGGCCGCCACCGCGGGCAGCGGCGGACCGGGCACGCACCGGCAGGGGCGCACGGCCCTGGTCCCCGCACGCTCCGGAAACGCCGCAGGGCCGCCCGACTGCGACAGTCGGGCGGCCCTGGGGCACGGGTACTGCGGGTGCTGGGGGTGCTGCGGGATCAGCTCTTGTTCGCGGACTCCGAATCCGCGTGGTCCCCGCGGTCCTTGTCCGCGGGCGTGACGTCCGCGGGCGTGAGCTCGGCAGGCGTGACGTCCGCGGACGTGAGCTCGGCGGGCGTGACGTCGGCGGGCGTGAGCTCGGCGTCAGCATCGGCGCCGGCGCCGGACTCGCCACTCGCCGCGTCCGACGACCCGGATCCGGCATCGGCATCGGCATCGGCATCGGCATCGGCATCGGCATCGGCATCGGGAGCGTCGCTCTTCTGCGGCTCCACGGCCGAAGGCTCGACGACCTCCTCGCGGCCCGGGCGGAGCCGGGCGGAGACCACGATGTACACGACGGCCAGGACGAAGACGACGATCGCGGTCCAGACGTTCAGGCGGAGGCCCAGGACGTGGTGGGCCTCGTCGACGCGCATGTACTCGATCCAGCCGCGGCCGGCGCAGTAGGCGGCGACGTACAGCGCGAACGCCCGCCCGTGGCCGAGCCGGAAGCGCCGGTCGGCCCAGATGACCAGCAGCGCGACGCCGATGCACCACAGCGACTCGTACAGGAACGTCGGGTGGTACAGGCCCGCCTCGCGGTTCGTGCCCTCGGTGATCTTGAGGGCCCACGGCAGGTCGGTCGGTCTCCCGTACAGCTCCTGGTTGAACCAGTTGCCCCAGCGGCCGATCGCCTGCGCGAAGGCGATTCCGGGAGCGATGGCGTCGGCGTACGCGGGGAGCGGGATGCCGCGGCGGCGGCAGCCGATCCAGGCGCCGACCGCGCCGAGCGCGATCGCGCCCCAGATGCCGAGGCCGCCCTGCCAGATCTTGAACGCGTCGACCCAGTTCTCACCCTCGCTGAAGTACAGCTGGTAGTCGGTGATCACGTGGTACAGACGGCCGCCGACGAGGCCGAACGGAACCGCCCAGACGGCGATGTCGGCCACCGTGCCGGCTTTGCCGCCGCGGGCGATCCAGCGCTTGTTGCCGTACCAGACGGCTACGAAGACACCGATGATGATGCAGAAGGCGTAGCCGCGCAGCGGGAGCGGTCCGAGGTGGAGCACACCGGTCGACGGGCTGGGAATGTAGGCAAGGTCCATGGCAGACCCGACGCTACCTTGCCGGGCCCGCACCACGGCAACCGACCGGGCAACGTCTGGGTAACGAGCCGCGTCATCCGGCCGACACCGAGCGCCGGCACCGGACGCCGCCCGGGGGACACGTCGGCGCGCCGCTCGGAGCCGCGCGCCGACGCCGCTGCGGCGCCCCGGGAGGCCGCCGTGGATCCGCCGGCCGGGCGCCCCTGAACCGGTCCGTCCGTCAGGAACCCGCGGGGCTCGGCTGTGGCGTCCCCGGCTTCAGTCCCGCGTTCGCCTCGGCGACCCACTTCTTCAGGTTCGCCGGGGAGAGCGGCTCACTGCCCTTCTGCGGAAAGGCCGACTGCCCGTTCAGCAGCACCGTCGGCGTGCCCTTGAATCCGCCGCTGCGGAATGCCTCGTTGGACTTGTCGACCCAGCTGTCGTATTTGCCCTTCTCCACACAGCTGCGGAACCCGGGCGTGTCGAGGCCGGGAACCTTGCCCGCCAGCTCGATCAGTCTGCTGTTCTGCGCGAAGGCGTCGTCCGTCTCCGGGGGCTGGTTCTGGTACAGCACGTCGTGGTACGGGACGAACTTCCCAGCGTCCTGCGCGCACGCCGCCGCGTTCGCCGCACGCTGCGAGCCGCTGCCTCCCACGCCGCTGTCGATGATCGTGGCGAGGTGGTACTCGACCTTCAGCTGGCCGGAGTCCGTCAGCTCGTGGATCGTGTCCCTCATCACGTTCTCGAACTGGGCGCAGGCAGGGCAGCGGAAGTCCTCCCAGACCGTGAGCGTGGACGGTGCGTCGCTCGCGCCCGCCGGGATCGCGAGCGCCCCCGCGCCCTGGGCTCCGCTGGGAGCGGTGACCGGGCCGGCGGTGGAGGTGGGGGTTTCGCCCTTGCCTCCGGTGTTCGCCGCGATCACGCCGACCACCGCGGCCAGGCCGAGCACGCCCACCACCGCCGCGGACACGATCAACAGGCGCCGTCGCTTCTCGCGCGCCCTCTGCAGCTCACGATCCTGCAGGAGCCGCTCTCGCGCGGCCCGCTTTCCGTCTTGGTTCTTCTCGCTCACGCCCACAGCAACGAACCGGGGAGGCACGTATGCGCCTCCCCGGTCCGAGGTCCACCCGGACGGGTGACCCGATATGACCGGATCCGTCAGTCGGATCGGGTCAGCCGGATCGGTCGGGGTGAACCCTCGAGCCCGATCCGTGAGCGTGATCCCTCAACGGGTCCGTCAGCCGATCCGTCAGCGCTTGCGTACGCCCTCGGCGAGTTCGCCCGCCAGCGCCCGTACCGCCGCGATCCCGGCCGCGTGGTCGTCCGCGTCGAGCAGCCGCTTGACGAAGGCCGAGCCGACGATGACGCCGTCGGCGAAGCCGGCGACCTCCGTGGCCTGGTCGGCGTTGGAGACGCCCAGGCCCACGCAGATGGGCAGGTCCGTAGTGGCACGGGTGCGCCGGACCAGATCCTGGGCCTGCTCGCCGACCGACTCACGAGTGCCCGTGACACCCATCAGCGAGGCCGCGTAGACGAAGCCGGAGCCCGCCGCCGTGATCGTGGCGAGCCGCTCGTCCTTGCTGCTCGGTGCGACCACGAAGACCGTGGCGAGCCCGTGCTTCTCGGCGTGCTCGCGCCATACGGCGGACTCCTCGACCGGCAGGTCGGGCAGGATGCAGCCCGCGCCGCCCGCCTCGGCGAGCTCGGCGGTGAAGCGCGCGATGCCATAGCGGTCGATCGGGTTCCAGTACGTCATCACGAGCACCGGCTTGCCCGTGGCCGCGTGTGCCTCGCGGACTGTACGCATCACGTCGGCGATCCTGACGCCGCCGCGCAGTGCGATGTCGTCGGCGGTCTGGATGACCGGTCCGTCCAGGACGGGGTCGGAGTGCGGCAGGCCCACCTCCACGACGTCCGCGCCGCCGTCGAACACTGCCTTGACCGCCTCGATCCCGCCGTCGACGGTCGGGAAGCCGGCCGGGAGGTACGCGATGAGCGCGGACCGGTTCTCGGACTTGGCGGCTGCCAGGGTGTCGCTCAGCAGCTGAATGTTCCCGCTCACTTGGCGTCCCCCTCGATCTCCGCGACCTCGCCCGCCGCGTCCGCCTCGACGACCGCGTCCGTCGCGGCGGTGCCGTTCTCGTCGTACAGCCCGAAGTAGCGGGCAGCCGTGTCCATGTCCTTGTCGCCGCGGCCGGACAGATTGACCAGGATCAGTCCGTCCTTGCCCAGCTCCTTGCCGATCTCCAGCGCACCCGCCAGCGCGTGCGCGGACTCGATCGCCGGAATGATGCCCTCCGTACGGGACAGCAGCCGCAGCGCCTGCATCGCGGCGTCGTCGGTCACGGCCCGGTACTCGCCACGCCCGCTGTCCTTCAGATACGAGTGCTCCGGGCCGATGCCCGGGTAGTCGAGCCCGGCCGAGATCGAGTACGGCTCGGTGATCTGGCCCTCGTCGTCCTGGAGGACGTACGAGCGCGAGCCGTGCAGGATGCCCGGCTCGCCGGCGGTCAGCGTGGCCGCGTGCTCGCCGGTCTCGACGCCGTGGCCCGCGGGCTCGCAGCCCACCAGCCGTACGCCGGAGTCGGGGATGAACGCGTGGAACAGACCGATGGCGTTGGATCCGCCGCCGACACACGCCACGGCCGCGTCCGGGAGACGGCCCGCGCGCTCCAGGATCTGGCGGCGGGCCTCGACGCCGATGACCCGGTGGAAGTCGCGGACCATGGCCGGGAAGGGGTGCGGGCCCGCGACCGTACCGAAGAGGTAGTGCGTGTGGTCGACATTGGCGACCCAGTCGCGGAATGCCTCGTTGATGGCGTCCTTCAGAGTGCGACTGCCGGACTTCACCGGGACGACCTCGGCGCCGAGCATGCGCATCCGGGCGACGTTCAGCGCCTGGCGCTGGGTGTCGATCTCGCCCATGTAGATGGTGCAGTCGAGGCCGAAGAGCGCGCAGGCAGTGGCGGTGGCGACGCCGTGCTGGCCGGCGCCGGTCTCGGCGATGACGCGGGTCTTGCCCATGCGCCTGGTGAGCAGGGCCTGGCCCAGCACATTGTTGATCTTGTGGGAGCCGGTGTGGTTGAGGTCCTCGCGCTTGAGGAAGACCCGCGCGCCGCCGGCGTGTTCGGCGAACCGGGGCACCTCGGTGAGGGCGCTGGGCCGGCCGGTGTAGTGGACGAGCAGCGCGTCGAGCTCGGCGGCGAAGGCGGGGTCGGACTTGGCCTTGTCGTACTCGACAGCCACCTCGTCGACCGCGGCGACGAGCGCCTCGGGGATGAACTTGCCGCCGAAGTCGCCGAAGTAGCCGGCCGCGTTCGGCACTTGGCCTTCGGGGTCGGGAATGAAGTAATCGCTGGGCATGCCAGAACTCCTCGTGGGCGTGAAAGCCGAAGAGAAATGAATGTGATGACGTTCGGATCGCTGAGCTGTTCGCTCAGCGACGCCATCGCATGCCGTTGACCTGGCCGGGTTCGTCCCCGATGACGTACCGGACGCGGCGTCCGTGCACCCGCCGGGCCGGCGCACGGCAGCCGCGCGGGCGGCAGCCGCGCGCCAGCGGCGCGTGCGGCACGCATGCCGTCGCAGCCGCACCGGCCGGGCGACGGACGCTCGGCCGGTGGGCGGACGGTATGCGGCGGACGACGGCGGTCATGGGAGGGTCAGTCCCTCCCGTGCCGCAGGGCCGGGTGGGCGCCGGCGGCGACCAGATCGGCGACTGCGGCCTTCGGGTCGCGGCCGGTGACCAGGGACTCGCCGACCAGGACCGCGTCGGCGCCGGCGTTGGCGTACGCGATCAGGTCGTGCGGGCCGCGGACGCCGGACTCGGCGATCTTGACGATGCCCGCGGGGATCTCGGGGGCGACGCGTTCGAAGGTGGAACGGTCGACCTTGAGGGTCTTGAGGTCGCGCGCGTTGACACCGATGATCTTGGCACCGGCGTCCACGGCCCGCTCGACCTCCTCCTCGTCATGGACCTCGACGAGCGGGGTGAGGCCGATCGACTCGGCGCGCTCGATCAGCGAGACCAGAGCCTCCTGGTCGAGGGCGGCGACGATCAGCAGGGCGAGGTCCGCGCCGTACGCCCGGGCCTCCCACAGCTGGTAGGACGTGACGATGAAGTCCTTGCGGAGCACCGGGATGTCCACCCGGGCCCGCACGGCTTCCAGGTCCGCGAGCGAGCCGCCGAAGCGGCGCTGCTCGGTGAGGACGGAGATGACGGCAGCGCCGCCTGCCTCGTAGTCGGCGGCGAGTCCCGCCGGGTCGGCGATCGCGGCGAGCGCTCCCTTGGAGGGGCTGGAGCGCTTCACCTCGCAGATGACCTTGACGCCGTCTCCGCGCAGCGCGGCCACGCCGTCCTTGGCCTGGGGCGCCTTGGCGGCACGCTCCTTGAGCTCGTCGAGGCTGACCCGCGCCTGCCGCTCTGCGAGGTCGGCGCGCACGCCTTCGATGATCTCGTCGAGCACACTCACGCGAGCGGCCCCCTTCCGGGTGGTTGATCGTGGATCACTGACAGCTGTCTCGATGGTATCCGGAGGAGGGCGAAGGGCCCGCATCCGGTTGACGGCGGTCCCACTACCTGGAACTTCGCCGGGGGCGTCATGGCGCGAGCACCGAGCCGAAGGGCAGGTTCCGTACGACGGTGAAGACCACCAGAACCCCGCCGAGCGCCCACCACCAGGAGGCCCCGAAGCCGATCCGCACCGGCAGGGCTCTGGCCGCGCGGACCAGCCAGACGGTCCACAGGACGGCGAAGACTCCGTACCCGAGGACCGCGAGGGCGTTGGAGCCGAAGGCAGCGCCGAGATCGCCGTGGATGAAGGCGTGGGCGCTGCGCAGCCCGCCGCAGCCCGGGCAGTAGATCCCGGTGAACCGCAGCAGCGGGCAGACGGGGTAGTGGCCCGGTTCGTTCGGGTCGACAGCGCCGACATAGGCGAAGGCCGCGGCGACACCGGCCAGGGCGGCCAGTGGCGGGCCGAGCCTGCGCGCAAGCGGCGCGGGTGCGGGCCCTGGTGCCCGGGACGGCCCCTGGGCAGGGGTGGCGGCAGACATGGCATCCACGTCGCGATTGTCCCCCGGTCATGCCGAGAGGCGCAGCCCGGGCTCGCCGGGCCGCGCCTCGTTCGGAGCGTCCAGTGCCTGTCCGGCGGATCAGGCTGGATCCGCGAGCCCAGCACCATCCGCCGGACAGGCCCTACGGGGTCAGGAGGCCGCCGCGGCCTCGGCCGGGACGGGCTGCGCGGCCTGGGCGGGGGCCTGGACCCGGATGGGCTTCTGCTCCGGCATGCCGAGACCGGCGGCCTTCATCGCGGCGCCGACGACGCCACCGAGCAGGGTCACGGCCATTCCGGCCCAGAAGCCGAGCGGGTTGGCCGCCACCATGAAGACTCCCGCGATGCAGAAGCCGATGAAGCTGATGGTGACGCCGGTCCAGGCGGCCGGGGTGTGTCCGTGGCTGCTGCCCGCCATGAGTTGCTCCTCGTTGGTGTTGCGCTGTGGGGTGAGCCGGAGGCTCCTGCCCCCATTGTCCCGTACGCCTGAGGGTGCCGGGACGTGGGGGTCGTCACTGATCGCGAGTGGGGTCCTCGCCGCGGTCGAGGGCCTTCCACAGCTCCTCGGGCCGGTCCGGATCGGCCACCGGGCGGGCCTTGCGAGGGCCCCCGCCCTCCCGTTCGTAGCGGCCGGACATCGCGGGCCAGGTCGTCCCGTACCGCAGGGCGAGCAGTCCGGCGAGCAGGATCAAGAGCCCTGCGGCGGCCGTCACATAGGGCCAGGCGGTGTGCGTGAGGGTGTCGATCGTGGCGGCCGAGTCGCCCGTCGTCCGCCGGGCCTGCTCGTCGAGGGCCGCACTGTCGGAGGCACCGAGGAAGGCGGAGAGAGCCGCGCCCGCGCCGCTCAGGGCGAGCAGCGCGGAGACCACCATCCGGCCCGCGCGGCGGACCGCGAAGACGGCGACGAGGGCGGCGAGACCGACGACGGCGAGGGCGGCGGGGACGCCGGTGACATGGCGGCCGTCGGCGTCGAGGGGCACGCTGCCGCCGCCGGCCGCGGCCGTGCCCTCGGCCCAGGTCTGCCCCGAGGCGAGCAGCACCATGGCGGCGCCGACGGCGCCGAGGAACAGGGCCGCGGCGAGGCTGCGCCGGCCGTTGCCGGCAGCCGCGGCGGAGGGTGCGGTCTCGGTACTGGGCTGGGATACGGATGCAGCGCTCACGTACCCCACTATCCCTTACGTGTTCCGTTGCCGTTCAGCCGGTTGGCCGTGTGCACGGCGCGCAGCACCGCGGCCGCCTTGTTGCGGCATTCGGTGTCCTCGCCGACCGGGTCGGAGTCGGCGACGATGCCCGCGCCGGCCTGCACATACGCGGTGCCGTCACGCAGCAGGGCGGTACGGATGGCGATCGCGGTGTCGGAGTCGCCGGCGAAGTCGAGATAGCCGACGCAGCCGCCGTACAGTCCTCGCCGCGAGGGCTCCAGCTCCTCGATGATCTGCATGGCGCGGGGCTTGGGGGCCCCGGACAGCGTCCCCGCGGGGAAGCACGCGGTCAGTACGTCGAAGGCGGTACGGCCCTCGGCGACCGTGCCGGTCACGGTCGAGACGATGTGCATGACGTGCGAGTACCGCTCGATCGACATGAAGTCGACCACCTCGACCGAGCCGGGCTCGCAGACCCGTCCCAGGTCGTTGCGGCCGAGGTCGACGAGCATGAGGTGCTCGGCACGCTCCTTGGGGTCCGCCAGCAGTTCCTCGGCGAGGTCGTTGTCCTCCTGCGGGGTGGCGCCGCGCGGGCGGGTGCCGGCGATCGGGTGCACCATGGCGCGCCCGTCCTCGACCTTGACCAGCGCCTCGGGGCTGGAGCCGACGACGTCGAAGCCGCCGTCCTCGTGGGGGAAGCGCAGCAGGTACATGTACGGGCTCGGGTTGGTGGCCCGCAGGACCCGGTAGACGTCGAGGGCGCTCGCCGCGCACGGGGTCTGGAAGCGCTGCGAGGGCACGACCTGGAAGGCCTCGCCCGCGCGGATGCGCTCCTTGATGTCGTCGACGGCCTCCTGGAACTGCTCGCCGCTCCACATGGGCCCGGTGTACGGGGGCAGCTCGGACGGCGGCAGAGCGTGCGGCTGGTAGTCGACGGGCCGGGCCAGATCGGCCTCCATGGCGTCGAGACGGGCCACCGCGTCCGCGTACGCCTCGTCGACGCCCGTGTCGAGGTCGTTGTGGTTGATCGCGTTGGCGATCAGCAGGACGGAGCCGTCCCAGTGGTCGAGGACGGCGAGGTCCGAGGTGAGCAGCATGGTCAGCTCGGGCAGCTTCAGGTCGTCCCGGCCGTGCTCGCCGATCTTCTCCAGCCGGCGGACGATGTCGTAGCCGAGGTAGCCGACCATGCCGCCGGTGAAGGGCGGCATGCCGCCACCGAGCAGCGCAGCGAGGTCGCGGGGGGTGTGCAGGGCCTCGACGGTGGCGCGCAGCGCCTTCAGCGGGTCGCCGTCCGTGGGGACGCCGACGGGCGGGGTGCCGAGCCAGTGGGCCTGTCCGTCGCGAACGGTGAGGGTGGCGGCCGACCGGACGCCGATGAAGGAGTAGCGGGACCAGGAGCGGCCGTTCTCGGCGGATTCGAGGAGGAAGGTGCCGGGCCGCTCCGCCGCGAGCTTGCGGTAGAGGCCGACCGGGGTGTCGCCGTCCGCGAGGAGACGGCGGCTGACGGGGATGACGCGGCGGTCGGCCGCCAGCTTGCGGAAGGTCTCGAGGTCCATGGCGTCCGACCCTACTGGCCCGGGCTGAGCACGTCGGCGTCGAAGCAGGTGCGGGCGCCGGTGTGGCAGGCGGCGCCGATCTGGTCGACCTGGACGAGGACGGTGTCGGCGTCGCAGTCGAGGGCGACCGACTTGACGTGCTGGACATGGCCCGAGGTGTCGCCCTTGACCCAGTACTCCTGGCGGCTGCGGGACCAGTAGGTGGCGCGGCCGGTGGTGAGCGTGCGGTGCAGTGCCTCGTCGTCCATCCAGCCGAGCATCAGGACCTCGCCGGTGTCGTACTGCTGGGCGATGGCCGGGACCAGGCCGTCGGCGCTGCGCTTGAGGCGGGCGGCGATGGCGGGGTCGAGTGCGCTGGGCGTACCGGGCGTGCCTGTCATGAGGTCATTGTGCCGCGCCCGCGGGACGGGAACGGCGATGCGTCCACTGGGCGGACGCGGCGCGGCGGTCGTAGGCTGACCGGCATGTCGACACATGCCAAGCGTGAACGACTTCTGCTCGCCGATCTTCTGGAGGCGGCGGGCCCTGATGCTCCGACCCTGTGCGAGGGCTGGACCACCCGGGATCTGGCGGCCCATGTGGTGGTGCGTGAGCGCCGCCCGGACGCGGCCGCGGGAATTCTGCTGAGTCTTCTGAAGAGCCGGCTCGACCGGGTACAGGCCGAGTTCGCGGCGAAGCCGTACGAGGAGCTGATCCAGCTGATCCGTACCGGCCCGCCGAAGTTGTCGCCGTACACGATCAAGCCGGTGGACGAGGGGGCGAACACGGTCGAGTTCTATGTGCACGCCGAGGATGTGCGCCGGGCGCAGCCGGACTGGACGCCCCGGGAGCTGGACCCGGTCTTCGCGGACTCGCTCTGGTCCAGGCTGGAGAAGTCGGCCCGGGTGCTGGGCCGCAAGTCGCCGGTGGGTGTGGTGCTGCGCCGCCCGGACGGGCAGACGGCGGTGGCGCACCGCGGCACCCCGGTCGTGACGGTGACCGGGGAGCCGGGTGAGCTGACGATGTTCGTCTTCGGCCGGCAGGACGCGGCCAAGGTGGAGCTGGAGGGTGACAAGGAAGCGGTCGACCGGGTGGGAAGGGCCCAGCTGGGGATGGGTGGGACCTGAGAGCGGCCCTCGGGGGAGCTCAGGGAGCCGGTCGTGCCGCCGGCTCGGTCACACGCAGTCCGGCTGGAAGCCCGGGTCGGCGGGACCCTTGCGTGCGAGGGCGTTGGCCACCCACTGCGCGACGATCCGGTCCTTGGGGGCCTGGTCGTGCTCGGTCACGCAGAGCGGGCACGTGTCCTGGAGCAGAACGTTGGTCACCTGGGTGGCACGTCCCGTCAGGAATGAGCTCGTGTACGGGATCACGACCTCGTCGTACCTCGTGGCGATCTGCGTGTAGTGGGGACCGGCCGGGGCTTCGGGGTCGGCGTTGAGCTCCTGGAGAAGATCGGAGCCGGCGGTCTGGTCGACGCACGATGGGCAGACGGTGGCCCCGGCGGCGAGGGCCAGCGGGTTCGAGGTGCCGTGGTTGGACGGCACGATGCCGACCAGGTCGTCCACCTTGGTCGCGCCGCCGAGGAACTTGACGTAGTAGCGGGGCATCATGCCGCCCTGGCTGTGGCCGACGAGGTCCACTTTGCCGGCTCCGGTGGCACCGAGTACGGCACCGACGAAGTCGCGGAGCTCGGCCGCCGAGTCGGCGATCGGCTCGGTGGCGGCAGTGCCGTAGTTGAAGGCGAACACGCAGTAGCCCGCCTGTGCGAGCTGCGGCGAGAGCGTGGCCCAGTTCTCGGCCATGGTCTTGAAGGTGCCGTTGACCAGGACCACGGGCTGGGGGTGCGCCGGGTCGGGCTTGCAGGACCAGTCGTTGGCCCCGGCCGGCGGGAGGTCGGTCACCTCGGCATGGGCCGGAGCGGCGGTGCCCGCGAAGGCGAGGGCCGCTGCGGTGGTGGCAGCGGCCAGAATCCGGCGGGGGAATCTCAGGCGCATGGAAGTGGAACCTTTCCCTGGCGGCGTGCCGATCATGGTTCGACAATGCCGAACGGTAAGCGGAATGGTTACTTCCGAGTCAATGAGCGTCAAGCCCCTCCCGGCCGTGCTGTAGGCCACATCGGACATGCGGCAGGGGTCCGGCCGGCGCCCTGGGTGTATTGATCACGACCCTTGTCAGCGACTCGGGGACGCCGGAGGGGCCGCCGGGACCGATGGGGTCGGGTGGCCGGGGGCGAGGGCCGCGGCGATCCGGTTCGTGATGGTCTCCGCCGTGTTGCCCTCCGGGGTTTTCGCGCCCTTGGTCGTGGCGACCGCGATGGCCAGCTCTTCGGCGGGCAGATAGGCCTGGACGGCGGCGTATCCGGAGAACGACGGGTTCGTCATGATCCAGTCGTTGATCACGAGCGCGCCGAGGCCGAAGTGCGTGGCCTCGGTGTTGACCAGGCAGACCGTCGCGGGGCAGGTCTTCGTTGCGCCGCCGAGTCCGACCGTGCCGGGGTCGAGCTGCGTCCTGAACCCGGCCTCGGAGAGCAGCTCGCCCGACCCGATGGCCTCCGCCGAGCGGGCCAGGTCGCAGACGTGGGTGGTCAGGACCGCGCCGGGGGCGGTGGTCCACGAGGGGTTCCAGAAGGTGGATTCCTCGTAGCGCCCCCGTTCCGAGGTGAAGGCGTGCAGCACGGGCTGCGGGATCTCGGGGGTGAAGCTGTTACGTGTGTCGCGCAGCCCCAGGGGATCCATGACGCGCTGTTTCAGCAGCACGTCGAGCGGGGTTCCGGTGATCTTCTCCAGGGCGGCGCCGAGGAGCACGAAGTTGGCGTGGGAGTAGTTCCAGCTCTTGCCCGGCTCGTACCAGAGGGGGTGGCCGGCCGAGTAGCCCACCAGCTCCTCGGGCGTCCACTGGCGGAACGGCGCCGCCTCCACCGCGGCGATGAACTTCGGGTCGGTGACGTAGTCATGGAGCCCCGAGGTGGAGTCGCCGAGCATGCGCAGGGTGATCCGGTCGGCGTGCGGCGCGTCGGGCAGCCATCGGGAGACGGGGTCGTCGAGTCCGGCCTTCTTCTCGTCGACCAGTTGCAGCAGGACCGCGCCCATGTAGACGATCGCCATCGATCCGGCGCGGAAGTGCATGTCCGGCCGGGCCGGTACGCCTGTCATCGACTCGCCCAGAGCGGTCGTGAAGACTTCCTTGCCGCCCTTGGAGACACGCAGCACCACCGAATTGAGCTTCAGTTCGCTCTTGGCCTGCTGGGCGATGCGCAGGACCTGGCGGGCCGGTCCGCCCCGGGGCGGCGGGGAGCTGACGCAGGAGCCGTCGCTCCCGCCCGGGGCGGCCGCGGCGACGGCCGTGGCCTGGGTGCTCGCGGCGATGAGTGTCGCGACGGCGAGCAACGCCGCCGACCTGGTGGGTCTCATACCCGCACTATGCGCGCGATCGCCGTGAGGCGCCTGCGGACCCGGGCTCGCGTCCGCCCTTCGGGCGGTGTGCCCGAAGGGTGGACGCGGCGAAGCTACCTGACGGGATGCCCCGCCTCGCGCAGCGTCTCCTTGACCTGGCCGATCCGCAGGTCGCCGAAGTGGAAGACGGAGGCGGCGAGCACCGCGTCCGCGCCGGCCGCGACGGCCGGCGGGAAGTCGGCGAGCTTGCCCGCGCCGCCGGAGGCGATCACCGGGACCGTGACGTGCTTGCGGACGGCCGCGATCATCTCGGTGTCGTAGCCGTCCTTCGTGCCGTCCGCGTCCATCGAGTTGAGCAGGATCTCGCCCGCGCCCAGCTCGGCGGCCCGGTGGGCCCATTCGACGGCGTCGATGCCGGTGCCGCGGCGGCCGCCGTGCGTGGTCACCTCGTAGCCGGACGGCGTGGTGGTGCCTTCCGGGGTGCGGCGGGCGTCCACGGAGAGCACCAGCACCTGGCGGCCGAAGCGCTCGGCGATCTCGCGGATCAGCTCGGGCCGGGCGATGGCCGCCGTGTTGACGCCGACCTTGTCCGCCCCGGCGCGCAGCAGCTTGTCGACGTCGTCCGCCGAGCGGACACCGCCGCCCACCGTGAGCGGGATGAAGACCTGCTCGGCGGTGCGGCGCACCACGTCGTACGTCGTCTCGCGGTTGCCGGACGACGCCGTGATGTCGAGGAAGGTCAGCTCGTCGGCGCCCTCGGCGTCGTACAGCTTGGCCATCTCGACCGGGTCGCCGGCGTCCCGCAGGTTCTGGAAGTTGACTCCCTTGACCACCCGGCCGTTGTCGACGTCCAGGCAGGGGATGACTCGGACAGCGAGCGTCATGACTCCGAAGCTCCGTTCTCTCCGGCGGATTCTCCGGCGGGCCGGACCGCCTCGACCTCGACCTCCACGACCAGTCGCGGGTCGACGAAGCCGGAGACGATGATCATCGAGGCTGCCGGGCGGACGGCGTCGAACAGCTCCTTGTGGGCGCGGCCGACCTCTTCGACGTCCCGGGCGTGCGTGATGTACATCCGGGTGCGGACCACGTCCCCGGCGCCGAGCCCGAGTTCCTTCAGCGCGTCGAGGGCGACGTTGAAGGAGTTGACCGCCTGGTCGTACGGGCCGCCGTCGACGATCGCGCCGTCGATCACCGACGTACAGCCGGAGACCAGCACCATGCCGTTCGGCAGCTCGACCGCGCGGGAGTAGCCGAGGGCCTCCTCCCAGGGGCTGCTGCCGGCGACGCGGCGGACGGCACCGCTCATCGTGACACCGCCGCGATCGCCTCTTCCAGGGTGAACGCCTTGGCGTAGAGCGCCTTGCCGACGATCGCGCCCTCCACGCCCTGGGGGACCAGCCCGGCGATCGCGCGCAGGTCGTCGAGCGACGAGACGCCGCCCGAGGCGACGACCGGCTTGTCGGTGGCGGCGCAGACATTGCGCAGCAGCTCCAGGTTGGGGCCCTGGAGGGTGCCGTCCTTGGCGATGTCGGTGACGACGTACCGCGCGCAGCCTTCGGAGTCGAGGCGTGCCAGGGTCTCGTAGAGGTCTCCGCCGTCGCGGGTCCAGCCGCGGCCACGCAGGGTCGTGCCGCGTACGTCGAGACCGACCGCGATCTTGTCGCCGTGCTCGGCGATGACCTTGGCGACCCACTCGGGGGTCTCCAGCGCGGCGGTGCCGAGGTTGACCCGGGTGCAGCCGGTGGCGAGGGCGGCGGCCAGCGAGGCGTCGTCGCGGATGCCGCCGGACAGCTCGACCTTGAGGTCCATGGCGCCGGCCACCTCGGCGATCAGCTTCCGGTTGTCGCCGGTGCCGAAGGCCGCGTCCAGGTCGACCAGATGCAGCCACTCGGCGCCCGCCCGCTGCCAGGTGAGGGCCGCCTCCAGCGGGGACCCGTAGGAGGTCTCCGTACCGGACTCGCCGTGCACGAGGCGGACGGCCTGGCCGTCGCGGACGTCGACAGCGGGGAGGAGTTCAAGCTTCTGAGCCATGATCAGAGTGTCTCGATCCAGTTGGTGAGGAGCTGGGCGCCGGCGTCGCCGGACTTCTCGGGGTGGAACTGGGTGGCCCACAGGGCGCCGTTCTCGACGGCCGCGACGAAGGGCTCGCCGTGTGTCGCCCAGGTGACCTTCGGGGCGCGCATGGCCGGGTTGGTGATCTCCAGGCCCCATTCGTGCACGGCGTACGAGTGCACGAAGTAGAAGCGGGCGTCGGCGTCGAGTCCGGCGAACAGCTCGGAGTCCTCGGGGGCCTTGACGGTGTTCCAGCCCATGTGGGGGACGACCGGGGCCTTCAACGGCCCGACGACGCCGGGCCACTCGTCCAGGCCTTCGGTCTCCACGCCGTGCTCGATGCCGCGCTCGAAGAGGATCTGCATGCCGACGCAGATACCCATGACGGGCCGGCCGCCGGAGAGCCTGCGGTCGATGACCCAGTGCCCGCGGGCCTCCTGGAGTCCGGTCATGCAGGCGGAGAAGGCGCCGACGCCGGGGACGAGCAGTCCGTCGGCGTTCATGGCCTTGTCGAAGTCACGGGTGATCTCGACATCGGCGCCGACGCGGGCGAGGGCGCGCTCGGCGGAGCGGACGTTGCCGAAGCCGTAGTCGAAGACGACGACCTTCTTCCGCTCGCTCATGACCACACGTCCAGTCGCAGGACGCCCGCGACGAGGCACATGCCGGCGCCGACGGAGAGCAGCACGATCAGACCCTTGGGCATCTGCTGCTTGGCGAAGGAGTACACGCCGCCGAGCAGGAAGAGCCCGAGGACGATCAGAATCGTGGACAGACCGGTCACGGCTACAGGGCGCCCTTCGTGGAGGGAAGAATTCCGGCGGCGCGCGGGTCGCGCTCCGAGGCATAGCGCAGGGCTCGCGCCAGCGCCTTGAACTGGCACTCCACGATGTGGTGTGCGTTGCGCCCGTACGGGACGTGGACGTGCAGAGCGATCTGCGCCTGGGCGACGAAGGACTCCAGGATGTGCCGGGTCATCGTCGTGTCGTACGCGCCGATCATCGGCGCCATGTTCTCCGGCTCGGTGTGCACGAGGTACGGGCGGCCGGAGAGGTCCACGGTCACCTGGGCGAGCGACTCGTCCAGCGGGACGGTGCAGTTGCCGAACCGATAGATGCCCACCTTGTCGCCCAGGGCCTGCTTGAAGGCGGCGCCGAGCGCGAGGGCGGTGTCCTCTATGGTGTGGTGGCTGTCGATGTGCAGATCGCCGTCGGTCTTGACCGTGAGGTCGAACAGACCGTGGCGGCCGAGCTGGTCGAGCATGTGGTCGTAGAAGCCGACCCCGGTCGACACATCGACCTTTCCGGTGCCGTCGAGGTTGATCTCGACGACGACGGACGTCTCCTTGGTGGTGCGCTCGACCCGTCCTACGCGGCTCATGAGCTCTGCTCCTTCTTCAGTGCGCGAACCGCATCGAGGAACGCGTCGTTCTCTTCGGGGGTGCCGGCGGTGACCCGCAGCCGGCCCGGTACGCCGTTGTCGCGGACCAGGACGCCCCGGTCGAGGATCTTCTGCCACATGGCGTGGGCGCCGCCCTCGCCGTCGAACCGCCCGAACTGGACGAAGTTGGCGTCGGACTCGGTCACGTCGTAACCGATGGCGCGCAGCTCGGTGACCAGCCGGTCCCGCTCCTCCTTGAGCTGCTCGACGTACTTCAGCAGCGTATCGGTGTGCTCCAGGGCGGCGAGGGCCGTGGCCTGGGTGACGGCGGAGAGGTGGTACGGCAGCCGTACGAGCTGGACGGCGTCCACGACGGCTCGGTGCGCGGCGAGATAGCCCAGGCGCAGGCCGGCGGCGCCGAAGGCCTTCGACATGGTCCGCGACACGACGAGGTTCGGCCGGCCCTCGATCAGCGGCAGCAGGGAGGGGCGGTGGCTGAATTCGACGTACGCCTCGTCGACCACCACCAGCGACGGCTTGGCCTCCTGCGCGGCCTCGTAGAGCGCGAGGACCGTCTCGGCGTCGACGGCGGTGCCGGTGGGGTTGTTGGGCGAGGTGATGAAGACGACGTCGGGCCGGTGCTCGGCGATGGCCTGAGCGGCGGCGTCGGCGTCCAGGGTGAAGTCGTCACGCCGCGGACCGGAGATCCAGCCGGTGCCGGTGCCGCGGGAGATCAGTCCGTGCATCGAGTACGAGGGCTCGAAGCCGATGGCGGTACGGCCGGGCCCGCCGAAGGTCTGCAGCAGCTGCTGGATGACCTCGTTGGAACCGTTGGCCGCCCAGACGTTCTCGACGGCGATGGGGTGCTTGCCGGTGCGGGTCAGGTACTTCGCGAGCTCGGTACGCAGCTCGACCGCGTCCCGGTCGGGGTAGCGGTTGAGGCCGCGCGCGGCCTCCCGCACCCGCTCGGCGATCCGCGCCACCAGCGGTTCGGGCAACGGGTACGGGTTCTCGTTGGTGTTCAGCTGTACGGGGACGTCGAGCTGGGGCGCGCCATAGGGGGACTTGCCGCGCAGCTCGTCCCTGATGGGGAGATCGTCGATGCCGACGTCGCCGGTGCTCACGTGGTCCGTGCCCACTTGCTCCGCGCCCACTTGCTCCGCGCCCACTTGCTCCGTGCCCACTTGCTTCGTGCTCACTTGCTCTCGGGTACCTTCCAGCCGAACCTTGCCTTCAGCGCGGCGCCGTGCGCCGGGAGGTCCTCCGCCTCCGCCAGCGTCACCACGTGGTGGGTGACCTCGGCCAGGGCCTCGCGCGTGTAGTCCACGATGTGGATGCCGCGCAGGAAGGACTGGACGGACAGACCGGAGGAGTGGCAGGCGCAGCCGCCGGTGGGCAGTACGTGGTTGGAGCCGGCGCAGTAGTCGCCGAGGGAGACCGGCGCCCACGGGCCGACGAAGATCGCGCCCGCGTTGCGGACCCGGTTCGCGACGGCCGCCGCGTCGGCGGTCTGGATCTCCAGGTGCTCGGCGCCGTACGCGTCGACGACGCGCAGGCCCTCCTCGATGCCGTCGACCAGGACGATCGCGGACTGCTTGCCGGACAGGGCCGGGAGGATCCGGTCCTCGACGTGCTTGGTCGCGGCGATCTGCGGCTCCAGCTCGCGCTCGACCGCGTCCGCGAGCTCGGGCGAGTCGGTGACCAGGACGGCCGCGGCCAGCGGGTCGTGCTCGGCCTGGCTGATCAGGTCGGCGGCGACGTGGGCCGGGTCGGCGGTGGCGTCGGCGAGGACCGCGATCTCGGTCGGGCCGGCCTCGGTGTCGATGCCGATCCGGCCGGTGAAGTAGCGCTTGGCGGCGGCGACCCAGACGTTGCCGGGGCCGGTCACCATGTTCGCCGGAGCACACCCGTCGGGTCCGGAGGTCCCGTACGCGAACATCGCGACGGCCTGGGCGCCTCCCGCCGCGTACACCTCGTCGACGCCGAGCAGCGCGCAGGCGGCGAGGATCGTCGGGTGCGGCAGTCCCCCCGCTGCATCTCCTTCAAAACGGGGCTTCTGCGGCGGTGACGCGAGCGCGATGGACTCGACGCCGGCCTCCTGCGCCGGTACGGCATTCATGATCACGGACGAGGGGTAGACGGAACGCCCGCCCGGCGCGTACAGCCCAACGCGCTCGACCGGAACCCACTTCTCGGTCACCGTGCCGCCCGGCACGACCTGGGTGGTGTGCGTCTGCCGGCGCTGCTCGCGGTGGACGATCCTGGCGCGCCGGATCGACTCCTCAAGTGCTGCCCTGACCTGGGGGTCCAGCTGCTCGAGCGCCTCCGTGAGAGCCTTCGCGGGCACCCGCACCCGCTCCAGCGTCACACCGTCGAACTTCTCCGCGTACTCGATCAGCGCCGCTGTGCCGCGATGATGCACGTCCTCGCAGATCGGCCGCACCTTCTCCAGGGCGGCTTCCACGTCGAAGTCGGCACGGGGCAGCAGATCGCGCAGGGCCCCGCCCTGAGGGAGGGCGGCGCCGCGCAGGTCGATACGAGCCAGAGAAATTGATTGCAGCACGGGTCAATTCTCGCAGACGGTCACCGACAGCCGGTCTCTCGTATCACTGACTGATACGCGTCAGATCACTCCCACACGTCTCCCGACCACCACTTCTCACTGGGGCGCTCTCGCGCCGCCCCTCTGGTTTCAGAAGTCGTTCATGACCACTAGCGTTCAGTCCGTTACGCAGCGGGAAGAACGGCTGTACGAAACCCGGGGAAGCAAGGGGGCGGCATTGACCGAGCCGCAGGGCATCGACGTGCCCGACGATCTCACCACCGCAGAGCGGACCATGTGGACCGCGTTCGAGCACGGGAGGGCCTGCGACCTGCGTGACAGCAATCCGCTGCTGAACGATCCCTTCTCGGGCCGTGAGTGGGGCCCGGACCGCAGTGTGCGCGCCGATGTGATCGCGATGCTGCTGCTCAGCGGTCCGGCCGCGCGCCCCGGGCGGGTCTGCGCGCTGAAGCTGCGCGGCGCGTACATCACCGGGAAGCTCGCCCTCGGCGGCGGAACGATCGGGCCGTACGTCGAGCTGACCGGCTGCCGCTTCGAGAGCGAGCTGGCGTTACCCGAGGCACGGTTCACGACACTGCGCATGGTCGGCTGCGCGATACCGCGGCTGGAGGCCGCCCGGCTGCACACGGAGGGTGATCTGCATCTGCCGCGCTGCCGGATCGAGCGCGGGATGCGGCTCACGGACGCGCAGATCGGCACGGATCTGCTGATCAACCAGATCCAGGTGCGGCCGGACCGGCGGGGCCGGGCGATCGCCGCGGACGGACTGTCGGTGGCCCAGGACCTCCAGGCCGAACTGATCGACACGTACGGCGAAGTCAGCCTGCGCGGCGCGAAGGTCGGCGTGTCGCTGAGCCTGCGCGGCAGCCGGCTGCGGGCGGTGGAGGGGCGCCGCGCGCTGAACGCTCCACAGCTGACGGTGGAGCGCACGCTCTACATGACGCGAGCGTGGGTGAATGTGGCGGGCGACCAGGGGACCACTCCCCCGTTCGGCATCACCAACGCCGTCGGCGGACGGGCGCCCGGCGCGCAGGAGCGGCGCTTCGAATGCCATGGCGGGGTACGGCTGGACGACGGGCGCTTCGGCGACGCGGTCGACTTCCACAAGGCCCGCTTCGTGCTGTCGGACGCCCGGCGCGAGGAGCTGTCGCTGCGCAGGATCGTCACACCCGAGCTGCGCTTCAACGGGGAGCGGCCGGAGCAGGGACGTGTCGTGCTGAACGGCGCGAAGATCGTCACGCTGATCGATCTGTCGACGAGCTGGCCGGGTCCCGGCGGGCTGGCGATGGGCGGCTTCGTGTACGAGAACCTCGTCCCGTACAGCCGCTTCCCGCTGGCCCGGCGGCTGGAGTGGATCGCGGCCGCAACCCCCGAGTACGCCCCGGAGCCGTACGAGCGGCTGGCGACCGTCCTGCGCAACAGCGGCGAGGACGCGGACGCGCGCGAGGTGCTGCTCGCCAAGCAGCGCCGGCGCCGCGAGACCCTGCCGCTCGCGGCGAAGCTCTGGGGCTATCTCCAGGACTGGACGGTGGCGTACGGCTACCGGCCGGGCCGGGCCGCGCTGTGGATGGCGGTGCTCTGGGCGGCGGGCGCGGTGGCGTTCTCGCGCTACGACCCCTCGGCGATCAAGCCCGACGAACACCCGGAGTGGAACCCGTCCTTGTTCGCCCTGGACCTGCTCCTCCCGGTGATCAATCTCGGCCAGGACGGCTACTGGCGCCTGGAGGGCCGCTGGCAGTGGGCCGCGGCCGCACTGATCCTGCTCGGCTGGATCCTCGCGACGACGGTCGCGGCGGGTGCGTCACGGCTGCTGCGCCGCGGCTAGGCCGTGTTTGAGAACCAGCGCCGTCCGCCCGTAGGGCGGGGCTCGCGGCGTCTGGTGCGTGCAATCGCAAGGCGGTGGGGGCACCTCCCAGCGGTAGCTGGGGGAGATCATCCTCGTACTGGACGTACGTGGATGACTCCGACAACGCGGCGTGGGGGCACCTCCCGTGCCCGAAGGGCTACGGGGGAGTGCGTGCCAGACGCCGCGAGCCAGGCGGGAGTTCTCAAACACGGCCTAGGTCGCCCTCGGGACGCCCTCGCGCGCGAGGGCGTCCCGAGGGGGTGGGCGCGAGCGTCCCGTGGGTGGGCGCGCGAGCGTCCCGAGGGGGTGGGCGCGAGCGTCCCGTGGGTGGGCCGGTTCACGCCGGATGCCCGCCGGACGGGTATCGGCGGCCCACGGCACCACGGTCACGGCCGTCGCTCCGGCGTCCCTTGCGCGACCGTCCGCGCCGGTCGCTCGCGCCGGTGGCCGGGGCGCACGACGGTCGGGCAGACAACCGCCCGGCGGGCTCGGTGTGCGCCCCCGCGCGCTTCCGATTACGCGCTCCTTTGCGGTTTCTTGACCTGACTCAGGACAACCATTCCACCTGCTACCAAAACTTCACAGATGCCCTCTGGCGCGCCCTCGACCTGCGGCTTTCAATGGTCCGCACCATGTCTCTGCTCCGTGCTCTGATCAGCACCGCCCGCATGGTCCGGCACACCCCGCGGCTCGCCGACGGGCTGCCCCCGGACGACGCGGTACTGCTCGACGCCCCCGACGAGCGGCTCGGGCCCGCACTCGTCGCGGCCGCGGTCGGCGACCACGAGCCCGCCGCCAAGCTGCTCGCCACTTCGCGCGACGTGGCCGAGTGGGAGAACCGGGACCGCTATGTGATGCGCCTCGCGGCGTTCGCCCACAGCCGGGACGACTGGCTGACCGGGTGGCTCGCGGCCTCGCCCCGTGATCCCGACGCCCTGCTCGTGAAGGCCGAACTCGCGGTCCGCAGAGCCTGGGAGTCGCCCGCGCGCACCGAGCGGCTGCGCGAGGTCGGCCCGCTCATCGACGCCGCGGCCGAGGGCGATCCGCGCGACCCCGTGCCCTGGCGGGTCGCACTCGACCACGCGCGCGGCACCCACGCCACGCACACCGCCTTCGAGTCGCTGTGGGAGCAGGCCGTGCGCCGCTCCTCGCACCACTACGGCTGCCATGTCGCGGCGCTCCAGTACCTCTCCGCCCACTGGTACGGCTCGCACCGCGAGTGCTTCGACTTCGCCGAGCGTGCCGCCGAGGACTCCCTCCCCGGCTCGCTCGTGCAGGCCCTGCCGGTGCGGGCCGCGTTCACACTGCTGCTGGCCGGCGCCTTCAGCTCCGTACAGGCCGACCGCATCGACGCCGCCGCGGACCGGGCGATCGCGCTGTCCGAGCGCTACCGGGAGGCCGACCCCTGGCCCGCGGAGGTCCGCAATCTGCTGGTGTACGTGCTGATCGCACGCGGCCGCTGGGCCGAGGCTCTGGAGCAGTTCCGGACGATCGGCCCGTGTGCGACGTCGTTCCCGTGGAACTGTCTGACGGACGATCCGCTGGGCCAGTTCCTGGAGGCTCGCGACGGCGTCCGGATCGAGGTGGCGTCCTCGGTACCGATCCGCCGCGGGCGCCGGATCGGACAGCTCCGTACGGGTCACGGGCAGGCGGCCGGACGCAGCCCCTCCGGCGGCCATTACGCTTAACCGCTGTGACCACCGCTCGCCTGCCTCTCTTCCCGCTCAACGCGGTGCTTTTCCCGGGCCTCGTCCTGCCGCTGAACGTCTTCGAGGAGCGCTATCGCGCCATGATGCGCGAGCTGCTGAAGACCGACGAGTCCGAGCCGCGCCGCTTCGCCGTGGTCGCCATCCGCGACGGCCGCGAGGTCGCGCCGACCGCTCCCGGGCTGCCCGACCAGACCGCGCTGCCCGAGAAGGGCCCCGCCGCCGGCTTCGGCACCGACCCGATCCAGGCGTTCCACCGGGTCGGATGCATCGCGGATGCGGCGACGATCCGCGAACGCGCGGACGGCAGCTACGAGGTGCTGGCCACCGGCACGAGCCGGGTCAAACTGCTTTCCGTCGACGCGAGCGGCCCCTTCCTCACGGCCGAACTCGAAGAGATCCCGGAGGAGTCGGGGGACGGCGCCGGCGCACTCGCCGAAGGCGTGCTGCGGGCTTTCCGCAACTACCAGAAGCGGCTGGCGGGCGCGCGCGAGCGTTCGCTGTCCACGGGCGCGGAGCTGCCGGACGAGCCGTCCGTGGTGTCGTACCTGGTGGCCGCCGCGGCCGTGCTGGACACCCCGTCGAAGCAGCGACTGCTGCAGGCCCCGGACACCGCGACCCGGCTGCGCGAGGAGCTGAAGCTGCTGCGTTCCGAGACCGCGGTGATACGGCATCTTCCGTCGCTGCCCGCAGTCGACCTGACGCGCGCTCCGACGAGCCCCAACTAGTGCCGGGAGGGGCACTAGCCCCAACTGGTCTGACCCGTCCGACCAGTCCGAAGCGCACCGATGAACCCGAAGCGCACCGATGAACCGGAAGCGCTTCGACGAGTGCGGTGCACACCGACCAGTTCGAGGACCGAGACCTTGGCGAAGAAGTCCAGGAAGCAGCAGGGCGGCACCCCGGCGACGGTGGCGTTGACGACCGCGGGAACGGCGTTCACCGTCCACGCGTACGAGCACGACCCGGCGACTCCCTCGTACGGGGAGGAGGCCGCGGAGGCTCTTGGTGTCGCTCCCGACCGGGTCTTCAAGACCCTCGTCGCGGACGTGGACGGCGAACTGACGGTGGCGGTCGTCCCGGTCGCCGGACAGCTCGATCTGAAGGCCCTGGCCGCGGCGGTCGGCGGCAAGCGTGCCGCGATGGCCGACCCGGCGGCCGCCGAGCGCACCACCGGATACGTGCGCGGGGGGATCTCCCCGCTCGGGCAGCGCAAGCGTCTGCGGACGGTCCTGGACACCTCGGCCTCGGCCCACCCGACGATCTGCGTCTCGGCCGGACGCCGTGGACTGGAGGTCGAGCTGTCCCCCGCGGACCTCGCGGCACTCACGGGCGCGGTGCTGGCGCCGATCGGTCGCGCGTAACAGGGCGTGCGCGGGACCTCGACGGCGGTCCCTTCCTCGGCTACGACCGAAGGACATCCCGATCCGAGGGGGCGCCCGTATGTCGAAGCGCACGCGCAAACGCAAATGGCGGCTCCGGAAGCGCCGCGCGAACCACGGCCGCCGGCCGGCGTAGCGAGGAGCGGGGCCCGGCCCCCTCCAGTGGAGCCCGTCCGGCGACTGAGGCGGGGGGGTCGGGGGGCAGCCCCCCACGCGGCCGAGTCGCACATCGACACAGCGGCAAGGGGCGGACCCGGACACGGCGCAGCGGCTGGCCCGAACCACACGGCCGGGCCGGTCGGGGCCGACCCGGACCGGCCGGGCCCGCGCGTCAGCCCCGGTCGTCGTAGGGCAGCGGGGGCGCCCAGTCCGGCTCCGGGTCGCGAGGGCCGAAGAGCGCGGTCAGGGCCAGGTGCACCACCATCGCGGCGACCGGCCACGCCAGCAGCGCGGCCTTCGCCCGGAGCTGGAGCGGGGCGTCGAAGGGGACACCCGGGCCGACCGCCCGGGCATGGGCGACGACGTCGTGGGCCGGGCCGAACCAGTAGCCGATGCCCCAGCCCAGGGCCGAGCCGAGCACGCCGCCCACGGCGAGCGCGGCGACCAGCGCGATGCCTCCGCGGCGGTGGAACCAGAAGACGACGGCGGCGCTGAGCACGCCCAGACCGAGCGCCAGCAGGGCGAACGTGCCGTCCGCGCCCGCGGCCTCCTCGCCCTCCGTGTCCGCGACGAAGACCGCCTTGTCGGTCGCGATCAGCTGTACCCGCGGCGCCAGCCACAGCCAGAGCAGGCCGAGCACGATCCCCGCGAGCGCCACGGCCAGCAGCACGACAGCGGCCTGCCGGGCCTCCTTCTTCATGTCCTGCCCTTCTCCGTCCGGGTGCGGGACGGGATACGGGTGGTACGGGGTCGCGTCGTGCGACGGCGGCTGGTGAGGCGGGGTCAGGGGTGCGGTCACCATGACATCGTGCCAAACGTCCCCGTGGGACGCCTCACCGGACCGCGGCCCGCCGGTACGCCCAGGTCGCGACGGCCAGCGAGACCACGCCGACGGCCGCGCAGACGGCGAGGTCCAGTGCGACGGCCGGCCACTGCGGCTGCGCGTCGAAGCTGCGGGCGAGAGCCTCGACGCCGTACGTGGACGGCAGAAGATCGCGCGCGTACGTGATCGGCTCCGGGAGCCGGCCGGCCGGCAGTACGCCCAGGAGCAGCGCTGCGGACATGCCCAACTGCCCCAGCAGAGTGGCGAGTTCCTGGCGCGGGGCGAGCAGTCCGAGGGCTGCGCCGAGCCCGGCGAGAGCGGCGCCCGCGAGCGGGATCACAGCGGCCAGCACCCATAGATGCGTCAGCGGCAGCCCGAAGAGCACCGAGCCGATGACCGCGGTCACCACCGTCCCGGGCACGGTGAAGGAGGCGTACGCCCCGGCCGCGCCGAGAACGACCGCCGCGGGCGGCACGGGCAGCGTCGCGTAGTGGTCGAGGCCGCCGCCGGCCCTGAGTTGCCCGAAGTACTGGGCAAGAAGGTTGAGCGCGACGAACGCGACGACAAGGACCGCAGACCCGGCGACGACGGCGCGCGCCTCGGCCCCGCCGTCGACCACACCGCGCATGAGCACCATGATCCCGACGGACTGGAACGTCGCGACGAAGAGCAACGGGATCCTGGCGACCCGTGCCCGGGACAGCTGGGCGCGGTACACCGCGGCGAGCGCGGGCATCAGCCGGGCCCGGGGCGCGAGCGGCGCGGCCGCTGCCCCGGGCGGTGCGCCGGACGCCTCCCGCACACTCGCGGACACGGCCTCCGCAGGCACGATGCTCACCTGGCGCTGCTCCTGTTCCATACGTGCAAGTTCGGTACGTGCAAGATCGGTACGTGCAAGATCGGTACGTACGAGATCGCTACGGACGAGATCGCTACGGACGAGTTCACTATGGGCGAGTTCAGTACGTGCGAGGGCTCACAGCTCACGCCTTCACCAGTCCCTTCGTCGCATGGCCGCCGAGCGCCAGGTACACGTCCTCCAGGCTCGGCGTGGCCAGCGTGAAGTCGTCGAGAGCGGCGAAGGCGGCACCGCCGGTCACCGCGGCCACGGCCGCGCGGGCCTCTTCCGGGGCGAGGCGGAGGACCCAGCGGCGTCCGGACTCCTGGGCGGAGAGGCGCAGCGCCGCGACCTCGGGGACGTCGAGCGGGGCCCGCTCGCGCCAGACCAGCTCGACGCGGACCTCGCCCGCGATGCGCTCCTTGAGCCCGGCAGGCGTGTCGCAGGCGATGACCTTGCCGCGTTCCAGCACGGCGACGCGGTCGAGGACGGTCTCGGCCTCGATGACGTTGTGGGTGACGAGCACCACGGTCACGTCGTGCTCGGCGCGGCGGCGGTCCACCGCGGCCCAGACCGCGCGCCGGGCGACCGGGTCCATCCCGGTGGTGGGCTCGTCCAGCACCAGGACCGGCCGCTCGCCGACGAGGGTGGCGGCGAAGCACGCGAGCCTTCGCTGGCCCCCGGAGAGCTTCTTCAGGGGCCGGCCGGCCAGCCCGGTCAGGCCGAGCTCCTCCAGCACGGCGTCCCGCTCGGCCCGCGCCTCCCGTACCCCGAGGCCGCGCAGCCGGCCGGTGGTCTCGGCGGCGAGCGCGACGGTCAGCTCGTCGAGGGCGGTGGATTCCTGGCCGAGGTAGCCGATGAGCCGCGCCGCCCGCTCGGGGTGGCGTACGAGATCGTGGCCGAGCACGTCGACGCTGCCGGAATCCGGCCGCATCAGACCGGTCAGCTGGCGGACGAGCGTGGACTTGCCGGCGCCGTTGGGACCGAGCAGCCCGAAGATCTCGCCGCGCCGCACTTCGAGGCCGATACCGTCGTTGGCACGCACCTCGGGGGTCGCGGGGGTCCCTCGCCGGGCGCGCGCGGCGGGGTACGTCTTGACCAGATCCCGCACCACGCACACCGTACTCACGAGGGACGAGCCTACGGGGTCCGCGGACCTACTCCCCCGCGGGGGCGCGTTCCGCGGCGGCACGGACGTCGATCTCGCGCCAGAATCCGGCCCGGATCGCATAGCGGTCGTGCTCGTCGATCTGGTCGTCCTTGTGGGCGAGCAGTCCGAAGCGGGCTGCGTACCGCAGCAGTTCGCCGTCGATGCGGTGCGGGATGCGCGGGTACATGGTGGACAGTTTCTGCACGTGCGCCGGGTCGGGCAGCCGCTCCATCCAGCGCCGCGCGAAGACCTGTCCGACCTCGAAGGGGTCGCCGCCGACCGTGGTGATGTCCTCCTCCCGGTCGGCCCAGCGCTGCTCGGCGCTGGTGAGCTGCGCGAGAGTGGGCAGCGACGCGGTCTCCGGGGGCTCGCCGAGCGCGCCGTTGCCCGGGCGCTCGATCCAGCCCTTGTCGGAGGACCAGCGCAGGGTGGCGCCGGCCGGCTGCCGGTCGGCCGCGACGGCCGGGCCACGCAGGCCCGCGAGGTCCTTGGGGGTGGGGACGCCCTTGCCGTGCGGGCCGCCGGGGGTGCCCACCCCGTTCTCCGTGCCGCCGTCGGCGGCCGGGGCGGACGTTCCGTTCCGTGCCTGCGCCACCTGGGCACGGGCTTCCTCCGTGCGCTCCGCGGACGCGGCGAGGGCCGCTTCGGGAAGCGGGGCGGAGAGGATGGCCGCGATCTCGGGGCGGGGCGCGGGCGGCGGGGCGCAGACGCCGGTGAACTCCTTGGCCCGTACGGCCTGGGTGATCCAGGCGCGGTCGAGGACGCGCCGCTCGTCGGCCTCGGCGACGAGGTCCTCCGACTGGTTGTAGTCGCCGTCGGCGGCCTGCACGGCCCAGAGGTGGACGGCGACGCCGTGTTCCTTGGCGGACATCAGTCCGGGCAGCAGATCGCCGTCGCCGGTGACGAGCACGACATCGGAGCAGGCTCGATTTCTGGCCAGTTCGGTGAGTTCGGCGTGCATCGCGGCGTCGACGCCCTTCTGGGCCCAGCGGCCGTCGCTGCGGGTCAGGGCGCCGAGCCGGACGGTGACCCTGGGCATGACCCGGAGCCTGCGGTGTTCCGGCTGGGGGACACGGTCGGGGGCGCCGTCGAACCAGTAGATACGCAGCAGCGGACGTTCCGTGTCGGCCTCGGCACGCTCACGGAGGGCCTGGATGAGGGCGGTGTGGTCGACGGTGATGCGGGAACGCGCCGGCTCTCCGGCGAGGAGACTCGCGGCGGCGCCCAGCAGATAGCCGGCGTCCACCAGGACGACGCAGCGGTCCACGTGTTCCACCCTCTTTCGGGAACCTCGGGAACGGAAGTTGCTTCGGGTTTCCTTCGAGTCTGCCCGACCGCCGGAAGGTTAACGGCCGGAACTCGATCATCGGCGTGGCGGATCGTGAAGCCGCACCGTAACAGCGGTCCGTTACTCACCGCAATAATCCGAAATGCGTTGTTTGAACGGTTATGTGAGTCTGATGGCGGCCCTGGCCCCTAGATCCCACACGGAGGCAGCACCATGGCCAAGAACAAGCAGAACCGTAAACAGGCGGCCGCTTCGAGTGCCGAGCGCGGCACGCAGCAGGCGAAGAGCGCGTCGATCGAGGCGCAGGCCGAGCAGCGGGCGACTCAGGTCACTCCGACCGATGTGGCCCACAAGGGCCGGCAGAAGCGCTTCGGCCACAACTGAGCCGACTGACGGGCTGTCCGAGGACATACGCGTGAGGGGCACGCCCGGCGCCGGGCGTGCCCCTCACGCGATGCACGCGATGCACGCGGTGCACGCGATGTTCCGCCTCCGCGGCCTCAGCCCGCCAGGCAGGACGGGCCGAGCAGGACCTTCAGATCGCCGAAAAGCGCGGGATCGGGCTGCACCCGGTGCCGGTCGAGGCGGAGCACGGTGGTCTTGCGGGCGCCCTGGAGCTTGATCCGCACCTCTGTGTTGCCCTTGTGGTGACCGAGGATCTCGCCGAGCCGGCTGACCATGGGCGGGGTGACCTTCACCGTGGGAATGGTGATCACCACGGGAGCGTTGGTGCCGGCCGATGAGAGGTCGGGGACCATCAGCTCCATCGCGACGAGCCGCGGCACGTCCTCCCGCTTGTCGAGCCGTCCCTTGACGAAGACGACCGTGTCCTCGACGAGCTGGGTGGACACCAGCTGGTACGTCGCCGGGAAGAACATGCACTCGATGGAACCGGCCAGGTCCTCCACGGTGGCGATCGCCCACGCGTTGCCCTGCTTGGTCATCTTCCGCTGCAGGCCCGAGATGATGCCGCCGATGGTGACGACCGCCCCGTCCGCGTGCTCCCCGCCCGTGAGCTGGGAGATCGCCGCGTCCGTCTTGTCGCTGAGCACATGCTCGATGCCGAAGAGCGGGTGGTCCGAGACATAGAGGCCGAGCATCTCGCGCTCCTGCGCGAGCAGATAGGACTTCTCCCACTCGACGTCGGAGAACTCGACGTCGAGCCCGAAGCCCGGCTCGTTGCTCTCCTCGTCGCCCATGCCACCGAAGAGGTCGAACTGGCCCTCGGCCTCCTTGCGCTTGACCGCCACCACGTTGTCGATCATGGGCTCGTGCTGGGCGACCAGGCCCTTGCGGGTATGGCCCATCTCGTCGAAGGCGCCGGCCTTGATGAGCGACTCGATGGTCCGCTTGTTGCAGACGACCGCCTCGACCTTGTCGAGGAAGTCGGGGAAGGACGTGTACTTCCCCTTGGCCTTGCGGCACTTGATGATCGACTCGACGACGTTCTGTCCGACGTTCCGGACGGCGGTCAGGCCGAAGAGGATCACGTCGTCGCCCTGGGCGGCGAAGTTCGACTCCGACTCGTTCACATTGGGCGGCAGGACCTTGATGCCCATGCGGCGGCACTCGTTCAGATAGACGGCGGACTTGTCCTTGTCGTCCTTGACCGAGGTCAGCAGGCCCGCCATGTACTCGGCGGGGTGGTTCGCCTTGAGGTACGCGGTCCAGTACGAGACCAGGCCGTACGCGGCGGAGTGCGCCTTGTTGAAGGCGTAGCCGGCGAAGGGGACCAGCACGTCCCACAGGGCCTGGATGGCTTCGTCGCTGTAGTCGTTCTTCCGCGCGCCCGCCTGGAAGATCGTGAAGTTCTTGGCCAGCTCCTCGGGCTTCTTCTTGCCCATCACGCGGCGGAGGATGTCGGCCTCACCCAGCGAGTAGCCGGCGATGATCTGCGCGGCCTTCTGTACCTGCTCCTGGTAGACGATCAGGCCGTGGGTGACCGCGAGCACTTCTTCGAGCGGCTTTTCCAGCTCCGGGTGGATCGGGGTGATCTCCTGCTGGCCGTTCTTTCGCAGGGCGTAGTTCGTGTGGGAGTTCATGCCCATCGGGCCCGGCCGGTACAGGGCCGAGACGGCGGAGATGTCCTCGAAGTTGTCGGGCTTCATCAGCCGCAGCAGGGACCGCATGGGGCCGCCGTCGAACTGGAAGACGCCGAGGGTGTCGCCGCGCTGGAGCAGTTCGAAGGTCTTGGGATCGTCCAGCGGCAGGGCCAGGAGATCGATGTCGATCCCCTTGTTGGCCTTCACCATCTTGACGGCGTCGTCCATGATCGTGAGGTTGCGCAGGCCCAGGAAGTCCATCTTCAGCAGGCCGAGCGACTCACAGCTCGGGTAGTCCCACTGGGTGATGGTGACGCCGTCGGTGTGCCTGACCCACACGGGGACGTGTTCGGTGATGGTCTCGCTGGACATGATCACGCCGGCGGCGTGCACACCCATCTGACGGACCAGGCCCTCGACGCCCCGTGCGGTGTCGATGACCTTCTTCACGTCCGGCTCGTTCTCGTACATCCCCCGGATCTCGCCGGCCTCGCTGTAGCGCGGGTGCTGGGGGTCGAGGATGCCGGAGAGCGGGATGCCCTTGCCGAGGACGTCGGCGGGCATCGCCTTGGTGAGCCGGTCGCCCATCGCGTACGGGTAGCCGAGCACCCGCGCGGAGTCCTTGATCGCGTTCTTGGCCTTGATGGTGCCGTACGTGCCGATCATGGCGACCTTGTCGGCGCCGTACTTCTCGGTCACGTACCGGATCACCTCGACGCGCCTGCGCTCGTCGAAGTCGATGTCGACATCGGGCATCGAGATGCGCTCGGGGTTGAGGAAACGCTCGAAGATCAGTCCGTGCGGGATGGGGTCCAGGTCGGTGATGCCCATGGCGTACGCGACGATCGAGCCGGCCGCGGAGCCTCGGCCGGGGCCGACCGCGATGCCCTGCTTCTTGGCCCACATGATGAAGTCGGCGACGACGAGGAAGTACCCGGGGAAGCCCATCGAGATGATGGTGTCCATCTCGTACTCGACCTGCTTGAGGCGGTCCTCGGGGATGCCGTCCGGGAACCGGCGCTGCATGCCCCGCATGGTCTCCTCGCGGAACCAGGTGACCTCGGTGTAGCCCTCGGGGATGTCGAACTTCGGCATGAGGTTCCGGGCTTCGAACATCCCGGTGGTGTCGATCTGCTCGGCGACCAGCAGCGTGTTCCGGCAGCCTTCCTGCCAGGCGTCGGAGGAGTCGATCGCGTACATCTCGTCGGTCGACTTCAGGTAGTAGCCGGTGCCGTCGAACTTGAAGCGGTCCGGGTCCGACAGGTTCTTGCCGGTCTGGATGCAGAGCAGCGCGTCGTGGGCACCCGCCTCGTGCGCGTATGTGTAGTGCGAGTCATTGGTGACCAGCGGCGGGATGCCGAGCTTCTTGCCGATCTCGAGCAGCCCGTCGCGGACGCGGCGCTCGATCTCGATGCCGTGGTCCATCAGCTCCAGGAAGTAACGGTCCTTGCCGAAGATGTCCTGGTACTCGGAGGCGGACTTCAGGGCCTCGTCGAACTGGCCGAGGCGCAGCCGGGTCTGGAGCTCGCCCGAGGGGCAGCCGGTGGAGGCGATGAGCCCCTCGGACCACTGGGCGATGGTCTCCTTGTCCATCCGCGGCCACTTCTGCAGCCAGCCCTCGGCGTACGCGTCCGACGACAGCCGGAAGAGGTTGTGCAGTCCGGTCCTGTTCGCCGCCCAGATCGTCTTGTGGGTGTAACCACCGGAACCCGAGACGTCGTCCCGCTTCTGGTGGGGCTGGCCCCACTGGATCTTCCGCTTGTTCCGCCGGGACTCGGGGGCGACGTAGGCCTCGATACCGATGATCGGGGTGATGCCGGCCTTCTTCGCCGAATGGAAGAAGTCATAGGCGCCGTGAAGGTTGCCATGGTCGCTCATGGCGATGTGCGTCATGCCCATCTCGTTGCAGGCGCTGAACATGTCCTTGAGCCGCGCGGCACCGTCCAGCAGCGAGTACTGGGTGTGGACGTGGAGGTGCGTAAAGGGCGGCTTGGTCACGACGGAAGGCCTCCGGAGAACGAGCGATGACAGTCTGGGTGGACAGCGTGGAAGTCTATGCCTCCGGACTGACAAGTGCCGGGCACTCCGCACTACCTTCGTGCGTTGAGCGGGACGGAACACCCGTCCCATTTGTCATGTACCAGGAGGCACCCAGCGATGTCGGTCCACCAGCCCTCGGCCGGCGAGCGAGGCGAGGAGATCCTCTCCGTCTTCGACACCGCCTTCGGCGAGCTCCTGGCCGCCGACCCGGCCGCGTTCCGGGTGAAGTTCCGCAAGATGGCGGCCTCCGCCTTCGCCTTCTACCGGGGCACGGCGAGCCTCTTCTACGCCGACCTGGAGCGGGAACACGCAGCCGGCGGGAACGGGCACCGCGGCCCGTATCTGGACGAGCGCACCAGCCGCGTCTGGATCCACGGCGACCTCCACGCCGAGAACTTCGGCACGTACATGGACGCGAACGGCCGGCTGATCTTCAACGTCAACGACTTCGACGAGGCGTACGTAGGCCCCT
Organism: Streptomyces sp. NPDC053673; assembly: GCF_055585225.1. Classification (NCBI taxonomy): domain Bacteria; kingdom Bacillati; phylum Actinomycetota; class Actinomycetes; order Kitasatosporales; family Streptomycetaceae; genus Streptomyces; species Streptomyces sp. NPDC053673. Next base: position 223,355 of record NZ_JBVJKN010000006.1, on the reverse strand, counting down.
TCACCTGGGACGTCAAGCGGCTCTCCGCCTCGCTGGCGCTGATCGGCTACACCAAGGCGCTCAGCGACGAGCAGATCACCGAGCTGGTCCGGATCTACGCCGCCGCCTACCGCGAGCGCATCCACTCCCTGGCGGCCGGCGCCAAGCACGACGACGTGCCACCCTTCACGCTGGACACCGCCCAGGGCCCGCTCCTGGACGCGCTGCGCAGCGCCCGGTCGCTGACCCGCTTCGAGCTGCTGGACTCGATGACGGAGATCCGTGAGTACGAGCGGCGCTTCGCGGAGGGCGGCGGCTCGATCGAGCTGGACGCGGCGACGCGGTACAAGGTGCTGGCGGCGTTCGACGGCTATCTGGAGACGCTGCCCGAGTCGAGCCTCGCGCGCCCCGACTCGTACCGGGTGAAGGACGTGGTCGGGAGGCGCGGCATCGGTATCGGATCGGCCGGTCTGCCGTCGTACAACATCCTGCTGGAGGGCAACAGCGACGCCCTCGAGAACGATGTCGTGATCTACATGAAGCAGGCCCAGACCCCGGCGGTGTCCCGGCACGTCACCGACGAGCGGGTCCGGGGCTACTTCCAGCACGAGGGCCACCGCACGGTGATCTCGCAGCGTGCGCTCCAGGACCACGCCGACCCGTGGCTGGGCTGGACGGAGATCGAAGAGGGAGGACGCCGGGTCGGTCAGCTGGTGGCGGAGGTCTCGCCGTACGCGGTGGACCTGGACTGGTCGGACATCGACGACCCGGTGGAGATCGCGGCCGTGGTCGCCGACCTCGGCCGGGCGACGGCCACGATGCACTCGGCGGCGGACGACGAGAGCGGTCACTCGCTCGTGCCGTTCTCCACGGAGCGCGCCATCGACGCGGCGATCGCGGCGGACGAGGACGGCTTCGGCGACCTGCTGGTGGACTTCGCGCACAGCTACGGCGCCCGGGCGCGGGCCGACCACCAGATCTTCGTGGACCTGTTCCGCAACGGGAAGATCCCCGGCCTGCGGTAAGGCCGGTCCGGGGTCGTGTCCGGGACCTGGTCCGGGGGGCGTGTCCGGTGCTCGTTCGGGGGCCGGTCCGGGTGGCCGGCCCGCACGACCGGATCCTTAGCAGCGGCTTACCGCAGCGCATGGCACACTCCTTCAGCGATGCAGCACTTCCCGGGGAACGGCCCCGGCCCCCAGCAGCAGAAGACACCCGGCAGGCAGGCCCCTTTGTACATAAGCGACACGCGGCTCAGGGGGCTGCGGGCAGCGATCTTCACGGCACTCGTCGTGACGCTGTCCGTGGCCTCCCACGTGCTGCTGTCCCAGGTGCCGCTGCCGCTGACGACGGTCGTCGCCGTCGCCGCCGGAGTGTTCCTGCTCACGTACGCGCTGGCGGGACGCGAGCGGGGGTACGGGCCGATCGCGGCCGTGCTGGTCCCGCTGGAGCTCGCCGCGGACACCGTCTTCACCACCGGCCAGCACGTCTGTTACGGCGCGGCGGGCGGACCGGTCGCCGGTTCGCTGCGCGCGGTCGGGGTGGATGTGCTGTGCGGCGGCAGCGTCGGCGCCCCGCTGCCCGGTGTGGCCCCGGCCGAGGGCCGGATGGCCACGCTGATCAACTCCCCCGACCCGGCCGTGCCCTGGCTGCTGCTCGCGGCGCACGTGTCGGTCGGGCTGCTCACCGCGGCCTGGCTGCGGCGCGGTGAGTCCGCGCTGGCGGGTCTGCTGCGCGCGGTGGCGGGGTTCGCCTTCCGTCCGCTGCTGATCGCCGTCGCCGTGGTGTACGGGGGCCGCGGGACCGCCCGCCATGCGGAGCGCATCGCAGGCCGACCGCGCTTCGCCCGCACCCTGCACTTTGTGCACTCCGTGGGACGCAGGGGGCCGCCGCTCACGGCTCCCGCGCCGAGCTGACACGTCTCGATCCGAGCCGAGCCCGGCGCTCCCCGGCCGAACCACTTCCCACGCATCCCCACGGAGAACACGATCATGAGTGCACGCAACAGCCAGGCCAACAAGGCGGCCGCCCGCGAGCGGCTGCGCGCCGAGCGCGAGCGCCAGGCCAAGAAGGACAAGATCAGGCGGCAGCTCGTCGTCGTCGCCTCGATCGTCGGCGTACTGGCCGTGGCGGGCGGCGTCGGCTACGCCGTCATGCAGGCCAACAAGCCCACGGCCTGGGAGGCCGCCAAGGACGCGAAGGTCGTCAAGCCCAAGAACACCGAGGGTGAGAACGGCACGACGGTCGTCATCGGCAAGCCCGCCGCGAAGAAGACCCTGGAGCTGTACGAGGACTCGCGCTGCCCGATCTGCGCGACCTTCGAGCAGGCGGTCGGCGAGACGGTCAAGAAGGACGTCGACGCCGGCAAGTACAAGATCAAGTACATCGGCGCGACCTTCATCGACAACGCCACCAACGGCGAGGGGTCGAAGAACGCGCTCTCCGCGCTGGGCGCGGCGCTCGACGTCAGCCCCGAGGCCTTCATGGAGTACAAGGCGGCTCTCTACTCCGCGAAGTTCCACCCGCAGGAGAGCGAGGACAAGTTCGCCAAGGACGACTACCTGCTCGAGATCGCCGACTCGGTGGCCGCGCTGAAGAACAACGCGGCCTTCGAGAAGGCCGTCAAGGACGGCACGTACGACGCCTGGGCGCTGAAGATGTCCGACACCTTCCAGAAGAGCGGTGTCGAGGGCACGCCGACGCTCAAGATGGACGGCAAGAAGATCAACGCCGAGGGCAGCCAGAACACGCCCATGACGGCCGAGCAGTTCAACGCCGCGATCGACAAGGCGCTCAAGGGGTAGCCGACTCACGGCATTTAGCGAACGGGCAGGCGAATTTTCCTGAATTCGCCTGCCCGTTCGGCTTACTGATCAGTAATCTGATCGGCCGTGACCAACAGACTCCCTTCATCTCCGAGCCGCCGCACGGTCGTCAAGGCCGCTGCCGCCACGGCTGTTGCCGCACCCGTTCTCGCGGGCGCCACCGCCGCCTCTGCCGTCGAGCAGGGCCCGGCCTTTCTTCATGGGATCGCCTCCGGTGACCCGCTCCCCGACGGCGTACTGCTGTGGACCCGGGTCACCCCGGCGCCGGACGCCCTGCCCGGCTCGGGCAAGGGCCCTGACACGGAGGTGAGCTGGGAGGTCGCGGAGGACAAGGGCTTCTCGAACGTCGTCGCCCGCGGACGGACGACCGCGACCGCCGCCTCCGACCACACCGTCAAGGTGGATGTAAGGGGGCTTCGCCAGGCGACCGTTCACTACTTCCGGTTCACCGCCGGCTCGGCGGTCTCGCCCGTCGGCCGTACGCGGACCACCCCGGCCGCCGACGCCGCCGCGCCCGGAGTGCGCTTCGGAGTGGTCTCCTGCGCCAACTGGGAGTCGGGCTACTTCTCGGCGTACCGGCATCTGGCGGCCCGCGCCGACCTGGACGCGATCCTGCATCTCGGCGACTACATCTACGAGTACGAGAGCGGGGGCTACCCGGAGGACAAGTACGTCGTACGGCGGCACGAGCCCAGGCACGAGATCGTCAGCCTCGCCGACTACCGGACCCGGCACGGCAATTACAAGACGGACGCCGACCTCCAGGCGCTGCACGCCGCGCACCCGGTCATCGCGATCTGGGACGACCACGAGATAGCCAACGACAGCTGGTCCGGCGGCGCCGAGAACCACACGCCGGGCACCGAGGGCGACTTCGCGGCGCGCGCCGCGGCGGCTCGGCAGGCGTACTTCGAGTGGATGCCCGTACGCGCCTCGACGGAGGGCACGGTCTACCGCCGGCTGCGCTTCGGCAAGCTGGCCGATCTGCACCTGCTGGACCTGCGCTCGTTCCGTTCGCAGCAGGCGTCGGTGGGCAGCGGCAAGGTCGACGACCCGGAGCGCACGATCACCGGCCGCGCCCAGCTCGACTGGCTGAAGTCGGGCCTGGCGTCCTCGGACGCGGCCTGGAAGCTGGTCGGTACGTCGGTCATGATCTCGCCGGTCGCCTTCGGCTCCCTGCCGGCCCATCTGCTGGGGCCGATCGCCGAGCTGCTCGGTCTGCCCAAGGAGGGGCTCGCGATCAACGTGGACCAGTGGGACGGGTACACGGACGACCGCAAGGAGCTGCTGAAGCATCTGACCGACCGCGGGATCAAGAACACGGTCTTCCTCACCGGCGACATCCACATGGCCTGGGCCAATGACGTACCGGTGACGGCGGCGACGTACCCGCTGTCGCGGTCGGCCGCGACCGAGTTCGTGGTGACGTCGGTGACCTCCGACAACCTCGACGACACCCTGCATGTCGCCCCGGGCACGCTCTCGCTGGTGGCGTCCACCGCCCTCAAGGCCGCCAACCGCCATGTGAAGTGGCTCGACATGGACAGCCACGGGTACGGCGTGCTCGACGTGACCGCCGAGCGCTCACAGATGGACTACTACGTCCTCTCCGACAAGACGCGACAGGACGCGACGGCCACCTGGACGCGCTCGTACCGGACGCTCAACGGAACGCAGAAGGTCGAGCGCGTGAACCAGCCGGTGCACTGAGGGGCGAAATTCAGCCACTCCGCGATCTGTTAACACCTCATCACATCGCCACGACGGGTGGTGTGCTCCGCAGTACCAATGCGGACACACCACCCGTTTCTCTATGCCCATTCGTTACACGCAGATCTCAAACCCCGGACAGGCCTGAAGGTTTTCTCCCTGATGCCCTCAATTGCTCAAAGATTGATTGGGCTTGATCAATCCTCAACTAGATCTGGCATGCACCCGTAATCTCCCCGCGGTGGCCAAGAAGGCCCCTTCACAACCCCCCGCAAGGAGACACAATGCGTGCCTTTGTCCGTATATCCCCACGTTTGCGTAACCGCGCAATCGGTACGGCAATCATGGCCGGAACCCTGGCCATCGCCCCGCTCTCCGCCCCCACCGGGATCGCCGCCGCCAAGACCCCCGCCGCCTCGTCCGCCGCCGAGGACTGCGCGGAGGACGGCGCGAGCGCCGCCGCCCGCGAGTCCCGGCCGTCCGGTTCCGGCCACGCCAATGAGCCCAACGAGGTCACCGAGGCCAAGGCCAAGGCCATGGACGCGGACCTGAAGAAGAGACTCGAGGCGGCGAGGACGAACGCCCGTGGCCTGTCCGTCGCCGCGTCGACCACCATCCCGGTCTACTTCCACGTCGTCCACGACGGCACGACCGGCAAGCTCAGCGCCACCGACATCAGCAACCAGATGGCGGTCCTGAACGCGGCCTTCGGCGGCCAGGGCACCGGCAACACCGATTCCACCTTCCAGTTCTCGCTGGCCGGCACCGACTACACGGACAACGCGTCCTGGTACAACCTGAGCTCCGGTTCCACCGCCGAGAAGACCATGAAGTCCACCCTCCGCCAGGGCGGCGCCGGCGCGCTGAACATCTACACCGCCAACCTCGGCGGCGGTCTGCTCGGCTGGGCGACCTTCCCGTCGTCCTACAACTCCAGCCCTTCCATGGACGGTGTGGTGCTGCTCGACACCTCACTGCCCGGCGGCTCGGCCACCAACTACGACGAGGGCGACACCGCCACCCATGAGGTCGGCCACTGGATGGGGCTCTACCACACCTTCCAGGGCGGCTGTAACGGCAACGGCGACTACGTCGCCGACACCCCGGCCGAGAAGAGCGCCGCATACGCCTGCCCGACCGGTCGCGACACCTGCGTCAACAAGACCGGCGTCGACCCGATCCACAACTTCATGGACTACACCTACGACGCCTGCATGTACCAGTTCACCGCGGGCCAGGTGCAGCGGATGAAGGACAGCTGGACCGCCTACCGAGCGGGCTGACACCGGTCTCCTCCAACCCGGCGCCACGCATGCGCCGGGGGGACGTGATCGACCGGGCGGTTCGAGCTGATCGAGCCGCCCGGCAGCGGAGGCATGGGCACGGTCTGGCGGGCTCGCGACACCGTGCTCCACCGCGAAGTGACGCTCGAAGCGGTCAGTCGTAGGCGCTCGTAGGGCCTAAAGCGTCTCCAGGAAGGCGAGCGCCACCCGCCACGTCTGCTCGGCGGCGTCCTCGTCGTAGTCGGGCAGGTCCGCATCCGTGTACAGGTGCCCGGCACCCGGGTAGCGGTGGACCTCGACGTCCGCCCCCGCCTTGCCCATCTGCAGGTACCAGGCGGTCAGCCAGTCGTGCGGCTCCATCGGGTCGGGGTCGGCGACATGCAGCTGCACGGGCAGCTCGTCGACTTTCGTGTCCGGCGCGATGTCCGACGTGCCGTGCAGCAGGAGCAGCCCGCGCGCCTTCTCGTCGCCGAGCGCCAGGTTCTGCGCGACGGCCGCACCCAGCGAGAAGCCCGCGTAGACGAGTCCACGCTCGGAGTGGGGCGCGGCTGCCACGATCGCCCGCTTCAGGACCTCGTCCAGGCCGATTTCGTTCTTGTAGGCCCTCGCCTCTTCGAGCGTCTCGAACGTCCGGCCGTCGAAGAGGTCGGGCGTCCACACCTCGTGCCCGGCGGCCCGCAGCCGCTCGGCAGCGTCCCGTACCGCGGGGCGCAGACCGAACGTCGAGTGAAAAAGCATGATCTCCATGCGGCCAGGTTACGTTCCAGGACATGGAGAACGTGCTGCGCCCGTTGATCGTTGTCGGCGGCTCGGTCGTGCTCACTCTTGTGGTGGGATGGCTGGTCGATCTGCTGCTCCGCCGGGCCGACGCCCGGCACACCGAGACCCCCTTGTGGGGCCTGCTCCGCCGCTGCCGCGTTCCGCTCCAGGCGGTGCTCGGTACGGCGCTGCTCAGAGGGACGTTCCCGCAGACGGGGATCGGGGTCGTCGAGGAGCACGCGGCGGGCATCGGGCGAATGCTGACGCTGGTGCTCATCGGCACATCGGCCTGGCTGGTGGTGCGGATCGCGACGGCCGTCGTCCAGTCCTCCTACAGCCGCTATGCCGCCTCGACCCGCGATCCGGCCCGGGTGCGCCGGGTCCGTACGCAGGTCACGCTGATCCAGCGGGTCGTGACCGCGGTGGTGGGGGTGGTGGCGGTCGCGGCGATGCTGCTGACCTTCCCCGCGATGCGGACGGTCGGCGCGTCCATGCTCGCTTCGGCCGGTGTCCTCGGCATCGTCGCCGGTATCGCTGCCCAGTCGACACTCGGCAATCTCTTCGCCGGGCTGCAGATCGCGTTCGGCGACATGGTGCGGATCGGCGACACGGTCGTCGTGGACGGCGAGTGGGGGACGGTCGAGGAGATCACGCTCACCTTCCTCGCCGTACGCACCTGGGACGAGCGGCGGATCACGATGCCGGTCTCGTACTTCACCGGCAAGCCGTTCGAGAACTGGTCGCGCGGCGGGGCCCAGATGACCGGCACGGTCTTCTTCCATCTGGACCACTCCGCGCCCGTGCCCGAAATGCGCGAGCGGCTCCACGACGTCCTGCGCGAGTGCCCGGCGTGGGACGGCCGCGACTGGTCGCTCGCGGTCACGGACACCACGGCGAGCACGATGGTGGTACGGGCTGTGGTCACCGCGAAGGACGCGGACGACCTCTGGACGGTGCGGTGCGCGGTGCGGGAGCAGTTGATCGCCTGGCTCTGCGACCACCAGCCGCACGCGCTGCCCCGCATTGCAACCTCGCAGGCGCCGGCGCCGCCCGGCGAGCGCCCGGAACCGGAGGAGGGTCCGTCCCGGAACGGCCGTGGCCAGGGCCGGGAGGGGACGGCTAGTGCCGCGACCGGCAATGTTTGCCCGTCAGAGAGCGTCGTCCAGTGCGTGCCTTCGCAAGGCGGCCGGAAGTCCTTGTAGCGGAGCTACCAGGGCTTTCGGCCAACGCAGCGAGGGTGCGTGCCGGGCGGCGCGACAGGGCAAAGCTCGCCGGGAGGGGCACTAGTGACCGCGCTCCGCGCCGCCGTTGACCTGGATGACCTGGGCGGTGATGTGACCGGCGGCCGGTGAGGCGAGCCAGCGCAGGGTCTGGGCGACGTCGCCGGGGTGTCCTGCGCGGCCGGTGGAGGTCTCCGCGATGAGTCTCTCGCGGCGCTCCTCGGGGAGTTCGCCCCCGAAGAACCCGGTCTCCTCGACGAACCCGGGTGCCACCAGGTTCACGGTGATGCCGCGCGGCCCCAGTTGGCGCGCGAGGTCGTACGCGTACGGGTGCAGCGCGGCCTTGGAAGCCGCGTAGGCGCCCGAGCCGGAGCCGCGGTAGGCGGCGATCGAGCTGAGGAACAGGACACGGCCGCCGGGCGTCGCCAAATGGTCCTTGAGGGCCTCGGTGAGCAGTGCGGCCGTGAGGACGTTGAGCCGGAAGTTCACGGTCCAGTCGTGGGCGATCGCCTTCAGCGGGTCCTCGAACTCGGGCCGCTCCTCCAACGTTCCGTTGCCGCCCGCGCTGTGCACCAGGACGTCGACCGTGCCGTACTCACGCTCGGCGAACTCCGCGGCGCGCCTGGCGCCTTGGGGCTCGCTGAGATCGGCGGCGCAGTAGCGGGCACCGGGGATCCGCGCGGCCGCCCGCGCGAGCACCTCCTCGCGCCGTCCGAGCAGCACCACCTGCTCCCCGTCCGCGGCGAACGCCTCCGCCGCCGCGAACCCGATCCCGGTACCTCCGCCACTGATCACCACGGTGCGCGCCATACCTTGATCCTACGACCGGCACCGCGCTGCGCCGGGCTTCGATCGGCACACCGTCGGCCGCGTTCGTACGACGCCGGCCGGCGAGCGCGTGCCGCGCGGCGCCGGCCGGTGTCGTACGGGACGTGCCGGCCGGCCGGTGTCGTACGGGACGCGGCGTCAGCGGAGGCTGCGGACATCCAGGTGGTGCAGAACGCGGTCCACCACCTCCGGGTCGGCGCCCGGCTCGCTGCGGGCGGCGAGGACCTCGTGGCGGGCGGCCGACATCATCTCGCGCTGGATGCGCTGGATCGTGCGCAACCGGTCCACCCGCTGCGCGAACCACTCACGGCGCTCCTCGTCGACGAAGTCGGGGCTGATCCGCGCCCCAATGTCGTACGCCGCGCGGTGCAGCCGCTCGGCGATGTCCTCCGGGAGCTCCTCGACCTCCTCGATCTCCTTCAGCCGGTGCTTCGCCGCTTTGGCCGCGCGCACGGCGAGCTGCCGCTCCAGCGCCTGCTCGGCGTCCGTGTCGGCCCGTACGCCGAGCCGCTTGACCAGCCATGGGAGGGTGAGCCCCTGGGCGACCAGGGTGGTCGTGATCACCGCGAAGGCGATGAAGATGATCTCGTCGCGCGCGGGGAAGGGCGCCCCGTCGCCGGTTCTGAGCGGAATGGCCAGGGCGAGGGCGACCGAAGCCACGCCCCGCATGCCCGACCACCACATGACCACGGTCTCGCGCCAGCCGACCGGGATCTCCTCGTCGTAGTCCCTGAGTTTGTGGAGCCGCTTCGCGAGCCAGGTGGCGGGCATCAGATACAGGAACCGTACGACCACGACGACGCCGACGACCGCCGCGCCCCATGCCGTCATCTCGGCCCACCGCCCTGCGGCCGTGCCGAAGACATGCTGGAGTTCGAGACCGATGAGACCGAAGGCGACGCCGGTCACAAGGGTGTCCACGATGTGCCAGAACGTGTTCCCCGCGAGCCGCCCCATCACGTCGTCCGCGTCGACGGCGTTCTCGGCGAGATAGAGCGCGGTGGTCAGGACGGCGAGCACACCGGACCCCAGCAGCTCCTCCGCGAGCACATAGCTCACGTACGGCACGAGCAGGGTGAGCCCGATCTGCAGGGTCGAGTCGCCGAGCAGCCCCATGAGCCGGTTGGAGAGCCAGCCGAGCACCAGGCCCACCACCAGGGCGACCACCGCGGAGAGCACCAGCTCCCCCGCCGCCCGGGGCCAGGAGAACGTCCCGCTGACGACCGCCGCGATCGCCACGTGGTAGAGCACGATCGCGGTGACGTCGTTGAAAAGTCCTTCGCCCTCCAGGATCGACACCAGCCTGCGGGGCAGCCCGAGCGATCCGGCGACGGCCGTCGCGGCGACGGGGTCGGGCGGGGCGACGAGCGCGCCGAGGGCGACCGCCGCGGCGAGCGGCAGCCCGGGCACGACGGCGTTCGCCACGGCCGCCACCGTCACCGTGGTGACGAACACCAGGGCGACCGCGAGCAGCAGGATGGGCCGGATGTTCGCGGCGAACTGCCGCCAGGAGGTGCGCTGCACGGCGGCGTACAGCAGGGGCGGCAGCAGCAGGGGAAGAATGTACTCAGGCGGTACGCCGACATCCGGCACGAACGGCAACAGCGCGAGCACCACACCGGCGATCGTCATGAGCACCGGCGCCGGCAGCCCCAGCCGCTCCCCGAGCGGTACCGTGACCACGGCCCCCAGCAACAGCACGAACAGCAGGGCCAATTGGTCCACGGCGCACCTTCAGAGGGTCGAATCACCGACGATCAGCCCTGCAAGCCTGCCACGCATTCCCCGCTGACCAGCCCAATCCCCTTCTGGTTTCAGCGGTCGAATGCAGGATTCCGAACGGGCATCGGATGTCTCTGGTGTCAGAGACCTTCCGCTGCCGCTGAGGCGGATGCGTCTGCCGGGGCGCGAGACGGGCGCGCCGGGCCGCATCGCCGTCCAGTCGCGGCGCGCGCCACGACGGTGATCACGCCACGGGGTGCCCGTACGGGCAGCGGCCCGCGTGATGTTCCCTCGCTGGGGGCGTGGACGGGGTGGGGGCGGGCCGGCGGCGTGGTGACCGGCCTCCGCCCCTTCCCGAACCGGGGGCAAGCCCACCGGACCCCGTGCGGCCTTCGGCCGTGTCCTCAAGGGCAGGGCGGGCCCTCCAGCGCCGGACGGGCATGAGACTGCGGGGCGGAGCCCGGGAAAGCGCAGGCTAGTGCCGCGACCGGCAATGTTTGCGCGACAGGGCAAAGCTTGCCGGGAGGGGCACTAGAGCGCGCGCCGCATCGCCCGGTGCGGAATGCCCGCGTCCGGGAATTCCGGGCCGTACGCCTCGTACCCGAGCCGCTCGTAGAAGCCCAGCGCATGCGTCTGCGCATGCAGATCCACCGCGGCGAGCCCACGCCCCCGCGCCGCGTCCTCGATCGCGCGGACCAGGGCCACGCCGACACCGAGGCCGCGGGCGGCCTTGGTCACCGCGAGCCGGCCGAGGGAGCCGACCGACGCGTCGCCGCCGGTCTTGCCCGCCGCGGCCGGGCCGTGCAGCAGCCGGCCCGTGCCCAGCGGACCGTCGGGCCCGACCGCGAGGACGTGGATCGTGTCCGCATCCGCCGCGTCGTACGCGTCGTACTCGATCTCCTGGGGCACCCGCTGCTCGACGACGAAGACCTCCTTGCGCACCGCGAAGCACGCCTCCAGGTCCGCCGGGCCCACCGCTTCCCGTACGACGAAGCCGCTCACGCGCTCTCCGCCGCGATCCTGTCGAGCGCCGCCTGAAGGTCGTCGGGGTACTGGCTCTCGAACTCGACCCACCGGCCGTCCGACGGGTGCTCGAAACCGAGCCGCACCGCGTGCAGCCACTGCCGGGTCAGACCGAGCCGCCGGGCCATCGTCGGGTCGGCGCCGTAGGTCAGATCGCCCACGCACGGGTGGCGGTGGGCGGCCATGTGCACCCGGATCTGGTGCGTACGGCCCGTCTCCAGCTTGATGTCCAGCAGCGAGGCCGCCCGGAACGCCTCCATCAGGTCGTAGTGGGTGACGGACGCCTTGCCCTCGGCGGTCACGGCCCACTTGTAGTCGTGCTGGGGGTGGCGGCCGATGGGCGCGTCGATCGTGCCGCTCAGCGGGTCCGGGTGGCCCTGCACCAGCGCGTGGTAGCGCTTGTCGACCGTACGGTCCCGGAACTGCTGCTTCAGCAGGGTGTACGCCCGCTCCGACTTGGCGACCACCATCAGCCCGGAGGTGCCGACGTCCAGCCGGTGCACGATGCCCTGGCGCTCGGCGGCGCCCGACGTCGAGATCCGGTACCCGGCCGCCGCGAGCCCGCCGATCACGGTCGTGCCGGTCCAGCCGGGGCTCGGGTGGGCGGCCACGCCGACGGGCTTCACGATCACGACGATGTCGTCGTCGTCGTGCACGATCTCCATGCCTTCGACCGGCTCGGCCACGATCTGCACCGGCGCCGGCGCCTGCGGCATCTCGACCTCGAGCCAGGAGCCCCCGCTGACCCGCTCGGACTTTCCCACCACCGAGCCGTCGACCTGGACCTTGCCCGCGGCAGCGAGCTCGGCCGCCTTGGTGCGGGAAAACCCGAACATGCGGGAGATGGCGGCGTCGACGCGCTCGCCCTCCAGGCCGTCGGGTACGGGCAGGGTGCGGATGTCGGGAAGGGTACTCACCCGTCGAGTATGCCTTGTCCGGCCGCGAGTCCGGTCCCGGCGGTCAGTCCTTGTGGACGGTCCCGTCGGGGTCCAGGCCCCTGAAGGACAGGATCACGATGAGGAAGCCGCCGCACACGATCGCCGAGTCGGCCAGGTTGAAGACGGCGAAGTGCGCGGGCGCGATGAAGTCGACCACCGCACCCTCGAAGACGCCGGGCGAACGGAAGATCCGGTCGGTGAGATTGCCGAGCGCGCCGCCGAGCAGCAGGCCGAGCGCGATGGCCCACGGCAGGCTGTAGAGCTTGCGGGCGAGCCGCGCGATCACCACGATCACGGCCGTCGCGATGATCGTGAAGATGATGGTGAAGGCCTCGCCGAAACCGAAGGCGGCTCCGGGGTTACGGATCGCGTCGAACTTCAGCAGATCGCCGACGACCTTGATCGGCTCATGGTGCTCCAGCTTCGCCACCACGATCATCTTGCTGCCGAGGTCCAGCAGATAGGCCATGACGGCCACCGCGAACAGCGCGAAGATGCGGCGCCTGCCCTTGGGCTGCTCGGCAGAAGCCGCAGCCTCGTCGTCGTCAACATCCGGCGTACCGATGATGCGCTCCGCCTCTGCCACGTGAGTCCCTCAAACTAGGTGCCTGACTGATCACGAGGGTACGGCACACACATGCGGACTCCGATGCGAGTACGGCACCGAGTCCGATCCGTGTAGGAACCACGGAATGGCGCCGTACGGACCTCGGGCCGGGGCTCCGGCCCGGGGGCTCCGGCCCGGGGCACGCAGTGGCGCGCGGACCAGGGTGCGGCCCCGTCGACGGACCCGTGTGCGGATTCAGCCGCGCCGCTCCTGCTTCTGCTTGTCCTCCACGCACAGGGTCGCCCGCGGGAACGCCTGCATCCGCGCCTTTCCGATCGGCTTTCCGCAGATCTCGCAGAGGCCGTACGTCCAGGTGTCCAGGCGGTGCAGCGCCCGCTCGGTCTGTTCGAGCATCTCTCGGGCGTTGGCGGCGAGCGCCATCTCGTGCTCGCGCGTGATGTTCTTGGTGCCGGTGTCGGCCTGGTCGTCGCCCGCGCCGTCCCCGGAGTCCCGCATCAGCCCGGTCAGCGACTCCTCGGAGTGGCTGATCTCGGCCTGCAGACGGGCCATCTCGCTCTCCAGCTCGGCGCGCGCCTCGGCGACCTCTTCCGGGGTCCAGGGGTCCTCGCCCGGCCGTACCGCGAGCTCTCCCGGTGCGGCGGTGCCACGGGCCGGGGGCACCGCCGACGCGGCGTCCCTCGTGGCCGTACTGGTCCGGCCCGCGCTCTTCTTGGCTGCCACCGTCCTGGCTCCCGTCTGCTCCGCGGCCTCGGCCGCCTCCTTGGCCGCCGTGGCGGCCTTCCTGGCGCCTGCCTTCGCAGCCGCCTTCCTGCCCGGTGCCTTCGCGGCCGTCGCTGTGGAGGACGCCGTCGAGCGCCCCGCCGCCTCCTTCCCGGCTGCGGTCCTCCTCGCGGCTGCGGTCTTCTTCGCGGCAGCGGTCTTCCTGGCCGTGGTGCTCTTCTTCGCCTCCGTGGCCTTGGCGGCCGTGGTCTTCTTCGCGACTGCGGTCGTGGCCGAGGCCGTGCTTCCGCCCGTGGTCTTCTCCGTGGCCTTCCTGGCGGGCGCGGCGGTCTTCACCTCGCTCCCGTCGCGCACGTCCGTGACGGATGCGTCGGCCTTGGTCACCCTCCTCGTGGTCTTCGCGACGGCGCTCTTCTTGCCGTTCGCGTCCTTGGCCGCCGCCCCCGCAGCGGCGGTGGACCTCGCTGACGCCGTCTTCTTCACGGCGGTCTTCTTCGCCACCATGGCCGCGGCCCCTTCACATATTGTGATCTTGCTCGCGAATCGTGCTGGGACGATAAATCGACACCAGCCGCGCGGCAACGGGGCACGCCGCCTGTCCGGCCCGCCCCGCGCCTCACCCAACGCGAGCCTGCATCCGTTGTGCCCAGCTCCCCGCCGCGTAATCCGCCACACGGGCGGCGCCCGAGCCCGCCGGGCCCCGTATGGCCATTCGGGTCACCCCGGAAATGCGGTCGGCCCCGCCGCGCCGGGGCCCGTACACTGGGCTGAGCGAAAGGCGTGGATGGGGACGAGTAGCGTCGTACGCAGCCATGAGCGACCCGGGGACGGTGCGAGCCCGGGGGCGAGCGCGATGTGAACGATCACCCCGGAGCCGCCGGAAGAAATCCCAGGGCCGACCTGAGGCGAGTAGAACCGGCATCGCGACCCCAATGAGGGGGCCCGGGACATACGTGTCCGGGGCCAAGGAGGGTGGTACCGCGGGAGCGCAGCACATGGCTCTCGTCCCTCCGACGGAAGAGAAACAGTCCGTTGGAGGAGCTCGTACATGACGCCGCCGCAGTACCGCCAGGTACCCGCCCAGGTCGACCTGCCCGCGCTGGAGCACGCCGTGCTCGATTTCTGGCGCGAGAGCAAGGTCTTCGCGAAGAGCCTCGATCAGTCCGAGGGCCGCCCCGAGTGGGTCTTCTACGAGGGTCCGCCCACCGCGAACGGCATGCCCGGTGCCCACCACATCGAGGCTCGTGTCTTCAAGGACGTCTTCCCGCGTTTCCGCACCATGCGGGGCTACCACGTGGCCCGCAAGGCCGGCTGGGACTGCCACGGCCTGCCGGTCGAGCTCGCCGTCGAGAAGGAGCTCGGCTTCAACGGCAAGAAGGACATCGAGGCGTACGGCATCGCGGAATTCAACGCCAAGTGCCGTGAGTCCGTGACCCGCCACACCGACGCCTTCGCCGAGCTGACGACCCGGATGGGCTACTGGGTCGACCTCGACGACGCGTACCGCACGATGGACCCCGACTACATCGAATCGGTCTGGTGGTCGCTGAAGGAGATCTTCAAGAAGGGCCTGCTGGTCCAGGACCACCGGGTCGCCCCCTGGTGCCCCCGCTGCGGCACGGGGCTCTCCGACCACGAGCTGGCGCAGGGCTACGAGACGGTCGTCGACCCGTCCGTCTTCGTCCGTTTCCCGCTGACCTCCGGCCCCCTCGCGGGCGAGGCCGCGCTTCTCGTCTGGACGACGACCCCCTGGACGCTGGTCTCGAACACCGCGGTGGCGGCGCACCCCGAGGTCACGTACGTCGTGGCGACGAACGGCGAGGAAAAGCTCGTCGTCGCCCAGCCGCTGCTGGAGAAGGCTCTCGGCGTGGGGGCACCTCCCGGGCCGCAGGGCCCAGGGGGAGGCTGGGAGACCACCGGGCAGACGTTCACGGGCGCCGAGATGGAGCGCTGGACGTACGACCGTCCCTTCCAGCTCGTGCCCTTCGACCAGCCGGCCCACTTCGTCGTCAACGCCGACTACGTCACGACCGAGGACGGTACGGGTCTGGTCCACCAGTCCCCCGCCTTCGGTGAGGACGACCTCAAGGTCTGCCGTGCGTACGGACTGCCGGTCGTGAACCCGGTCCGTCCCGACGGCACCTTCGAGGAGGACGTGCCGCTGGTCGGCGGTGTCTTCTTCAAGAAGGCGGACGAGGCCCTCACCAAGGACCTGGACGACCGCGGGCTGCTCTTCAAGCACATCCCGTACGAGCACAGCTACCCGCACTGCTGGCGCTGCCACACGGCACTGCTCTACTACGCGCAGCCGTCCTGGTACATCCGTACGACCGCGATCAAGGACCGGCTCCTCGAGGAGAACGAGGGGACGAACTGGTTCCCGGAGTCGGTCAAGCACGGACGGTACGGCGACTGGCTGAACAACAACATCGACTGGGCGCTCTCGCGCAACCGGTACTGGGGCACGCCGCTGCCGATCTGGCGCTGCGAGGAGAACCACCTGACGTGCGTCGGCTCGCGCGCCGAGCTGAGCGAGCTGACCGGCGAGGACCAGTCCGCCCTGGATCCGCACCGCCCGTTCATCGACGACGTCACCTTCGCCTGCCCGGAGTGCCCGGGTACGGCGACGCGCGTGCCGGAGGTGATCGACGCCTGGTACGACTCGGGCTCGATGCCGTTCGCGCAGTACGGCTACCCGTACAAGAACAAGGAACTGTTCGAGAGCCGCTACCCTGCGCAGTTCATCTCCGAGGCGATCGACCAGACCCGCGGCTGGTTCTACACGCTGATGGCGGTCGGCACGCTGGTCTTCGACAAGTCCTCGTACGAGAACGTGGTCTGCCTGGGCCACATCCTCGCCGAGGACGGCCGCAAGATGTCCAAGCACCTGGGCAACATCCTGCAGCCGATCCCGCTGATGGATCAGCACGGCGCGGACGCGGTGCGCTGGTTCATGGCGGCCGGCGGCTCACCGTGGGCGGCGCGCCGCGTCGGCCACGGCACGATCCAGGAGGTCGTGCGCAAGACGCTGCTGACCTACTGGAACACGGTGGCGTTCCAGGCGCTGTACGCGCGCACGTCGGGCTGGGCGCCCTCGGCCGCCGACCCGGCGCCGGCGGAGCGGCCGCTGCTCGACCGCTGGCTGCTGAGCGAGCTGCACGCGCTGGTGGACCAGGTCACGCAGGCCATGGAGTCGTACGACACCCAGCGCGCCGGAAAGCTGATGTCGTCGTTCGTGGACGATCTGTCGAACTGGTACGTGCGCCGCTCGCGGCGCCGCTTCTGGCAGGGCGACAAGGCGGCCCTGCGCACGCTGCACGAGGTCGTGGAGACGGTCACCCGGCTGCTGGCGCCGCTGACCCCGTTCATCACGGAGCGGGTCTGGCAGGACCTGGTGGTGCCGGTGACGCCGGACGCACCCGAGTCCGTCCACCTGTCCAGCTGGCCCGAGGCGGACCTGTCGGCGATCGACCCGACGCTGTCGCAGCAGATGGCGCTGGTCCGGCGGCTGGTGGAGCTGGGCCGTGCGACGCGTGCGGAGTCGGGTGTGAAGACCCGCCAGCCGCTGTCCCGTGCGCTGGTGGCGGCCTCCGGCTTCGAGGCGCTCTCCCCCGAGCTGCACGCCCAGATCACGGAGGAGCTGAATGTCTCCTCCCTCGCCTCGCTGTCCGATGTCGGCGGCTCGCTGGTCGACACGACGGCCAAGGCGAACTTCCGGGCCCTGGGCAAGCGCTTCGGCAAGGGCGTCCAGGACGTGGCCAAGGCGGTCGCGGCGGCGGACGCGGCGGCGCTGTCGCTGGCGCTGCGGTCCGGGGAGGCCACGATCTCGGTGAACGGTGAGGAGGTGACCCTCTCCCCGGAGGAGGTCATCATCACGGAGACCCCTCGCGAGGGCTGGTCGGTCGCCTCCGACCAGGGCGCGACGGTCGCCCTCGACCTGGAGATCACTCCGGAGCTGCGCCGCGCGGGCCTCGCCCGTGACGCGATCCGCCTCATCCAGGAGGCCCGCAAGAACAGCGGACTGGACGTGGCGGACCGTATCGCGCTCCGCTGGTCCTCCACGGACGCGGAGGTCACGTCGGCGCTGACGGACCACTCCTCGCTGATCGCGGACGAGGTCCTGGCGACCGACTTCGCGGCGGGTGAGGCCGACGCCACCTACGGCTCTGCCTTCACGGACGAGGGACTGTCCCTGACCTTCCGGCTCCGAAAGGCCTAGGCCGTGTTTGAGAACTAGCGCCGTCCGCCCGTAGGGCGGGGCGCGCGGCGTCTGGTGCGTGCAATCGCAAGGCGGAGGATCATCCTCGTACTGGACGTACTTGGATGACTCCGACAACGCAGCGAGTGTGCGTGCCAGGCGTCGCGGGCCAGGCGGGAGTTCTCAAACACGGCCTAGTGCCCCTCCCGGCAAGCTTTGCCCTGTCGCGGCACTAGGTCCTGTCCGGGCGATCTTCGAGGAACAGGCCGCGGCGTCGGATGCATGGGGTCTCCCCAGGCCCGGAGGGCCGAGGGGACACATCGCAAGGCGGAGGGGGCACCTCCCAGCGGTAGCTGGGGGAGATCGCCCTCGTACTGGGCGTACTCGGGCGACTCCGACAACGCAGCGAGGTGCCGCAGCCGGCGCCGCGGGCCGGACAAGATCGCCCGGACAGGGCCTGGCTTCGCCCCCAGGGCCCCGGCCGACCATGTCGTCGGCCGGGGCCCTGCTTGTGCCGGGGAACCCCGCACCCCCGGCCCGTCCGGTGCTCGGGACGGAGCACCGGCCGCGCCCACAGCACCGGGCACACCGGGAAACGCGCCCCGGCCGCAGGCGCACGCACACGGAGGCGCACGCACAACAGGGCCGGGCCCGGGACATGTGTCCCGGGCCCGGCCCTGAGCCTGCCGACGGCTACGCGCCCATCGCGCGACAGCCCGCCGTCAGTTGTCGTCCTCGTCGATGAGGAAACCGCGCATCGGCGACGGCGCCTGCTGCATCGGCTGCGGACTCTGCGGCCGCACCGGTGCCATCGGCTGGGTCATCGCCGGCGACATCTGCTGCTGGCCGCCGTACGACGGAGCGCCACCCATCTGCGGGTTGCCGCCCATCGTCTGGTTGCCGCCGAAGGTCGGGGCACCCGCGCCGGCCGGAGCCATCGAGGGGGACGGCGGCAGCGACGGGGCCGCCGGGGTCCGCGGCGGAGCCAGGGAGTCGTCCGCCTGGGTCTCCAGCTGACGCAGCTGGCTCTCCAGGTACGACTTCAGCCGCGTGCGGTACTCGCGCTCGAAGCCGCGCAGGTCCTCGACCTTGCGCTCCAGCGTGGCGCGGGCCGACTCCAGCGAGCCCATCGCGACGCGGTGCTTCTCCTGCGCGTCCCGCTCCAGCGCGTCCGCCTTGGCGCGGGCGTCGCGCTCCAGGCCCTCGGCGCGCGAACGCGCCTCACCGACGATCTTGTTGGCCTCGGAACGGGCCTCGGCGATGGCCTGGTCGGCCGTCTGCTGGGCCAGCGAGAGCACACGCGCGGCGCTGTCGCCGCCCGGGCCCTGACCGGGGCCGCCCATCGGACCGCCCATGGGGCCGCCCATCGGGCCACCCATGGGACCGCCCTGCATCGGACCGCCCTGCATGGGGCCGCCCTGCATGGGGCCGCCCTGCATCGGGCCCTGCGGACCATGACCACCGGGGCCGGCGGGCAGCTGCGGAGCACCACCGGGCAGCTGGGGCGGACCCATCTGCGGGGGCTGCTGCTGGACCGGCGGTCCGGATATGGCGGCGGGCACCGGCGCCCCGGGACCACGGCCGTCCTGCGGCTCCGGCGGCTTGCGCATGCCCTGCTGCTGCTGGTTCTGCGCGGCGGCACGGGTCGCAGCGGCCAGCTTGGCACGCAGGTCCTCGTTCTCGCGGAGCAGGCGCGTCAGTTCGGCTTCGACCTCGTCGAGGAAGGCATCGACTTCGTCCTCGTCATAGCCTTCTCGGAGGCGGACGGTCGTGAACTGCTTGTTCCGCACGTCCTCGGGGGTCAGCGGCATCTCTTCTTCACCTCTACGTAGTCGTCGGCAGTCGGCAAGACCGTATCGTTCACACCTGGCTCGCAAAGTTGTTCACGATGGAGATCAGGATGTAGACGATGATCATCAGAACGAAGAAGGACAGGTCGAGTGCCACGCCCCCGAGACGCAACGGCGGGATGACCCGCCGCAGAAGCTTGAGCGGTGGATCGGTGACAGTGTAGGTGGCCTCCAGGACGACCACCATCGCCTTGCCAGGTTGCCACGAGCGGGCGAACTGGAAGACATAGTCCATGACCAGCCGGAAAATGAGCACGACAAGGAAACACGTCAGCGCGATGTAGATCACATCCAGTGCGACACCCATCCCGCGTGTCCCTCTCCCCTGGCTCTCGTTCCGGCCTCGCGGCCGGGTCGTTCCTCGGTCGTTTTCTCAGCTCTGGTTGAAGAACCCGCCCTCTGCGATGCGGGCCTTGTCCTCCGCCGTGACATCGACGTTAGCAGGCGACAACAGGAACACCTTCTGCGTCACCCGCTCAATGCTGCCATGCAGACCGAAGACGAGTCCCGCGGCAAAGTCGACAAGTCGCTTCGCGTCGGTATCGTCCATCTCCGTGAGATTCATGATCACCGGGGTGCCCTCACGGAAGTGTTCCCCGATGGTACGGGCCTCGTTATAGGTCCGCGGGTGCAGTGTGGTGATGCGGTAGGGCTCCCGCTCGGACACGACCTTGGGCATGATCACTGGTGCGTTCTTCTCCAGGTTCGGTCGCTCAGGTGTGATGGATGCCACGGGGGCGATTCGTGCCGGACGTCCGGATTCCGCGGGCAGCGAAGCGGAATGGACGACCGGCTCACGCGGCGCGGGCGGCTGGACCACACGCGCCGGCTCTTCCCGTTCCACCTGATGCGAGGGCTGGTGCCGCCGGCGGTCCCGCTCGGGCTCCGGCTCCATCTCGGGTTCGAAGTCGTCGTCGGGGTCGAATCCCCGGCCGTCGTACCCATCGTCCTCCACGAGGCCGAGGTAGACCGCCATCTTGCGCATCGCGCCGGCCATTCTCTGAGTCCTCCGCTCTGTGGTGGATCGGCTTCGTTCGGCTACGTCACCAAGTGCCCGCGATCCACTCGGTCTGTCCGTCTTTCGACGGAAATGACCATATTTTCTGCTGTGGTCCGACTTGCTTCGCGACGTTACCCGAGCCGGGGTCGGACTCCGAGTACCGCCGTACCGACGCGCACATGTGTCGCTCCGGCCGCTACAGCCTCTTCGAGGTCCGCACTCATCCCTGCTGACACCATGTTCGCAGCAGGACGGTCCGCGCGCAGGCGGGATGAGAATTCCATCAGCCGCTCGAACGCCGCCTGTTGGCGCCCCGCGTACGGCCCCGCGAGTGGCGCGACGGTCATCAGTCCGTCAAGTCGCAGCCCCGGCGAGTCGCCCACCGCGGCGGCCAACTCCTCGATGCCGTCGGGCGCGATGCCGCCCCTGGCGCCCTGCTGCCCCGACTCGGCGTCAAGCGCGACCTGGATCAGGCACCCCAACTCGCGCCCGGCGCGCACCGCAGCCGCGGACAGTGCGCGGACGAGCCTGAGCCGGTCGACCGACTGCACGACATCGGCATAACTCGCAACAGAACGGACTTTGTTCGTCTGGAGCTGACCGACGAAGTGCCAGTTGAGATCGAGGTCGGAGCAGGCAGCGGCCTTCGGAGCCGCCTCCTGGTCCTTGTTCTCGGCGACATGGCGCACACCGAGCTCGTGCAGGAGCCGTACGTCGCTCGCGGGGTAGGTCTTGGTGACCACGATCAGGGTCACTTCCCCGCGCTTGCGCCCGGCCGCGGCGCAGGCGGCGGCGATACGTTCCTCCACGCGCGCGAGATTCTCGGCGAGTTCGGTCTTGCGGTCGGTCATGCTGCGTTCTCTTCTGCCCGGATCCAGACATATCCTGCGAGCCGCCCCGTGGTGCGGTCGCGCCGGTACGAGTAGTGGTCCGCCGATTCCAGTGTGCAGTGCGGGGATGCCTTCAGGTCCCGTACGCCGAGCGCTTCGAGCTGGGCGTGCACTCCGGCGGTGACGTCGACGGCCGGGGTGCCCCAGCTGGTCTCGGCCCAGGCCGCCGGTTCCACCGCGGCGACCTCGGCACGCATCGCCTCCGGGACTTCGTAGCAGCGTCCGCAGACGGCCGGTCCCGTGCGGGCGGTGATGCGGGCCGGTTCGGCACCGAGCGCGATCATGGCCTCGACCGCGGCCGGTACGACTCCGGCGACCATTCCGGGGCGTCCGGCGTGGGCCGCGCCCACCACTCCCGCGACCGGATCGGCCAGCAGTACCGGGGTGCAGTCCGCGGTGAGCACCGCGAGCGGCAGTCCGCGCCGGGCGGTCACCACCGCGTCCACCGCCGGGACCGGAGTTTCCCCCCAGGGTCCGTCGACAACGGCGACATCGCGCCCGTGCACCTGGTTCATCCAGACGACGAGGCCCGGGTCGAGCCCGAGGGACTTGGCGGCCAGCTCCCGGTTCGCGACGACGGCGGCGGGGTCGTCACCGACCGCGCCGCCGAGGTTGAGCTCCTCGTACGGAGCGGCGCTCACTCCGCCCCACCTGTCGGTGAAGGCGAAGTGCGCGCCGCTCACGCTGTCATGCTCCCGTATCACTTCAGGAAGTCCGGAACATCCAGCTCTTCGGCCTGGCTGTCGTACGGCCGGGCCGGCGGTACCTGCGCGGACGTGCTCTGCGACAGCGAGGGCTCGTTCGCCACCGGGGCCGGCTCGGCCGCGGCGGGCTCCTCACGCGGCGGCACCGTGCCGAGGCCGCCGATGGAGCGCGGCTCGGGGCGGGCCGGGGAGGCGGGCTCCTCGCGCTTTGCGGACGCGGAGCCGATCACGGTGTCCCGGCGGGCCGGGGGCTGGCCCCCGTCGAAGCCGGCCGCGATGACCGTGACCCGTACCTCGTCGCCCAGCGCGTCGTCGATGACGGCGCCGAAGATGATGTTGGCCTCGGGGTGGGCGGCCTCGCTGACCAGCTGGGCGGCCTCGTTGATCTCGAAGAGACCGAGGTCCGAGCCGCCGGAGATGGAGAGCAGGACGCCGCGGGCGCCGTCGATGGACGCCTCCAGCAGCGGCGAGGAGATGGCCATCTCCGCCGCGGCCACCGCGCGGTCGTCGCCGCGGGCCGAGCCGATACCCATGAGCGCCGAGCCGGCCTCGGACATCACGGACTTCACGTCGGCGAAGTCGAGGTTGATGAGGCCCGGGGTGGTGATGAGGTCGGTGATGCCCTGGACACCGGAGAGCAGCACCTGGTCCGCGGACTTGAACGCGTCGAGCACGCTGACCTGGCGGTCCGAGATGGAGAGCAGCCGGTCGTTCGGGATGACGATGAGGGTGTCGACCTCTTCGCGGAGCTCGGCGATGCCGTCCTCCGCCTGGTTGGCGCGGCGGCGGCCCTCGAAGGTGAAGGGCCGGGTGACCACGCCGATGGTCAGCGCGCCGAGCGAGCGCGCGATGTTGGCGACGACGGGCGCGCCGCCGGTGCCGGTGCCGCCACCTTCGCCGGCGGTGACGAAGACCATGTCGGCCCCCTTGAGGACCTCCTCGATCTCCTCTCGGTGGTCCTCTGCCGCCTTGCGACCGACTGCCGGGTTGGCTCCGGCCCCGAGGCCGCGGGTGAGTTCGCGGCCGACGTCGAGCTTGACGTCGGCGTCGCTCATCAACAGGGCTTGCGCGTCAGTGTTGATCGCGATGAACTCGACGCCCTTGAGACCGACCTCGATCATTCGGTTGATGGCATTGACACCACCGCCGCCGACACCGATGACCTTGATGACTGCGAGGTAGTTCTGCGGTGCTGCCACGTCGAAGGCCTCTCGCCTCGAGTTACGTGTCGTCGCTTCGCGGTGGTGGCCGCGCCGCGACGACGGATGCCGATGGGACGGTCCGAAACGCCGACCCAAACCCTAACGTTGAAGTTTAGGGTTACCAGTGTCTCTGATTCCTGGACTCTCTCGAACGAGACACTAAGTCGACAAGTGGCGCGCGTTCAACGAACACGCCGAACCTCCCGTTTTTCTTTTCACCCTATGTGATCAGCCGTTGCGCTGACCAACCAGGGCTCTGGCCTGCGCATTTGTGCGTCAACTCGCCGACATGGCAGGGGCGGTGGGGGCACTCACATCGAAGTACCCCGCACGGGGAGCGGCTTTCATCACGGCAGTGAGCGTTCGCGCCTTCGCCTCGCCGTCCTCGCTGCTGCCCCACATCACGGTGCGGTCGCCGGTCAACTTCAGCGTGATGGCGTCGTACGACCGGACCTCGACGCCCTGGAGCTCCTTCGCGGCCCGCGCGGGGAGTTCCGAGACGACGCGAACCGCCTCCACCAGCAGCCGCTGCTCGCCGAAGCGGCGCAGACTCGG
The DNA here is from genome assembly GCF_055585225.1 of Streptomyces sp. NPDC053673. NCBI lineage: Bacteria > Bacillati > Actinomycetota > Actinomycetes > Kitasatosporales > Streptomycetaceae > Streptomyces > Streptomyces sp. NPDC053673. The sequence goes on along the minus strand of NZ_JBVJKN010000006.1, from coordinate 199,384 downwards.
CGACTGATTCGTCGTCAATTTCACCAGGGGAACACCTTTGGGTGCTTTGTCCACCGTAGCAAAACGGACACCTTTCGCGTCCACTTCGATGAAGTTTGAGCCCTTTTCAACGAGGAGCACCGGCTTTCGTTCCGTCACGTTCAGAACGATTCCGTGCGGCCATGAACGGGCCACGTCGACCGAGTCGATACGGGGCAGTTCGTCGCGCAGTCGGCTCTCGATCCGGTCCGTATCGACGGAAATCAGCGGCGCCCCGATCGGCGCGGCAGCCGCCTCCTCGACCTCACGGGGCGTCAGAACCTGCGTACCGGACACTCTGACCCGCTCGACGCGGAGCCACGAGGAGCCGTAGAGCAGCCAGACTCCGCCCGCGGTGAGCACCAGGGCGGCAAGGACGAACAGCAGGAACCGACGGGCGGGCAGCCTGCGGCGGGGTGCGGAACCTCCGCGAGCCTGGCCGGCCGACGACGGGCCCTTCGGCTTCCGGGTGCCGCGGTCGGCGGTCGTCGGTCCGGCCATGCTCCCTGCCTTTCCCTACGCCTGCCGGCGTGCGGCAATCGCCTCGTACACCATTCCGACAAGCAGATCGTCTGCGTCCCGGCGCCCGAACTCGGCGGCGGCGCGGGACATCTCGTACAGCCGGTGCGGGTCGGCGAGCACGGGGAGCACCTGTCCCTGAACCCACTCGGGGGTCAGCTCGGCGTCGTCGACCAGCAGTCCGCCACCGGCCTTCACCACCGGCTGGGCGTTGAGCCGCTGTTCGCCGTTGCCGATCGGCAGCGGTACGTACGCGGCGGGCAGCCCGACGGCGGAGAGTTCGGCGACGGTCATGGCGCCCGCGCGGCAGAGCATCATGTCGGCCGCGGCGTACGCGAGATCCATCCGGTCCACGTACGGTACCGGGATGTAGGGCGGCATTCCGGGCATGTTGTCCACACGCGGCAGTTCGTTCTTCGGGCCGACCGCGTGCAGGATCTGGATGCCGGAGCGCTGCAGCAGCGGGGCGACCTGCTGGACGACCTCGTTGAGGCGGCGGGCACCCTGGGAGCCGCCGGAGACCAGCAGCGTCGGCAGATTGGGGTCGAGACCGAACGCGGCGCGCGCCTCCGGCCTGACCCGGGCCCGGTCGAGGGTGGCGATGGAGCGGCGCAGCGGGATGCCGATGTAGCGGGCGCCGCGCAACTTGCTGTCGGGCGTCGAGACCGCGACGGCCGCGGCGTACCGCGAGCCGATCTTGTTGGCCAGGCCGGGGCGGGCATTGGCCTCGTGGATGATGATCGGCACGCCGAGGCGCTTGGCGGCGAGATAGCCGGGCAGCGCGACATAGCCGCCGAAGCCCACGACGGCGTCCGCCTTCGTGCGCTCCAGGATCTGCTCGGCGGCCTTGATCGTGCCGCGCAGCCGCCCGGGGACGGTGATCAGCTCAGGTGTGGGCTTGCGCGGCAGCGGTACGGCGGGGATGAGCGCCAGCTCGTAGCCCCGCTCGGGCACGAGCCTGGTCTCGAGCCCACGCTCCGTGCCGAGGGCCGTGATGCCCACGGTCGGATCCTGCCTGCGCAGGGCGTCCGCGAGGGCGAGCGCGGGCTCGATGTGGCCGGCGGTCCCCCCACCGGCGAGTACGACATGCACCGAAATTCACCGCTCTCCGGACGGACGCTTCTTGACGCGCCGCCTCATCGTCTTCCATCTCACCCCGGCCCTTTTACCGAATCCGGGCTGCCGCATGGCCAGGGCCGCCTTCGCGGCGGGATCCTCTCGCGCGAACGCGATCAGCAGTCCCACGGCGAACATGGTCGGCAGCAGGGCCGACCCCCCGTAGGAGAACAGCGGGAGGGGAACACCGGCGATCGGCAGCAGACCGAGCACCGCACCGATGTTGACCACGGCCTGGGCCGTGATCCAGGTGGTCACACCTCCCGCGGCGTACCTCACGAAGGGGTCCTCCGTGCGTCCGGCCACGCGGATACCCGCATAGCCTAGAGCCGCGAACAGGGCGAGTACCGACAGCGTCCCTGCCAGCCCCAGTTCCTCCCCCGTGATGGCAAAGATGAAGTCGGTGTGCGGTTCTGGGAGTTGCCCCCATTTTTCCACACTTGCTCCGATGCCGGAACCGAACCATCCGCCGGAGGCAAGAGCATAGATGCCGTGCACGGCCTGCCAGCAATTGTCGTCGGGTCCCGGATCTGTGGCAGCAATGCACTGGAACCGGGACATCCGGTTGGAACTGGTCTTGATCAGGATCGCGCCGATCACCGTGGCGACGCCGAGCACCCCGGCGAAGAGCCTGGTGGGGGCGCCGGCCAGCCAGAGCAGCCCGAAGAGGATCGCGGTCAGGATGATGGCCGTGCCCATGTCACCGCCGAGCATGATGAGCCCGAGCAGCATGAAGGCGACCGGCACCAGCGGCACGAGCATGTGCTTCCACTGGGTGAGCAACCGTTTGTCCTGCTTGCGGGCGAGCAGGTCGGCGCCCCAGAGGATGAGGGCGAGCTTGCCGAATTCACTGGGCTGCAGCTGGAAGGGGCCGCCCAGGGAGATCCAGTTCTGGTTGCCGTTGACGGAGTGCCCTATCCCGGGGATCTGCACGAGCACCATCAGGAAGGTGCTGCCGACGAGGAGCGGGTAGGCGAACGCCCGGTGGAGCTTGGACGGCATCCGGGAGGCGATGAGCAGCAGCCCGGTGCCGATGACCGCCGCGAGAAACTGCTTCCGGAAGAAGTAGGAGGCGGGCAGGGACAGCTCCAGCGCGGTGATCATCGACGCGGAGTACACCATCACCAGCCCGAGCACGGTGATCAGCAGCCCGGCGCCGAGGATCAGGTAGTACGCGGTCAGCGGCCGGTCCCACGCCCGTCGCGCCTGCTCGTAGACGCGCCGGATCCCGCTCCCCAGGGGCGGCCGGGGCGCTCCGGCCGTACCGCCGCCGCCTCCGCGCGCGGCGGGCGGCCGCAGGGGCCCTGCGGTCCTGCCGCGCAGCGCCACCCCGGGAACCCCCGCGAAGGCCGGCTCCGGCACGAGACCCCGCGCGAGCCCGGCGACGAGCTCCCGGGCGGCGGCGAGGGGGGTGGGACGACGAACGGGGACTACGGCGTCCCCGGACCCGGCTACGGCCGCACCACGGCCGCCCGCAGCCGGCGCACGCCGCCCCTCGGGGACGGGGAGCACCGTCGGGGCCGGCCGGCCGGAAGCCGCGGGGCCCAGGCGCCCCGTGCCGCGCGGCCGCACGGATGCGGGAGCACCGGCGGCCACGGAGCCGTCGGCCGGAGGAGGGCCCGACGGCCCCGGATTCCCGGACACGGGACTCGCGGACGCACGCTGCCCCACGCCACTGCCGGCAGCGGCACGCGCCGCCGTGACACCCGGCCCCGCGGGCACGAGGGCGTCGGCAGCCGTGGGACCGGCGGCCCCGGGATCAGCAGCCCTGGGACCGGCAGCCCTGGGGTCAGCGGCACAGGCCTCGGGAGTGCGGGGTGCCGGGGTGGTGCCGGACCCCGGGGGGTGAGGCGCGTCGGGCGGCATGGTCGCTGTCCCCTCCAGTCGTGGCCGACGCCGCCGGGTCGAGGCGGCGGGGCCCGGGCCGGTCAGGCGCGCTCGGCGGCGAGGGCGCGGACCGCGTCCGCGAAGGCCTCGCCTCGCTTGTTGTAGTTGGCGAACATGTCCATCGAGGCGCACGCCGGGGCCAGCAGTACGGTGTCCCCCGGCAGCGCCAGCCGTGCCGCTTCGCGGACCGCCGCCGACATCGCCCCAGTGTCGGTCCGGTCGAGGTCGACCACCGGGACATCGGGCGCGTGTCGCGCGAGGGCTTCCCGGATCAGCGCCCGGTCCGCGCCGATGAGGACCACCGCGCGCAGTCGCTTCGCCGACTTCTCGACGAGCTCGTCGAACGTCGCGCCCTTGGCGAGTCCGCCCGCGATCCAGACGATCGGGTCGTACGCGGCCAAAGAGGCTTCCGTGGCATGGGTGTTGGTGGCCTTGGAGTCGTCGACGTACGAGACGCCGTCGACCTCGTCGACGAACTCGATGCGGTGCGCGTCGGGCCGGAAGGCCCGCAGACCGTCCCGTACGGCGGCCGGTGCGACGCCGAAAGCACGCGCGAGCGCCGCCGCGGCGAGCGCGTTCGCGATGTTGTGCGGAGCGGGTGGGTTGATGTCCGTGACTTCGGCGAGCTCCTGGGCCTGCTTCTGCCGGTTCTCGACGAACGCGCGGTCCACCAGGATCCCGTCCACGACGCCGAGCTGCGAGGGACCGGGGGTCCCCAGCGTGAAGCCGATCGCCCGGCAGCCCTCCTCGACGTCCGCCTCGCGCACGAGGTCCTCGGTGGCGGGGTCCGCCACGTTGTAGACGCAGGCGACCGTGTTGCCTTCGTAGATACGACCCTTGTCGGCGGCGTACGCCTCCATGGAGCCGTGCCAGTCGAGGTGGTCCGGCGCCAGGTTGAGCACGGCGGCGGAGTGGGCGCGCAGCGAGGGCGCCCAGTGCAGCTGGTAGCTGGAGAGCTCGACGGCGAGGACGTCGTACTCCGTGTCACCCAGCACCGCGTCCAGCAGCGAGACGCCGATGTTGCCGACGGCGGCGGTCTTCAGACCGGCCGCCTCAAGGATCGACGCGAGCATCCGCACGGTCGTGGTCTTGCCGTTGGTGCCGGTGACCGCGAGCCAGGGCGCCGCTTCCCTGCCGTCCAGGCCCCGCAGCCGCCAGGCGAGTTCGACGTCGCCCCAGATCTCGACCCCGGCCTGGGCGGCGGCCGCGAAGAGCGGCTTGTCGGGCTTCCAGCCGGGCGCCGTGACGACCAGCTCGGTGCCCTCCGGCAGGGTCGACCCGTCACCGAGGCGGACGGTGATTCCCTCCGCCTCCAGCTCCGCGGCCTGCGCACGCGCGCGCTCGTCGTCGCCGTCGTTGACGACCGTGACGACCGCGCCGAGACCGTGCAGGACGCGGGCGGCGGGAATGCCGCTCACGCCCAGCCCGGCGACGGTGACGCGCTTGCCCTGCCAGTCCTGCGTACTCACTTGTCGGCCGCCCAGCCCGCGTAGAAGAGTCCCAGACCCACGATGACGCACATGCCCTGAATGATCCAGAAACGGACCACCACAAGGACTTCCGACCACCCCTTGAGCTCGAAGTGGTGCTGCAGCGGAGCCATCCGGAACACACGCTTCCCGGTGAGCCGGAAGGAGCCGACCTGGATGATCACGGACATGGTGATCAGGACGAACAGACCGCCGAGGAGCGCGAGGAGCAGCTCCGTACGGGAGCAGATCGCGAGGCCGGCGAGCGCGCCGCCCAGGGCGAGCGAGCCGGTGTCACCCATGAAGATCTTGGCCGGTGAGGTGTTCCACCACAGGAAGCCGAAGCAGGCGCCCATCAGCGCGGAGGCGACGATCGCCAGGTCGAGCGGGTCGCGCACTTCGAAGCAGGCGTTGGGGTTGGTCAGCGTCATCGCGTTGGCGCAGGACTCCTGGAACTGCCAGAGCCCGATGAAGGTGTACGCGCCGAAGACCATCACGGAGGCGCCGGTGGCCAGACCGTCCAGACCGTCGGTGAGGTTCACGCCGTTCGACATCGCGAGGATCATGAACAGCGCCCAGACCACGAACAGCACGGGCCCGATGGACCAGCCGAAGTCGGTGACGAACGACAGCCTGGTGGAGGCCGGGGTCTGACCGCGGAGGTCGGCGAACTGCAGCGCAAGGACGGCGAACGCGATACCGACGATCAGCTGGCCGGCCATCTTCGCCTTGGCCCGCAGACCCAGCGACCGCTGCTTGACGATCTTGATGTAGTCGTCGAGGAAGCCGACCAGGCCCATGCCCGCCATCAGGAAGAGCACCAGCACGCCCGAGAAGGACGGGTCCTCTCCCGTGATCACCTTGGTGACCGCGTACGCGATCAGCGTGGCCAGGATGAAGGCGATGCCGCCCATGGTGGGCGTGCCCTTCTTGCTGCCGTGGCTGCGCGGGCCGTCGTCACGGATGAACTGCCCGTATCCCTTGCGGGCCAGCAGCTTGATCAGCAGAGGGGTGCCGATGAGAGTCAGGAAGAGCCCGATGGCTCCCGCGAAGAGGATCTGCCTCATCGGCCGGTGACCTGCCCCTCTGACGACTCGGTGGAGTTCTCCAGCAGCGCCTGGGCGATCCGCTCGAGCCCGGCCGACCTGGAAGCCTTCACCAGTACGACATCTCCCGGGCGCAGCTCTCTGCGCAACAGGTCGACCGCCGCCTGCGCGTCGGACACGTGCACCGACTCCTCACCCCACGAACCCTCGTTATATGCGCCCAGTTGCAACCAGGACGCTTCCCTGCCCCCGACTGCGACGAGCTTGCTGACGTTGAGCCGGACGGCAAGCCGTCCGACCGCGTCGTGCTCGGCCAGCGACTCGCCCCCGAGCTCGGCCATCGGACCGAGCACCGCCCACGTACGTCCCCCGTTGGCCTGGGCGGCCGCGCCCATGGCCGCGAGCGCACGCAGGGCGGCTCGCATGGACTCGGGGTTCGCGTTGTAGGCGTCGTTGACGACCGTCACGCCGTCCGGACGCTCAGTGACCTCCATACGCCAGCGGGAGAGGGAGCCGGCCTCCGAGAGCGCGAGGGCGATCTCGTCGACGGACATGCCCAGCTCATGGGCGACGGCGGCCGCGGCGAGCGCGTTCGACACGTGATGCTCACCGTACAGCCGCAAGGTCACGTCGCTGCACCCGGAGGGTGTGCGAAGCCGGAATGCAGGCTGTCCGCTCGGCATGAGCCGGACATTCTCGGCGCGAACGTCCGCTTCGTCCGACTCACCGAACAGGACGACGCGTGCCTTCGTGCGGGAGGCCATCGCGCGTACGAGAGGGTCGTCGGCGTTGAGGACGGCCACACCGTCCTCTTCGGCAGAGGGGAGCGCCTCGACGAGCTCGCCCTTGGCCTCGGCGATCTGCTCGCGGCCGCCGAACTCGCCGATGTGGGCGGTGCCGACGTTGAGCACGAGGCCGATCCTCGGCGGGGTGAGGCCGGCGAGGTAGCGGATGTGGCCGATGCCGCGGGCGCCCATCTCCAGGACCAGGAACCTGGTCTCCTCGGTGGCGCTCAGCGCGGTCAGCGGCAGGCCGATCTCGTTGTTGAGGGAGCCGGGCGTCCAGACGGTCGGCGCCTTGCGCCGCAGCACCTGCGCGATGAGGTCCTTGGTGCTGGTCTTGCCCGCGGAGCCGGTGAGGGCCACGAGCGTCGCGCCGAGCCGCTCCACGACGGCGCGCGCGAGGGCACCCAGCGCGCGCTGGACATCGTCGACGACGATCGCGGGGACGCCGACCGGACGCGACGCCAGCACGGCGGCCGCGCCCGCCGCGATCACGTCCGCGGCGTAGTCGTGGCCGTCGACGCGCTCGCCCACGAAGGCTGCGAAGAGGCTGCCGGGCCCGACCTCACGGGAGTCCCGGACAACGGGTCCCGTGACCTGCACGGACGGATCCGGTATGTCGTACGACTGCCCGCCGACGATTTCGGCGATCTCGGCGAGGGAGAGGGCGATCACTACTTCATCCCTGCCTGTTCTTGTGACGTCTTGTGACGGTGCTCGATCGCTTCGCGCAGGACCTGACGGTCGTCGAAGGGACGGACCACTCCGGCGACGTCCTGGCCCTGCTCATGGCCCTTGCCCGCGACCAGCACGGTGTCGCCCGCCTCGGCGCGTGCGACGGCCGCGGCGATGGCGGCGGCCCGGTCCTCGAAGACCAGGACGTCGCCGCGCTCGTGGACCGGCACCTCGGCGGCGCCCGCGAGCATCGTGGCGAGGATCGCGAGGGGGTCCTCGGAACGGGGGTTGTCGGAGGTCAGTACGGCGGTGTCCGCGAGGCGGGCCGCGGCGGCGCCCATCGGGCCGCGCTTGGTCCGGTCGCGGTCCCCGCCGCAGCCCAGCACGATGTGCACCTTTCCCTCGGTGACCTTGCGAAGGGAGCGCAGGACCGATTCCACAGCGTCCGTCTTGTGCGCGTAGTCGACCACCGCGAGATACGGCTGGCCGGCGTCGACGCGCTCCAGGCGGCCCGGCACGCCGGGAACGGCGGCGACGCCGTCGGCCGCGGTCTGCGGATCGATCCCGGCGACCGCCAGGGTGACGATCGCGGCCAGGGTGTTGGCGACGTTGAACGGGCCGGGCAGCGGCGCCGCGGCGCGTACCCGCTCGCCCTGGGGCCCGACGGCGGTGAACGTGGAGCCGAGCGAGCCGACTTCGACACCCTCGGCACGCCAGTCGGCGTCGGGGTGCCCCTCGGCGGAGAACGTGACGACCGGAATGGCCGACTCCGTCGCCAGCCTGCGGCCGTACTCGTCGTCGAGGTTGACGACGCCCTGCCGCGCGCGGGCCGGCGTGAAGAGCTGGGCCTTGGCGCCGAAGTAGTCCTCCATGTCGGAGTGGAACTCCATGTGCTCCGGCGTGAGGTTGTTGAAGACGGCGACGTCGAAGACGCAGCCGTCGACCCGGCCGAGCACCAGGGCGTGGCTGGAGACCTCCATGGCGACCGATTCGACGCCCCGCTCGCGCATCACCGCGAAGAGCGCCTGCAGATCGGTGGCTTCGGGGGTCGTCCGTTCCGACTTGATGCGCTCCTCGTCGACGCGCATCTCGACGGTGCCGATCAGGCCGGTGCGGTGGCCCGCTCCGCGCAGCCCGCCCTCGACGAGATACGCCGTGGTGGTCTTGCCCGAGGTGCCGGTGATGCCGATCTGCAGCAGGTCCTCGCCGGGCCGTCCGTAGATGGCGGCGGCGAGCTCGCCCATCCTGCCGCGCGGGTTCCCGGTGACCAGGACCGGCAGTCCGGTCGCGGCGGCGCGGTCGGCGCCCGTCGGGTCGGTGAGGATCGCGGCCGCGCCGAGGTCCTTGGCCTGGGCGACGTAGTCGGCGCCGTGCAGCCGGGCGCCGGGCAGTGCGGCGTACACGTCTCCCGGGCGTACCGCCCGCGAGTCGTGGGTGATGCCGGTGACCGCGCCTGAGCCCGGGGGCTCGACCCCGAGCCGGTCGGCCAGCTCTGCGAGGTCGATCGGGCGGACCTCGGCCGGACGGGGCGGGGCGGTTCGGTACTGATCAGCATGTGGCACGGCGGTGAGCGTACCGGGCGTACCGGGACCGGTGCTAAATGAGGTCCGTTCAGGACCGTGGTTCCCGGAATCGGGCGTGATCGTTCTCACTGGCTGTTCCTCCCGGGTCACGGACCGGGTTCGAAGGTGACCGGAAGCCGGGCGGGGGCGTTGCCGGTCGGAGCGACCTGCAGGGTCTTGAGGGCGAACTCCATGACCTTCTTGTAGATGGGTCCGCAGATCTGGCCGCCGAAGTAGCTGCCCTTGGTCGGGTTCTGGATGGCGCAGTACACGGTGATCTGCGGATCGTCGGCCGGTGCGAAGCCCGCGAAGGAGGCGGTGTAGCCCTTGTAGCGGCCGAGCTTCGGGTCGACCCTGTTCGCCGTGCCGGTCTTGCCCGCGACGCGGTAGCCAGGGATCCGGGCCCTGGTGCCGGTGCCCTCCTCGTCGCCGACCACCGACTCGAGCATGGTGGCGAGGGTCTTCGCGGTCTTCTCGCTGACCACACGGGTCTTCTTGGGTGCGGGGGCCGGATCGAAGCGCCCGCCGGGGCCCCTGGTGCCGCGGACCAGGGTGGGTTCGATGCGTACGCCGCCGTTGGCGATGGTCGAGTACACCGAGGCGGCCTGCATCGCGTTCAACGACAGTCCCTGGCCGAACGGGATCGTGTACTGCTGCGAGGTGGACCAGTCCTGGGGCTTGGCGAGGATGCCGGGGGTCTCGCCGGGGTAGCCGAGCCCGGTCGGGCTGCCGATGCCGAACTTCCGCAGGTAGGAGTAGAGGACCCTGTTGGCCTCCGGCTGGGTGTCGCCGAGCTGACCGGTCGCGAGGATCGTGCCGATGTTGCTGGACTTGGCGAGCACGCCGTTGAGCGTCAGGTACCAGGTGGGGTGGTCGATGTCGTCCTTGAAGAGCCGGTCTCCGCGGTGGAGCCGGTTGGGGACGGTGACATGGGTGCCGGGCGTGGCGGCCTGCTCCTCCAGCACGGCGGCCATGGACATGACCTTGCTGGTGGAGCCGGGCTCGTACACGTCCTGGAGAGCGGCGTTGCCCATGGCCGCGGCGTTGGCCTGGGAGAGGTCGTTGGGGTTGAAGCCCGGGGCGTTGGCCATCGCCAGGACCTCTCCCGTCCTGGTGTTCTGCACTATCACGTAGCCGCGGTCCGCCTTGGACTTCGTCACCTGCTCGTCGATCGCCCGCTGGGCGGCCCACTGGATGTCACGGTCGATGGTGAGCTCGATGTCGGAGCCGGGGACGGCGGGGGTCTCGCGGGTTCCGGCGGTGGGCACCCGCCGGCCGCCGGACTGGGCGTACGAGATCTTTCCGTCCTCGCCGGCGAGATCCTTGTCGAACATGGACTCCAGGCCGCCGGCACCGCGGCCGTCGGCGTTGACGTAACCGAGTATCCCGGCGGCGAGATCGCCGTTGGGGTAGACGCGTTTGCTGCTGGCCTCCCGGAAGACGCCCGCGAGGACGTCGGCGCCGGGACCGCCCTTGGCCTTGTCCGCTCTGGCCTTCCTGGCGAAGGCGCTCTTGAGGTCCTTGATCTGGTTCCAGACCTGCGGCGTCTGGCGGCGGGCCAGGACGGTGTAGCGGGACTTGGGGGCCTTCAGTCTGTTCGCGAGCTCGGCGGCGTCCTGGCCGAGGATCGGTGCCAGCAGCGCGGCGGCCTGCTCCGGCGCGTCCGGGGCCTTGCTCTCCTCGGGCGTGAACATCTGCGGGTCGGCCGTGATGTCGTACGCGTCGACACTGGTGGCGAGGGCGATCCCGGAACGGTCGGTGATCTCGCCGCGCTCGGCCGCCAGCTTGTGGTTCATGTACCGGTTCTTCTCCGCCTGGGCCGCGTACGTGCCCGCGTCGACGGCCTGCACCTGGAGCAGCCGGACGACGAACACCAGCAGGACGAGGGTGAAGGCGAGGCTGACCAGCCGCAGCCGGGGGCGGGGGCTGCCGAGCCGGATGTGGCGGGGCCCGGCGGTCGGGCGGGGCCGGCGCTGAGCGGGGCGGCTGCGGTTCGCGGTGCCGCCGGGACGCGCGGGGCCCGGCACACGGCGGCGCGGTGGTTCCTTGAGGGGCACTGCGTCACCTGCCGGGGGTCGTGGGGGGCGGCTTCGGCGTACCGGACGCGGGGAGCTCGGCGGGGGGCACGGCAGTCGGCTCGGCAGGGGGCTCGGCAGCCGGCTTGGCGGGGACCCGTACGGCGGACGGGTCGGCCTGGGCCTTCTTCGGCTTCCCGCGGACCGTGCCGTCCGGGCCGAGGAAGGCGGGGCTGCCGCCGGGCACCATGCCGAGCTCGCGGGCCCGCCGTTCCAGCGCGTCGGGGGCGGAGCGGCCGTCCACGTCCCGCTGGAGCGCCTGCTCCTCGTCGGTGAGTTCGGTGGTCTTCTTCTTGAGCTCGCTCAGCTTGAACGAGCCCTCGTTGAGGGAGGTGTTGAGCAGCAGCAGGGTGATCAGGCCGCCGCCGAGCAGTACGACGACCAGCAGGACGAAGGGGGTCCGGGCCGCGGTGCTGGGCCCGGACGGCATGAGCCGTGCGAGCCGCGCGGCCCGCCCCTTGAGCTGTCCGGCGCCCTTCCTCACCGCTCGTCCTCCCTCGCCGCGGCTGCTGTCACCGCTCGTCCTCGCGGATGCGCTCCGCGCCGCGCAGCCGTGCGGGCGCCGCCCGGCGGTTCTCGGCGACCTCCTCCTCCGTGGGCAGTTCGGCGCCGCGGGTGAGGAGCTTCAGCCGGGGCTGGTAGCGCTCGGGGACGACGGGCAGGCCGGGTGGCGCGGTGCTGGCCGCTCCCGCCGCGAAGACCTGCTTGACCAGCCGGTCCTCCAGCGAGTGGTACGAGAGGACGGCGATCCGGCCGCCGACGCCGAGGGATTTGACGGCAGCCGGGATGGCCCGTTCCAGGACCGTCAGCTCGCCGTTCACCTCGATGCGCAGGGCCTGGAAGGTGCGTTTGGCGGGGTTGCCGCCGGTGCGCTTGGCGGCCTGCGGCAGGGCGTCGCGGATCAGCTCGACGAGCCGGGCACTGGTGGTGAAGGGCGCCTTCTCCCGCTCCCGCACGATGGCCGCGACGATCCGCTTGGCCTGCTTCTCCTCGCCGTACGCGCGCAGGATCCGCACCAGCTCGCCCGGCGGGTAGGTGTTGAGGACCTCGGCGGCGCTGACCCCGGTCGTCTGGTCCATGCGCATGTCGAGCGGTGCGTCCTGGGCGTAGGCGAAGCCGCGGTCGGCCTCGTCGAGCTGCATGGAGGACACGCCGAGGTCGAAGAGGACGCCCTGGACGCCGGTGATGCCGAGCCGGTCGAGGACGTCCGGCAGCTCGTCGTAGACGGCGTGCACGAGGGTGGCGCGGTCGCCGAACGGGGCGAGCCGCTCGCCGGACAGCCGCAGCGCTTCCTTGTCCCGGTCGAGCGCGACGAGCCGTACGTCCGGGAAGCGGGTGAGCAGGGCCTCGCTGTGTCCGCCGAGGCCGAGGGTGCAGTCGACGACGACCGGCTCCCGGCCTTCGGCAGGGGGGACCGCACCGGGCTGCCGCTCCAGGGCGGGCGCCAACAGGTCCAGGCACCGCTGGAGCATCACCGGGACGTGTCGCTGGCTCAATGCGCCCTCTCAGGTCCGGCGCGGGCGGAGGCCGGGCCGTACGTTTTGCCGCACGCGCGGGGAAATCGTGGAAATGTGCAGGAAGTGTCCGTGAACTGCGCGTCACTTTAGTCCACTGACCGGGCCGGTCAATCAACCGGCTGGCGCGTCGCACGGGCCGTCCGGCAGCGTGGCCGCAATCGGGACAGCTCACCCATATGGGCCCGGCCCGCTCACGCCTGTGGGTTACCTCACAACAGGCGTCATTGACGCCTTTGTCCGCTCTCACAGCGGGCCACGGGCGGCCGTGGCCACTACCGTCATAGACATGTCGACCTCCGCAAACCTCCCCGCAGACGCCGCCCTCGCGCGCGGCACGGTCACCGACCGGCTCGTCGACGCGAACACGCGCTACGCCGCGGGCTTCGACGACCCCGGGATGGACGCGCGACCCGTGCTGCAGGTCGCCGTGGTGGCGTGCATGGACGCCCGGCTCGATCTGCACGCGGCGCTCGGCCTGGAGCTGGGCGACTGCCACACCATCCGCAACGCCGGCGGTGTCGTCACCGACGATGTGATCCGCTCGCTCACGATCAGCCAGCGCGCGCTCGGGACCCGCAGCGTGATACTCATCCACCACACGAACTGCGGTCTGGAGAGTCTGACCGAGGACTTCCGGCACGAGCTGGAGGACGAGGTGGGGCAGCGGCCGGCCTGGGCGGTGGAGGCGTTCCGCGACGTCGACCAGGATGTACGGCAGTCGATGCAGCGGGTGCGTACCTCGCCGTTCCTGCCGCACACCGACGATGTCCGCGGCTTCGTCTTCGACGTCACGAGCGGATTGCTGCGGGAGATCGACCCTGCTGTGTGAGCCGCGAAGGACAGCAACCAAAGACAGCAACCCCTGACATATCGCGCCCAGTTATCCACAGGCGAGTGACACGAAGCGGTAACGGCAACAAGAATGCGGGTGTGACACCTCTACGGAACCGACCGGAGGGGGTGTCCGTGTTTTGGGGTGGGCCGTGCCGTAAGCAGCGCATCGGCCCATGGAACGGGCCGAGGAGGGCCGGGTGACGACCTATGACGATCGAGCGAGCCTCACAGATCTGACCACCACAGCGGAGCGTGTCCGCAGGTCGGTGGAGAGTGTGATCGAGGGCAAGCCTGAGGTCGTACGGCTTTCGCTGACAGTGTTGCTGGCCGAGGGACATCTGCTCATCGAGGATGTTCCGGGCGTGGGCAAGACGATGCTGGCCAAGGCGCTGGCACGCTCCATCGACTGCTCGGTACGGCGTATTCAGTTCACGCCGGACCTGCTGCCGTCGGACATCACGGGTGTGTCGATCTACGACCAGCAACGGCGGGACTTCGAGTTCAAGCCGGGCGCGATCTTCGCGCAGATAGTGATCGGCGACGAGATCAACCGCGCGTCGCCCAAGACCCAGTCGGCGCTGCTGGAGTCGATGGAGGAGCGGCAGGTCACCATCGACGGGCAGACGTACGAACTGCCCCATCCCTTCATGGTGGTGGCCACGCAGAACCCGGTGGAGATGGAGGGCACGTACCCGCTGCCAGAGGCGCAGCGCGACCGCTTCATGGCCCGGGTGTCGATGGGGTATCCGACCCCGGAGGCCGAGTTCCAGATGCTCGATGTGCACGGTGAGGTGTCGCCGCTCGACGATCTGCAGCCGGTGGCGCACGCCCACGACATGGTGAAGCTGATCGACGCGGTGCGCACGGTCCATGTCGCCGACTCCGTGCGCCGGTATGCGGTGGAACTGGTCGCCGCCACGCGCAACCACCCCGATCTGAGACTGGGGGCGTCGCCGCGCGCCACGCTGCATCTGCTGCGCGCCGCGAAGGCCTCGGCCGCCCTCAGCGGCCGGGACTACGCCCTGCCGGACGATGTGCAGTCGCTCGCGGTGCCGGTGCTGGCGCACCGGCTGCTGCCCACCGCTCAGGCGCAGCTGAACCGCCGCACCGCCGAGCAGGTCGTGCAGGAGATCCTGCAGCGCACGCCGGTACCCACCTCGGGCTCGGACACCGGATACGGCGACGCGGGCCGGCAGGTTCCCGGCGGCGGCGCGCTCTACGGCCAGCAGCGGCCCGGCGTCCGGCGGCTCTGATGGCGGCCGGGAGCCCTGCCGCCGGCGATGAGGAGAAAGGCGGTCTGCGGGCGGCTCTCGGCGGGCTGACCACACGCGGCCGTTCCTTCCTGGCGGCCGGTGTGGCCGCGGCTGTGTGCGCCTATGTGCTGGGGCAGGGCGATCTGCTCCGGGTCGGGATGCTGCTTGCCGTGCTGCCCCTGATCTGTGTGGCCGTGCTGTACCGCACGCGCTACCGGGTGGCGGGCAGCCGCCGGCTGTTCCCGTCCCGGGTACCGGCCGGGTCCGAGGCGCGGGTGCATCTGCGGATGGACAACGTCTCGCGGATGCCCACGGGTCTGCTGATGCTGCAGGACCACGTGCCGTACGTGCTGGGGCCGCGGCCCCGGTTCGTGCTGGACCGGGTGGAGGCGGGCGGCCGCCGCGAGGTGTCGTACCGGGTCCGCTCGGATCTGCGCGGGCGCTATCCGCTCGGACCGCTGCAGCTGCGGCTCACGGACCCGTTCGGGATGTGCGAGCTGACCCGCTCCTTCAGCGCCTACGACACGCTGACCGTCATCCCGCGGACCGAGCCGCTGCCACCGGTGCGGCTGTCGGGCGAGGCCGCCGGGTACGGCGACGGCCGCCAGCGGTCACTGGCCCTGGCCGGTGAGGACGACGTGATTCCGCGTACGTACCGGCACGGGGACGATCTGCGCCGGGTGCACTGGCGCTCCACCGCGCGCTACGGCGAGCTGATGGTCCGGCGCGAGGAACAGCCGCAGCGAGCCAGGTGCACGGTGCTGCTGGACACCCGACGGGTCGCCTACCAGGGCGCGGGCCCCGACTCGGCCTTCGAGTGGGCGGTCTCGGGCGCGGCCTCGGTGCTGGTGCACATGCTGGAGCGGGGTTTCTCGGTCCGGCTGCTGACGGACACGGGGACGTCGGTGCCCGGCGAGGGGGCCGACGGTTTCGCCGGGGCCACGCAGGAGTCCGCCGAGTCGGCCGGGCTGATGCTGGACGCTCTCGCGGTGGTGGACCACTCGGACGGAGCGGGGCTTTCGCGCGCGTACGACGTGCTGCGCGGCGGGAACGAGGGGCTGCTGGTCGCCTTCGTCGGCGATCTGGACGAGGAGCAGGCCGCGGTCGCGGCCCGGATGCGGCAGCGCAGTGGTGCCGCGGTCGCCTTCGTCCTGGACAGCGGCCCCTGGGTGACGGGCGGCGCGGTGGACGACGCCGTCGGGGAACGGCTGCGGAGGCTGCGCGAGGCCGGGTGGACGGCGGTCGCCGTCCCGCCCGGCGGGGCGCTGCCCGATCTGTGGCGGCAGGCCGCCCGCGAGCGCACCGACACCGCCGCGGCCGGTACGACAGGTCTTTCTGGGGGATGGTCATGAGCGGTCGCGGAAGGCTCGCCCTGTGCGCCTTCGCCGCCACGCTGATGGCGGCGTGCGCACTGCTGCCGCTGGTCGATCCGTTTACGTGGATGCTGCAGGCCGCGTTCCTGGTGGCAATGGTCAGTGGGGCCGGCGCGCTGGCCCGGCGGGTGCCGCTGGCGCGGCCGCTGACCGTGGCGGCCCAGGCGGTCCTCGTGCTGCTCTTGCTCACCCTGGTCTTCGCCAGGGAGCAGGCCTTCATCGGACTGATCCCGGGACCCGACGTCTTCACCCGCTTCGCCGACCTGCTGTCCGCGGGCGCCGGTGACGTGGGTCAGTACGCGATCCCGGCGCCGGCCACCGAAGGCATCCGGCTGATGCTGGTCGGCGGGGTGCTGGTGATCGCGCTGGCGGTGGACGCGCTCGCGGTGACCTACCGCAGCGCCGCCCCGGCCGGTCTGCCACTGCTCGCGCTGTACTCGGTGGCCGCCGGGCTGTCCGGCGGCGGCGCGAGCTGGCTGACGTTCCTGCTGGCGGCTTCGGGCTATCTGCTGCTTCTGCTGGCCGAGGGCCGGGACCGGCTCTCCCAGTGGGGCCGGGTGTTCGGCGGCGCTCCGCCGCGCGGTGCGGCCGGGTTCGACACGGGCGACAGGCCGGCGCAGGCGCCGGTGCGTACCGGCCGGCGGATCGGCGTGGTCGCGCTGGGCGTCGCGCTCGTCGTCCCGGCGGCGTTGCCCGCTCTGGGCAGCGGGCTGCTGGGCAACACCGGCGCCGGTACGGGAGAAGGCCCGGGCGGCGGCACGATCAATGCGGTGAACCCGGTGGTGACGCTGCAGGACAGCCTCAACCAGCCCGAGGCCCGCGAGTGGCTGAAGTACAAGACCAACGCGGGCTCCACGGGCGACATGTATCTGCGGATCATGGCGCTGGATCAGTTCGACGGCGGCGCGTGGAAGTTCTCGGTGCGCAAGGTCACCGACATCCCCGACCGGCTCCCCCGGCCGGACGGTCTGGGCCAGAGCGTCAGCACGACCGAGATCAGGACGAACGTGTCCGCCGCGGAGTCGTACAAGCAGGGCTGGCTGCCGATGCCGTATCCGGCGACCAAGGTGGAAGTCGGCGGGAACTGGCGTTTCGACCCCGCCAGGCGGACCATCGTCGGCGACCACCAGCAGACGACCGGCGGACTGCAGTACTCGGTCAACAGCCTCCAGGTGAAACCGACGGCGGAGCAGCTCGCCCGGGCGCCCAAGGCCCCCGCGTCGGTGCTGCGTGAGTACGCGAAGGTGCCCGACTCGCTCCCGGCCGACGTGCCGGCCACGGCGCGCCAGGTGACGAAGGGCGCGACGAACGACTACGAGCGGGCCGTCAAACTCCAGGACTACTTCGCCGTGGACGGCGGCTTCACCTACGACACCGAGGTGGACTCGGGCGGTGGCGTCCAGGCGATCTCCCGCTTCCTGAAGAACAAAGAAGGTTTCTGCATCCACTTCTCGTTCTCCATGGCCGCGATGGCGCGGACCTTGGGGATCCCGGCGCGGGTCGCCGTGGGCTTCACCCCCGGTACGCCCAGTGCGGGCGGGGCGATGTCGGTCAGCAACCGCGACGCCCACGCCTGGCCCGAGCTGTACTTCGAGGGTGTGGGGTGGACGAGGTTCGAGCCGACGCCGACCCGGGGCAGTGTCCCCGACTACACCCGTCCCGGCACCCCGTCGGGCGGTCCGACGAGTCCGGCGGAGCCGGAGCCGAGCGCTTCCGTGGCGCTGCCCGCCGTCCCGTCGCAGTCGGACAGCTGCTCGCCGCAGGACCGCCGGCTCGGGGAGTGCGGGGCCGCGGCGCCGCAGGACGTGCTGCCGCCCACCGAGGAGGGAGTGTCGCTGCAGACGATCCTCCTGTGGATCGGTGCGGGGGCCGGCGTGGTGCTCATACCGCTGCTGCCGCTGCTGTGGCGGCTGCGGGTACGGACCCGCCGGCTCGGCTCCGACGGGCGTACACCCGAGGACGCCGCCGCCCGGACCCTGGCGGCCTGGGAGGAGATCGCCGACACGGCCTGGGACCACGGCATCCTGCCGGACGAGTCGCAGACGCCGCGCAAGGCCGCCGCGCGCATCGTGCGGCTCGGCCGCCTGGAGGGCGCGCCCGCCGACTCGGTGCACCGAGTGGCCCACGCGGTGGAGCAGGTGCTGTACGCGCCGAACCCCCGGCCCGGCGCGGGTCTGGCCGACGAAGTGGGACGGGTCCGTACGGGGCTGACCGCCTCGGCAAGCCGGGGGACACGGCTGCGTGCCCTGTTCCTGCCGCGCTCGACGGTCCGGTTGGCGTGGGCGTTCTCGGAGCGGTGGAACGCGCTCACGGACCGCTGGACGGCTGCCCGGCGCCGCCTTGTGGACCGTTGGACGGCACAGCTGCGCAGGCCGTCCCGGCAGCGCGGCTGACGAGGGGCGGCTTCCGGCCGGGCGGGGGCGACCCCGCCCGGCTCGGGCAGCCGCGCTGCCCTTTGCGGCGCGGGCACCGGGGCGGCTGTGCTCGGACCGTGGCACACTGTGGGACACGCTGCGGGATGCCCGCCCGGCCGGCCGGGACCGGAGGCCGCGCGGCGAGACCGGAAGCGGAAGGCCGGGGCGAGGCAGGTGCCGGCCCGCGTAGGGACGGAGCTTCGAGGAGGCCGTGTGCTCCGGTGCCTCAGACGTTCCGCCGACGGGCGCGTGGACACACCCCATGTACGCCAAACGGGTGAGGGACAACCGCTGACGTGCGGTTGTCCCTCACCCGTTTGCGCGTGCGCTCGTACCAGCTCGCAGCCGCGCCCCTACGGCGAAGATCAGATGGGCTCAGTGGCCCTGCTCGTCGCGGCGGCGCTGCCACCGCTGCTCGATCCGGTCCATCATCGACCGGCGCTGCCTGGGCTGTCGGCCTGTGGCCTGGGCCCCGGGGCCGCCTTGCTCACCCGGCTTGGGCGCTTTGCGCCAGCCGGTGACCGCGAGGACCGCACAGCCGAGCATGACGAGGAAACCCACCACGCTGAGCCAGATCTGCACGGTGACCATTCCGGCCATGAGGAGCGCGATACCCACCAGGAAGCCGACGACCGCCTGGTAGACCCGTCGCCGGGTGTACGTACGCAGCCCGCTTCCCTCAAGCGCTGTCGCGAACTTGGGATCTTCGGCGTACAGCGCTCGCTCCATCTGCTCGAGCATTCGCTGCTCGTGCTCCGAGAGCGGCACGGAGTCCTCCTAGTCGTCGGTCGCTGGGGGCGACCGGTACGCGGCCCTTTCAGGATAGGCAGGGAATCGCCCCCATGAAACCCGCCCAATGCCCGATTGCCTTCGGGGCCGCCATGCCGGATCGACTGCTGAGGCCTTGATTCCCCAACCGCCTGTCCGTCATGCCGGATGGTGTCCCCCGATCATACGGGGCGAACGTCCCGATCGGGTGGCCTGTGGCGTACTCCATCTGCAGCTGCGCCCCTGATCAGCGGCTGGCAGCGACGGGGCGGCAACAGGTCAGCCTTGCTTCTCGCCCAGAACGTGGAGCTGGGTCGCGACCGAGTGGAACGCGGGCAGCTCGGCGGCCACCTCCTCCAGCTTGAGCAAGGCGTCCAGGGCACCCGGCTCGGTGTCCACGAGGACGCCAGGAACCAAGTCGGCGAAGACCCTGACGCCGTGTACGGAACCGACCTCCAGGCCCGCCCCGGCGACCAGCTCGGTGAGCTGCTCGGCGGTGAACCGGCGCGGCACCGGGTCGCCCTGGCCCCAGCGCCCCGCCGGGTCGCTGAGCGCGTGGCGGGCTTCGGTGAAGTGCCCGGCCAGGGCCCTGGCGAGGACGGCACCGCCGAGTCCGGCCGCGAGCAGGCTGAGTGATCCGCCGGGACGCAGCGCCTCCACCGTGTTCCGCACGCCTTCGGCGGGGTCGTCGACGTACTCCAGCACGCCGTGGCACAGGACCGTGTCGAAGCCCTCTCGCTCGACCACGTCGAACAGCCCGTGGACATCACCCTGAACGCCGCGCACGCGGTCGGCGACCCCGGCCTCGGCGGCGCGTCGCTCCAGCGCGAACAGCGCGTTGGGGCTGGGGTCGACGACGGTGACACGGTGGCCGAGCCGGGCGGCGGGCACCGCGAAGTTGCCGGACCCGCCGCCGGTGTCGAGCACGTCCAGGGCGTCCCTCCCGGTCGCCTTGACCCGGCGGTCCAGGGCGTCCGTGAGGACCTCCCAGACCACGGCGGTACGAAGGGAGGCGCGGGGGCGCAGCTGGTCCGACACGGCAGTTGACTCCTCGGCGCGGTGCCGCCCCGGCTGACGGGGCGTGAACGATGCAGGCTCGCTCCACCCTATTGCCTCAACGGGGCGTCCCCGTCATCCTGCGGCTTCTCCCTTCCCCGGCTGGTCGGGCCGGGGCTGCGGCAGCACCGGCTGAAGCACCAACAGCCGCTCGACCAGGCGCACGAACATGGCCACGTCGCGCAGCAGATCGTCGGCGTCACGGGCGCTGGCCGCACCCTGGATGCCCGCCTCCGCGCGCGCCCTGCGCCGGGCGCCGGAGGCGAACAGCGCACTCCACTCGGTGAGCTCCGGGGCTATCTCGGGGAGCACTTCCCAGGCGGACCGAATCCGCGTCCGGCGACGCGGGCCGGTCTCGGGCCGGCCACGGGCGGCGAGCACGGCCGCGGCGGTGCGCAGCGCGGCGAGATGGGCGGTGGCGTAGCGCTCGTTGGGCGTGTCCAGGGTGGCGGCCTCGTCGAGGCCCGCCCGCGCCTGGTCGAGCAGGTCGAGTGCTGCGGGCGGCGCCGAGGAGCGCCGCAGCACGGGGTGGACATCGCTCGCGGGACCGGTCAGTGAGGGGGCAGGGCCGCCTGTGCGGAGCCGGCGTGCGGCAGCGGCGTAGGAGCTGGCCATGACGAACCTCCTGTCGTCGTGTGACGGCACCGTGGCCGTATGTGTCCATCGTGGATGCCACCACTGACAATCGGTTCTGACCTGGTCTTTCTCCCTGTGGAGATGGTGCGGTCGGGTGCGGGCTAAGGTGATTCGTGGAGTACGCGCGAACCTTCGGAGCGGTCATGCGCGGAGATCGCAGTGACTCGCCCGACAGTGCGCAGGCCTTGCTGGTCACACTCGGGCGTCTCGTGGATCAGGCCCTGGAACGGATCAAGGTCCAGCGGGCGCGGGTCGAGCTGGCCATGGCCCTGCAGCGCCATATGCTCCCGCCCGAGCTCCCGCAGCTGCCCCTGCTGCGCATCGCGGGCCGTTACGCGCCCTCGCGGGACGGGCTGGACGTGGGCGGGGACTGGTACGACGCGTTCGTGATGGCGGACGGCTCGATCGCGGTCGCCATCGGCGATGTGCAGGGCCATGACGTGGAGGCCGTCGCGTTCATGGGGCAGGTCCGCACCAGCCTGCGGGCCCTCGCCGGGGCCACGAGCGATCCGGGAGAGGTGCTGAGCCGCGCCAACGACCTGTTGCTCTCGATGGGTTTCGGCCTCTTCGCGACCTGCTGCTTCCTGCGCTTCGACCCGGTCAGCGGCCGGCTCGCGATCGCCCGCGCCGGCCATGTCCCGATGGTGTGGGCCACGGTCAACGGCCGTGCGGGCATCGCACTCGACAACGGCGGCCCGCCCCTCGGCATCGTGCCGGACGAGAAGTACCCGGTGACCCGGCGGCGGCTGAAGGAGGCCGGGGTGCTCGTCCTGCTGACCGACGGAGTCGTGGAAGGGCCGTCGTACCCGATGGAGGAGGGTCTGGCGGAGGTGGCCCGGCTGGTGAACGCCCGGATCGGCGACGACGATCCCGACGGGCTGGCTTCCTCCGTCATCAAGGTGGCCGAACTGACCGGACAGAGCGACGATGCCGCCGTCCTGGTCGCCCGGTACGACGGTCCTCCCCATCCGCAGGAGCGCGCCGCGACCGGTGCGGACGATCCCTGGTAACCGCTGTGCGCCACCTGAGTCGCCGCGGGCCCATCGGCGGCGCAGACTGCTGGAGTGCGCAACGAGGAGATCCGGGGTTACGGCTCCGCGGCGCTGCGGATCCTCGCTGTGGCCGCCGCCTACTACGGCTCCGCACGGCTGGGGCTTCTCCAGCAGCTGGTGCGCGGCCAGGTCACGCCGCTCTGGCCGCCTACGGGCGTGGCTCTGGCCGGCCTGCTGTTCTTCGGGCTGCGGTGCTGGCCGGGCATCGCGCTCGGCGCCTTCCTGGTCAATGTGTCGATCGGCCCGACGGTGCCGGCCGTACTGGGCATCGTCGCCGGGAACACCCTGGCGCCGGTGTGCGCATACCTGCTGCTGCGCCGTGCGGGCTTCCACGAGCAACTGGACCGGCTGCGGGACGTAATGGCGCTGATCTTCATCGGCGCACTGGGCGGAATGCTGATCAGTGCGACCGTGGGCACCGGTGTGCTCCTGCTCGCCGGGGCTCTGGAGCCGTCCGGCTTCTGGCCCGCGTGGTCGGTGTGGTGGACGGGGGACGCCATGGGTGTCCTGGTGGTCACCCCGTTCCTGCTCATGCTCCGCAGGGCTCGATGGCCCCGGGATGTCCCTCTTGGCCGCTGGGCCGAGGCGGCGGCGCTGACGCTGTGCACGCTCGTCGCCACTCTCCTGGCGACCAGAACTGCCAGCTCGTCCCTGCTCTTCCTGGTCTTCCCGGTCCTGATCTGGGCCGCGTTCCGGTTCCAGCTGGCCGGGGCGGCGCCGTGCGCGCTGGCGGTGTCGACGCTCACGATCCTCGCCGCGGCCCGTGAGGTGGGCCCGTTCGCGGGTCAGGACCTGTTCGCCAACATGGTCACGCTGCAGGCCTTCAACGGCGCCACGGCACTGACGGCACTGCTCCTCGCGGCCGTGATCACCGAGCGGAACGAGACCCACGAGGAGATCAAACGCGTGTGCGCGCGGCTTGCCGAGATAGTGGCGGGCATCGAGCCGGACCAGCGCTGACGGGCCCGGATTTTGCTTCGGTCACGGGTCCCGGGTACTTTTGCACTGACCAGTCAGTTCAAAAAGGGGAGGCTGCGTGGACAGCCCGCACGGGGCGGCGGTCGGCGCCGAGAACTTCGGACTCAGGGGCCCACGAGGCTGGGCCTTTCAGGGGGTGAGCGTCCAGGCCGGGCCCGGCTCGCTCATCGCGATCGAGGGCCCGTCCGGCTCGGGCCGCACCTGCCTGCTGCTCGCGCTCACCGGCCGGATGAAGCCCGCCGAGGGCCACGCGGAGGTCGGCGGGCTGCGGCTGCCGCGCAAGATGGCGGCCGTACGCCGTGTCGCCGCGCTCGGCCCGGTGCCGGGCGTCAGCGAGCTCGACCCGGCGTTGACCGTCGACGAGCATCTGCATGAGCGTGCGCTGCTGCAGCGGCGGTTCGACGGCTCGGTCCGCGCGCTGCTCAGGCCACGGGCGGAGCGGTCCGCGGCCGCGTGGAGCCGTATCGAGGCGGCGCTGGACACCGCGGGCCTCGACCTGGACGCCCTGCCGAAGGCGGGACGCACGGCCGTACGGGATCTGGAACGGCTGGAGGCGCTCCGCCTCTCCGTGGCCCTCGCGCTGATCGGCCGGCCCCGGCTGCTGGCCCTCGACGACACCGATCTGAAGCTCTCCGACTCCGACCGGACGGAGGCCTGGGAGCTCCTCCGCGGCATCGCGGCGAACGGCACGACGGTGCTGGCCGTGTGCAGCGAGGCCCCGCGGGACGCGGTCGTGATCCGTACGGGTACGAACGCGGCCGAGGCATCCGGCACTTCCGCGAAGCCCGGGTCCACCGTGAAGCCCGCGGCACCCGAGGCCGAAGAGCCCGCGAAGCCCGCGAAGCCCGCAGAGCCGGAGAAGCCCGCGGCCGAGAAGCTCGCGAAACCCGAGAATCCCGCAGAGCCCGCAGGGGACACGGAGCCCGCAGGGGACACGGAGCCCGCAGGGGACGCGGAACCGTCGACCGGCACGCCCGCGGCCACCACGCACGAAGACGACACCGAGGAGGGGGCGGCCGATGCGCTCGCCGAAACTGGCCGCGCTTGAGCTGAAGCGCTTCGGCAGGGGCAAGCTGCCGCGCGCCGCACTCGTCGCGATCCTGCTGCTGCCGCTGCTCTACGGCGCCCTGTACCTGTGGTCCTTCTGGGACCCGTACAGCCGTCTCGACCGGATTCCCGTCGCACTCGTCAACGACGACAAGGGCGCCACCGCGGCCGGCAAGAAGATCACCGCCGGTGACGACATCACCGACGGCCTGCGCGAGAGCGAGGTCTTCGAGTGGCACGAGGTGAGCGCCGGGGAAGCCCGCAAGGGCGTCGAGGACGGCACGTACTACCTCTCGCTCACCATGCCCGCCGACTTCAGCAAGCGCATCGCCTCCGCCTCGGGCGACGCCCCGGAGACCGGCGCGCTGGAGGTGCGGACGAACGACGCGAACAACTACATCGTCGGGCAGATCTCCCGGTCGGTCTTCTCCGAGGTGCGCAAGTCGGCTTCGAAGAACGCCTCCCGCTCCTTCCTCGACAAGATCTTCATCTCGTTCTCGGACATCCATGACGCGACCGAGAAGGCCGCAAAGGGCGCCGACGAGCTGAAGGGCGGGATCGGCAAGGCCAAGAAGGGCTCGAAGGACCTCGCCAACGGCCTGGAGAACGCGAAGAACGGCAGCGGAAAGCTCGCGGGCGGCATCACCCGGCTCAACAAGGCCGCCGGCGAACTGGAGACGGGCACGGCGACACTCGCCGGCAAGACCCAGCTGCTGGCCGACAAGGTCAACGGGATCGCCGCGGACGTCCGTCCGTACCTCAAGGACAACGGCAAGATGGTCGGCGATACGGCGCGCCTCGTCGAGGACACCTCCCGGGCGGCCCGGAACAACCTGAGCCTACTGGTGAAGACCGCGCCGGCCGCGGCGGCCACCGCCCACAAGGCCGCCGACGACCTGGCAGCGATCCACAAGGCACGCTGCGAGGACGCCCTCATCCCCGACGCGACCGCCTGTCCCGCCCTGGAGCGCGCCAAGACCGCCTCGGCGAACGCCGCCGCGATCGCCGACGACGTCAACGCGCTCATCAAGGACAACGACAGCAGTCTGAAGCAGCTCGACACCCATCTGACGAACCTCCAGAAGCAGGCGAAGGCCCTGGCGGACCGCTCCCCGTCCCTGGACGAGGACGTCGAGTCCGCCGTCGCCAAGATCAACGCGCTCAACACAGGCGCCCACAAGATCGCCAAGGGCGCGGGCCAGATCCACACCGGGCTGGCCAGCGCCCAGACGGGCTCCACCGACCTCGACTCCGGAGTCGGCCGGCTCAAGAACGGCGCCAACGACCTGGACGGCGGCATGTTCAAGCTCGTCGACGGCTCCGGCGAGCTGGCCGGCGGTCTCAACGACGGCGTCGGCAAGATCCCCGACTACGACAAGAAGGACCGCGACCGCCGTACGGACGTGATGGCCGATCCGGTGCAGCTTGCCTCCCAGTCGCTGCACAAGGCGGACAACTACGGCACCGGCTTCGCCCCGTACTTCATCCCGCTCTCCCTCTGGGTGGGCGCGATGGTGGCGTACATGCTGATCCAGCCGCTCAACCGGCGCGCCCTCGCCGCCGGAGCATCCGCCTGGCGGATCGCCCTGGCCGGCTGGCTGCCGGTGGCAGCGATCGGTCTGCTCCAGGTCGCCGCCCTGATGTCGGTGCTGCACTGGGGCCTCGGCCTGCACATGGCTCGCGCCACCGGGACCGTCGGCTTCCTGGCGCTGGTGGTGTGCTGCTTCGCCGCGATCATCCAGTGGTTCAACGCCCGCTTCGGGGCGGCGGGCCGGATTCTCGTCCTGGCGGTGCTGATGCTCCAGCTGACCTCGGCGGGCGGTACCTATCCCGTGCAGACCAGCCCGGCGTTCTTCAACGCCATCCACCCCTTCCTGCCGATGACGTACGTCGTCGAGTCGCTGCGCCGGCTGATCACGGGCGGCGGAGTCGGCCCGGTCTGGCAGGCTACGGCCGTACTGGTCGCCTTCACCCTCGGAGCTCTCGCGCTGACCGCCGTATCGGCGCGGCGCAAGCAGGTGTGGACGTTCGACCGTCTTCATCCCGAGCTGAGCCTGTGAGAGCTGCCGAACCTGTGAGAATCGACGCCATGAACAGCAGCAGCACCCGGAGACAGGCGACGCGGGCCAAGCTCTACGAAGCGGCCGTCACCCTCATCGCCGAACAGGGTTTCTCCGCGACGACGGTGGACGAGATCGCCGAGCGCGCCGGAGTCGCGAAGGGCACGGTCTACTACAACTTCAAGAGCAAGACCGAACTCTTCGAGGAGCTGCTGCGGTACGGCGTCGGGCTTCTCACCGCCTCGCTCCAGGCGGCCGCCGACGAGACGGAGGAGCGCGGCGGCACCAAGGTCGAGGCACTGGACGCGATGATCAAGGCCGGTCTCGGCTTCATCGACCGCTACCCGGCCTTCACCCAGCTGTACGTCGCCGAGCTCTGGCGCACCAACCGGGCCTGGCAGTCCACGCTGATGGTGGTCCGTCAGCAGGCGGTCGCCGTGGTCGAAACGGTCCTGAGGGAGGGCGTCGAACGGGGCGAGCTGAGCGAGGAGATCGACATTCCCCTCACGGCGGCCGCGCTCGTCGGCATGGTGCTGGTCGCGGCGCTGGACTGGCAGGCGTTCCAGCGGGAGCGCTCGATCGACGACGTCCACGCGGCGCTGTCGCGGCTGCTGCACGGACGGGTGAGCGGCCGCTAGGGCCTGCGCACACACGCACACACGCAAAAAGAGAGCCGGTCCGGTGAAGCTCGATCCCCCCGAGCTTCACCGGACCGGCGTTTCCCCCGTTCCCCCGAATCCCCCGTTCCCCCGAATCCCCCGATTCCCCGTTGCCCTGTGGTGCTGTCGGTCCGGGCAACCCCCGTTCGGTCAGGTGCGCCGCGCCGTTCCGCCGCCCCGTGCCGGCGGTACCGGCGCCGCGCCCCTTCCGTGGTGTCCACTCTTCCGTCCGCGCAGGTGGGAGCCCATCCGCGTACCTACTCATCTCGCGGACTAGGTACGGATACTCAGACGCCCGTACTGATCCCCACCCGTGCGGCGGGCGGGCTGGTTACGATCGCGTCCGTGTCCGTACTCCCCCTCGTCTTCACGAGCGGCTGGGCCAGCGGGATCAACGCCTACGCGGTGGTCCTGCTGCTGGGCGTCTTCGGCGCGGCCGGGCTCACCGACGAGGTGCCCGCGTCGCTGCAGCGCGCCGATGTCCTGATCGCCGCCGGGGTGCTGTTCCTGTGCGAGGCGGTGGCGGACAAGATCCCGTACGTCGACTCGGCCTGGGACTCCGTCCACACGGTGATCCGGCCGGTGGCGGGTGCGGTCGTGGCGGCGCTGCTGGCCGGCGAGAGCGGGTCGCTTCCTGAGCTCGCGGCGGGTGCGGTGGGCGGCTCCACGGCCCTGATGAGCCATCTGGTGAAGGCGGGCACCAGGATGGCGGTCAACACCTCCCCCGAGCCGTTCAGCAACATCGCCATGAGCACGGCCGAGGATCTCGGCGTCGCCGGGATCATCACGTTCGCGATCTTCCATCCGCTGCCGGCGGCGATCATCGCCGCCATGCTGCTGGTGCTGGGCATCATCACACTGGTCTTCCTCGCCTCGCGGATCCGCCGCTTCCTGCGCCGCAGGGCGCAGCGCCGCGAGGAGAGACGCGTGGCTGCGGGTCTGCCGGGGCCACCGCCACCGTGACTGTCAGTGGCGGCCGATAAAGTCCCTGACATGGCACGGATTGCGGTGATCGGCGCCGGGATGGGCGCCATGGCGGCGGCTGCCCGGCTGGCAGTGGCAGGCCACCGGGTGACGGTGTACGAGCGCGCGGAGACCTACGGCGGCTCGGTGGGCCGGTTCGAGCGCGACGGCTTCGCCTTCGACACCGGTCCGGGGCTGCTGCATCTGCCCGCCGTCTGGCGGGACTTGTTCGTCAAGACCGGCAAGGAGCCGCTGGAGGCCTGCGTCGAGCTGGTCCAGGTCGACCCGGCGAGCCGCCATGTCTTCGCGGACGGTACGGACGTGGCGCTGCCGAATGCCTCGCGGGCGGGGATCGTCTCGGCGCTGGACGCGGCACTCGGGGCGGGTGCGGGTGAGTCGTGGGGCGAGTTCCTGGGCCGCGCCCGGGATGCCTGGGACCGTTCGCGCCGGCCGCTGCTGGAGGAGCCGCTGCCCGCGGACCCGTCGCCCTTCACCCGGGACCCCTACCCGGCGCTGAAGGGCGGGCTGCTGCGGCGCCCGGCGCGCACGCTCGCCGAAGTGGGCAGGCGGGAGCTGCGCGACACACGGCTGGCGGCGCTGCTGGAGAGCCACGCCCTGGCGTACGGCTTCGATCCGGCCACCGTGCCCGCCTCCGCCGCCGTCCTGCCGTACATGGAGCAGACGTTCGGAAGCTGGTACGTCCGGGGCGGGATGCGGGCGCTGGCGGACGCCGTCCACGAGCGGTGCCGCGAGCGGAAGGTCGAGTTCGTCTTCGGCGCCGAGGTGACGGGCGTACGGATCAAGGACGGCCGGGCGGTCGGCGTCGAGCTGGCGGACGGCCGGGCCTTCGAGGCCGACCAGGTGGTCACGGGCGCGCCGGTGCCCGCGCTGTACCGGGACCAGATCCTGGAGTGGGAGCAGCAGGACGACTGGCCGCGCCACCAGACGGCGATACGGACCGGACGGGTCACCGTCTGTCTGGCGCTGCGCGGCGCCCGGGAGGCGGACGCGGCCCATCGGACGGTGGTGCATTCGGCCGACCGGGCCGACGAGCTGGAGTCGCTCGGCGCGGGACAACGGCTGTGCGAGCGGCCGACGGTGGTGGTGCTGCGGCCCGGCGACGAGCGACTGCTCCCCGACGACGGGCACGAGGCGGTCACGGTGACCGCGACCGTCCCGGCCGGTGGTGCCTGGTCGTCGGAGAACCTGTGGGGAGCGTGGGACACGGACGTGGAGGCGTTCGCGGACCGGATGGTGGAAGCCGCGGAGGCCGCTGTTCCGGGGCTGCGGGAGCGGCTGCTCTGGCGAGAGGTGCGCACTCCCGCGGACACCTTCCGCGAGACGGGCGCCTACCAGGTGCCCGGCCCGGCGTTGGCGGGTGCGCGCGGGGAGCTGCTGCCCGCGGCCAACACCTCGCCCGTGCCCGGGCTGTACTTCGCGGGCGGCTGGTCCCACCCGGGTGGCGGGCTGGCCCACGCGGGCATGTCGGGGGCGCTGGTCGCGGGGCTGATCACCGAGGGCGAGGGCTTCCGCGGCTCGCAGTGACGGCAGGCGTCCCTGTGTACGGGTGTGCCGGACCCCTGCGCGCCGGGGTGCCTGTGTGCTGGAGTCCCTGCGTGCCGGGGTCCCTGCGCGCCGGGGATCCCTGAGTGTTGGAGTCCCTGCGTGCCGGTGCGAAGGGCCCGCGGGCGGGAATCCCGGGGAACGGCACACGGGTTGATGCCCGGGGCAGGGTCCCGCGGGAGAGGTCAGTAGCGGTACGGCTGGCCGTTGTAGTCGGTCTCGTAGCCCGGGTGGCCGTATCCGTACGGCGAGGGCTGCTCCGGTGGCATCGGCGGGACCGGGGGCATCTGCTCGCCGTCGCGCTGCTGGGGCACCCAGACACCGCCCGGGGGCGTCTCGCTGTAGCCCTGCTGGGCGGCGTACGGGTCGGCGTACTGCTGCTGGCCGCCGTAGCTGTCGTACGAGCCGTAGCCCTGGGCGCCGATGTACGGATCGGAGTACGCGGCGTACTGCTGCTGCCCGGTGCCGTAGTCGTAGGGCCCGGCGTAGGCGTCGTGGGCGCCGACCGGTTGTTCGTAGCTGCTCTGGGAGTGGCTGTCCGGGTAGCCCGAGGAGTAGCCGCCACTCCCGTAGAAGGTCTCGTTCTGGCCCTGTCCCTGGCTCGCGGCGTACGCCGAATCGGTGTAGATGCCGTACTGCCCGGTGTCCTCCGGCAGGGGCTGGGGCTCGTAGACGGCCGTCGTCTCCGCGGCCATGGGCTCGGCTCCGTCGGGGCCGGGCCGGCCGGCCGGGTCCGCGAAGTCTGCCGGCTCATAGGCGAGGTCGGTCACCTCGAGCGTGGGCTCGCGCATGGCGCCGCCGTCGCCGGACTTGCGGCGGCGGCTGGACCCCGGGCTGCCGCCGAGCGCCCAGCCGGTGGAGAAGCCACGCCGGAAGGACAGCGTGACGTACGTCTGGCCGATCGCGAAGGCGCATGCGCCGATCCCGATCACGATCACGTTCGGCATCAGGACGCCGATGACCACACCCAGGAATCCGGCGAACGCCACAAGCCGCCAGCGCAGCCGCGCCTTGTACTGCAGCAGCACTTCACCGAGCAGCCACAGCGCGACAATGCCGAACGCGATGTAGAGCACCGTCCAGCCCATGCCCGCCCCTCTCCTGCGGCCTCCGCCAGGGGTTGCGGCGGGGTACGGCCGGTCACGACTGCTGGTGCAGTCCGAGATTCTCGTAGATTTCGAGCGTTGCGGTGGAGTTGTTGAGCGTAATGAAGTGCAGCCCCGGGACACCCTCGGAGAGCAGACGCGCGCAGAACTCCGTTGCGAACTCGATCCCAATGGAGCGTACAGCGGCGGGATCGTCCTTGACGGCGCGGATCCGTTGTTCGAGGTCGGTCGGGAACGACGCGTTGCTGAGCTGCGCGAACCTTTCGATCTGCTTCACGCTGGTGACGGGCATGATCTCGGGGATGATCGGGGTTTCGCAGTCGGCTTCGGCGACCCGGTCACGGAGCCGTAGATAGTCCTCCGCATGGAAGAACATCTGAGTGATCGCATAATCGGCACCGGCCCGGCATTTGTCCACGAAGTGCTGGATATCCGTATCCCAGTCGGTCGAGCGCGGGTGCATCTCGGGGAAGGCCGCGACGCCGACGCAGAAGTCGCCCGACTCCTTGATCAGCCGGACCAGGTCGGCGGCGTACCGGACGCCATCCGGGTGCTTGACCCACTCGCCCATCGGGTCGCCGGGCGGGTCGCCGCGGACCGCGAGGATGTTCCTGATCCCGGCGTCGGCGTACTGGCCGATCATGTTGCGCAGCTCGGCGACGGAGTGGTTGACCGCGGTGAGATGCGCGACCGGCGTCAGAGTGGTGTCGGCGGCGATCTGCTGGGTGGCCTTGACCGTACCGGCACGGGTGGAGCCGCCGGCCCCGTACGTCACCGAGACGAAGTTCGGCTGCACCGCCTCGACCCGGCGCAGCGCGTTCCAGAGGTTCCGTTCGCCCTTCTCCGTCTTGGGCGCCCAGAACTCGAACGAGTACGACGTTTTGTCGGTGGCGAGCAGCTCGCGCACGGTGCGTGCGCGATCCGTCCTGGTGGAAGCTGTGCCGAGGGCCATACTCGCAGGTTAACCAGGGCACCCCGGTCGCCCAACCGGAGTCCACCCATCGGACACCGATCGCTCATGAATCGGCCTACTGGCCGTAGGCCCGTATCCGCTTCGTGAGACCGGCCGCGGCCGCGCCCGGGTCGTCGGCCTCCGTGATCGCCCGTACGACCACGACGCGGCGCGCGCCCGCGTCCAGCACCTCGTCGAGATTGCCCGCGTCGATCCCGCCGATCGCGAACCAGGGGCGGTCCTGGCGCAGCGAGGCGGTGTACCGCACGAGATCCAGGCCCGGGGCGTGACGGCCCGGCTTGGTGGGGGTGGGCCAGCACGGCCCGGTGCAGAAGTAGTCGACGCCGGGCTCGGCAGCCGCCGCGTCGACCTCCTCGCGGGCGTGCGTGGAGCGGCCGATGAGCACCTCGTCGCCGAGGATCGCCCGGGCGGCCGGCACGGGCAGGTCGCCCTGGCCCAGATGCAGCACGTCGGAGCCGATGGCGTGGGCGACATCGGCTCGGTCGTTCACCGCGAGGAGCTTTCCGTGGCGGCGGCAGGCGTCGGCGAAGACGGCGAGGTGCTCCAGCTCCTCGCCGGCCTCCATGCCCTTGTCGCGCAGCTGCACGATGTCCACTCCGGAGGACAGGACGGCGTCCAGGAACTCCGGGAGATCGCCCTGGCGCCTCCGTGCGTCCGTGCACAGATAGAGCCGGGCGTCGGACAGCAGTGCGCGGACCGTGGACATGAGGTGCTCCCCCGTTTGGGCTGGTTGGGCGGTGTGCGGACCGGGCGGCGGAAGAGTGCCCGCCGACGGTCCGTACACCGCGTCCAGTGGTGTCTTCAGAACGGCGTCAGACAGCGAGCGCCTGGGCCCGGCGCTTCACCTCCGTGCCGCGATTCTCGCTGAGTGCCTCAGCGGGAGTGCCCGGCAGGGTCGGGTCGGGCGTGAAGAGCCACTCCAGCATCTCTTCGTCGGTGAAGCCGTCGTCCCTCAGGAGGGTCAGGGTCCCGGAGAGGCCCTTGACCACCTTGTCGCCCTTGATGAAGGCGGCCGGAACCTGAAGTGTCCGGTTCTCCCCTCGGCGCACGGCGATCAGCTGGCCCTCCTTGACCAGCTGCCGCACACGCGTCACCTCGACATCCAGCTTTTCCGCGATGTCCGGCAGGTGGAGCCAGGCGGGGACGAGGGCATCGATCTTTGCGTCAATCTCGGTCACGGGACAAGCGTGCCATCCCGGACTGACAGTCGGTAGCCGAGCCTCAGCGAGCCGCCGCCTTCAGAGGGACGGAAGGGTCGGCGGCGCGCTCCGGGTCGAGCCGGGCTCCGGCCTCGATGAGCCTGCGTCCCTGGGCCAGATCACGGGGCCTGCCCACCGCGAGCACGGCGACCAGGACCCCTTCCCTCAGCCACAGGACCGACCACGAGGCTTCGGCCGGGTCGCCCCGCCATACGAGTGTCCCGGCGCCCGCGTGGTGCCCCGCGTACTGCACGAAGCGGCCGAACTGCTCGGACCAGAAGTACGGCACCGGGTCATAGGTCTGCGGCAGCTCGCCCGTGTCGCTGCCGATGACGTTGCCCATGACGTTGGCGGCGACCGTACGCGGCCCCTGGAGGGCGTTGTCCCAGTGGTGGACGAGCAGCCGCTCGCCGTAGCGCCCGGACGGGAAGGAGGCGCAGTCCCCGACGGCGTACACGTCGGGCAGGGAGGTGCGCAGCCGCTCGTCCGCGGTGATCGAGCCGTCCGCGCCGAGAGCGATGCCGGAGCCCGCGAGCCAGCCGGTGGCGGGCCGTGCGCCGATGCCGACGACGACGGCGTCCGCCGGCAGCCTGCGGCCGTCCGCGAGAACGACGATTCCCGGCTCGACGGCCGCGACGCGCGCGTCCGTGAGCAGTTCCGCGCCGCTCTGCGCGTACCAGTCGGCCATCGGCGCGGCGACCTCGGCGGGCAGGGCGCCCGGCAGCGGGCGGTCGGCGGCTTCGACGACGGTGACGGCGCAGCCCGCCTCGCGGGCGGCGGTGGCGAACTCGGCGCCGATCCAGCCGGCGCCGACGACCACGATGTCGTGCTGCCGCTCCAGCACCGGACGCAGCCGTTCCGCGTCGTCCAGGGTGCGCAGCAGATGGACGCCGGGGACGCCTTCGGTGCCGGGCAGGGTGATCGGCTCGGCACCGGTGGCGATGACGAGGACGTCGTACGGGACGGGCCCGGCCGGGGTGTCCAGCTCATGTGCCCCGGGGCGCAGACCGCTGACCTCGCGGCCCAGCTGGAGGTCGATCGAGAGCGCTTCGAAGTCGACGTCGAGGGCGGAGCCCTCCGCCTTCCCGAGCAGCACGGACTTGGACAGCGGGGGCCGGTCGTACGGCTGGTGCGGCTCGGCGCCGATCAGGGTGACGGCGCCGGTGAAACCTTGTTCGCGCAGGGCCACGGCGGTCTGCACGCCGGCCATGCCGGCCCCGACGATGACGACCCGGCGGCTCTGCGTTGTCTGCTCGCTCACCCGGCCACCCTAACCATCTGACGGTCCGTCAGGAAGGGAGCTGCTCCACCACGCTCGTGCCGCTGCCCTCCTGGGACTCCCACTCCCAGGTCTCGTCCAGCCGCACCCGCCCGTCGGGCAGCTCGGTGACCGTGGAGACACAGTGCCCGGAAGATGTCATTCCGTCCTGCTTCAGCTGTACGTAGCGGAAGTCCAGCCGGTCGCCTTCGCGGGTGCCGACGAGATGGCCGCGGACCACGTCACCGCCCGCGTAATCGGCCCAGATCCGGCCGTCCTCCTCGTGGTACGTGAACCGGGTCCGCGTACCGACCTGACCCGGGGCCTGGTCGGCGACCGGGGAGAGAACAAGTCCGTCGAGCGAGCGGGGCACAGCGCGGGCTCCCTTACTGCGAGTTGGGGACGGAGGTTAGGCTGGCCACCGTACTGCTACTCGCGGGAGCCCGGACGCACCGGGCTGAGAGGGAGGCTGAGGCGGCCTCCGACCGTACGAACCTGATCCGGGTCATGCCGGCGAAGGGAGGGTCTGGACGCCCATGCGTTCACGGAATTCTGCGGATGTGCTCGTCATCGGGGGCGGAATCATCGGCCTGGTCACGGCCTGGCGGGCGGCGCAGCGGGGGCTGCGCACCGCACTCGCCGACCCCGAGCCCGGCGGCGGGGCCGCGCAGGTCGCGGCGGGCATGCTGGCCGCCGTCACCGAGCTCCACTACGGCGAGGAGACCCTGCTCGGTCTCAATCTCGCCTCCGCGCGGCGCTATCCGGACTTCGTCGCCGAACTGGAGGAGGCGAGCAGACAGGACACCGGATACCGCTCCTGCGGGACGCTCGCCGTCGCCCTCGACGCGGACGACCGCGCCCATCTGCGCGAACTGCACGCGCTGCAGCGCAGGTCCGGCCTGGAGTCTGAGTGGCTGACCGGGCGCGAGTGCCGGCGGCTGGAGCCGATGCTGGCACCGGGTGTGCGCGGCGGCCTGCGGGTGGACGGCGACCACCAGATCGATCCGCGACGCCTCGCCAAGGCGCTGGTCGTGGCGTGCGAGCGGGCCGGGGTGGTCTTCCACCGGCGCTGGGCGAAGCGGCTGTCGGTGGTACGGGACCGGGCCGCCGGAGCGGTCCTCGACGAGGGCGGGGAAGTCGCCGCCGACCAGGTCGTGCTGGCCGCGGGCAGTCTGAGCGGCAGGCTGGACGGCCTACCGGCGGAGATTCTGCCTCCGGTACGGCCGGTGAAGGGGCAGGTGCTGCGACTGACGGTGCCGGGCGCGTACGCCCCCTTCCTGTCGCGCACGGTACGGGCCGTGGTGCGCGGCAGCCATGTCTATCTCGTGCCGCGCGAGAACGGCGAGCTGGTCGTGGGCGCGACGAGCGAGGAGCTGGGCTGGGACACGACGGTCACGGCCGGCGGTGTGTACGAGCTGCTGCGCGATGCCCATGAGCTGGTCCCGGGCATCACCGAGCTGCCGCTCACGGAGACCCGCGCGGGACTGCGGCCCGGTTCGCCGGACAACGCGCCGCTGCTCGGCCGGACGGAGCTGCCCGGTCTGCTGCTGGCCACCGGGCACTATCGCAACGGTGTCCTCCTCACCCCGGTGACCGGCGATGCCATGGCGCACGTCCTGGTCACGGGTGAACTCCCGGAGGAGGCACGCCCCTTCACCCCACGCCGCTTCTCTCCCGTTCGTCAGGAGTCGTCCGCATGACCATGTCCGTGAACACCGTGTCCGTGAACGGAGAGCCGCGCGACGTCGCGGCCGGCACGACGCTCGACGCACTGGTCGCCACGCTCACCGCCGCCCCGTCCGGGGTCGCCGCCGCCGTGAACGAGACGGTCGTCCCGCGCGGCGAGTGGTCCGGGACGCTGCTGGGCGACGGCGACCGGGTCGAGGTCCTCACCGCGGTCCAGGGAGGCTGATCAGTCATGGCCGATGACCGTTTTGTGCTGGGCGGGGTGGAGTTCTCGTCCCGTCTGATCATGGGAACGGGCGGGGCGCCCAGCCTCGACGTACTGGAACGCTCACTGATCGCGAGCGGTACGGAGCTGACGACCGTGGCGATGCGGCGTCTCGATCCGACCGTGCAGGGATCCGTGCTGTCCGTGCTCGACCGGCTCGGTATCCAGGTCCTGCCGAACACGGCGGGCTGCTTCACCGCGGGCGAGGCCGTGCTGACCGCGCGGCTCGCGCGCGAGGCCCTCGGGACCGGCTGGATCAAGCTGGAGGTGGTCGCGGACGAGCGCACGCTGCTGCCCGACCCGATCGAGCTGCTGGACGCGGCGGAGGTGCTCGTCGACGACGGCTTCACCGTGCTGCCGTACACGAACGACGACCCGGTCCTCGCACGGAAGCTGGAGGACGTCGGCTGCGCCGCGATCATGCCGCTCGGCTCACCGATCGGCTCCGGTCTCGGCATCCGCAACCCGCACAACTTCCAGCTGATCACCGAGCAGGCACGGGTACCGGTGATCATGGATGCGGGCGCGGGCACCGCGTCGGACGCGGCCCTGGCGATGGAGCTGGGCTGCGCGGCGGTGATGCTCGCCTCAGCCGTCACCCGTGCGCAGGAGCCCGTCCTCATGGCCGATGCCATGCGCCACGCGGTCGAGGCGGGGCGGCTGGCCCGCCTCGCGGGCCGCATCCCCCGCCGCCACTTCGCGGAGGCCTCGTCCCCGGTGGAGGGCCGTGCAGCGCTGGACCCGGAGCGCCCGGCGTTCTGATCGCCCCACGGTCACAGGTGTGCTGCAGGAAGGGGCCGGGCGCGACCCGAGGGGTCGGAGCGGGTGCGCTCGGCTCGTAGACTCAGCGACGTGGATACGACCCTTCAGGACCCCCTCGTCGGGCAGCTGCTCGACGGCCGCTACCGCGTCGACGCGCGCATCGCCGTCGGCGGGATGGCCACGGTCTACCGGGCCGTGGACACCCGGCTCGACCGGGTGCTCGCCCTCAAGGTGATGCACCCGGCGCTCGCGACGGACGCCACGTTCGTGGAGCGCTTCATCCGGGAGGCGAAGTCCGTGGCGCGGCTGTCCCACCCGAACGTGGTGGGGGTGTTCGACCAGGGTGCGCAGGGCGCGTACGTCTATCTCGCGATGGAGTACGTCGCCGGGTGCACCCTGCGTGACGTACTGCGCGAGCGGGGTGCGCTCCAGCCGCGGGCGGCGCTGGACATCATGGAACCGGTGCTGGCCGCGCTCGGGGCGGCGCACCGGGGCGGCTTCGTGCACCGGGACGTCAAGCCGGAGAACGTGCTGATAGGTGATGACGGCCGGGTGAAGGTCGCCGACTTCGGCCTGGTCAGGGCCGTCGGGTCGGAGACGAACACCTCGGGGTCCGTGCTGGGCACCGTGTCCTACCTCGCACCGGAGCAGATCGAGTCCGGCACCGCCGACACCCGCGCCGACGTGTACGCCTGCGGTGTCGTGCTGTACGAGATGCTGACCGGCGGCAAGCCCCATTCGGGCGACACCCCCGCCCAGGTCCTCTTCCAGCACCTCAACGAGGACGTGCCGGCCCCGTCCGCCGCCGCCCCCGGGCTGGCCCCGGAGCTGGACGAGCTCGTGGCGAGCGCCACGGCCCGCAACCCCGAGGCACGCCCGTACGACGCCGTGGCGCTGCTCGCGCAGACCCGCGCGGCCCGTGCCGCGCTCGGCGACGACCAGCTCGACGCCGTACCGCCGCAGGCACGGACCGTGGACGCCGGCGGAACCGCCGGAGCCGACGACCGTACGAGCGTGATCATCCGGCCCCTGCCCACCGAGGAGGAGGCCGTCCATCGCACCAGCCGGCTGGAGATGCCGCCGCCCGGACCTCCCCGGCCCCGGCGCGGTCCTCGCCTCCCGGCGGCCCCCCGGCGTGGTGTGATCGCCGCCGTCGTCGCGGCACTGCTGATCCTCGGCGTGGGCACCGGTGTCTGGTACATCAATTCGGGACAGTTCACCCGTGTACCGCCCGTCCTCGGTCAGACCGAGGCTGCGGCGAAGAAGCGGCTCGCCGACGCGGGCCTCGACGTCGAGCAGACGAAGAAGGGCTTCAGCGACGTCTACAAGCGCGGCAGCGTCATGGACATCGACCCCGACCCGGGCAAGCGCATCCGCGACAAC
Organism: Streptomyces sp. NPDC053673; assembly: GCF_055585225.1. Classification (NCBI taxonomy): domain Bacteria; kingdom Bacillati; phylum Actinomycetota; class Actinomycetes; order Kitasatosporales; family Streptomycetaceae; genus Streptomyces; species Streptomyces sp. NPDC053673. Next base: position 161,430 of record NZ_JBVJKN010000006.1, on the reverse strand, counting down.
GGCTCGGTGACGCTCGTGATCTCGCGCGGTCCGGAGATCGTCAAGGTCCCCGAGGTCCAGGGGAAGACACTCGCCGAGGTCAGGAGCGCGCTGCGCAAGGTCGGTCTCGCCGAAGGCGTGATCACCGAGGCGTTCAGCGAGGAGTTCGCGCAGGGCACGGTCATCAGCTCCGACCCGGAGGCCGGCACCGGCCGCCGGCCGGATTCGGCCGTCGCGCTCGTCGTCAGCAAGGGTGCACCGATCGACGTCCCGGATGTCACCGGCGAGTCCGTCGAGAGCGCCACGAGCACGCTCGAGGACGCCGGGCTGAAGGTCGAGGTGGCCGCGGAGCGGGTCCACTCCCCCGAGGACGCCGGTTCGGTCGCCACGCAGTCCCCCGCCGAGGGCAAGCAGGCCGCCGAGGGCGACACCATCATCCTCACGCTCTCCAAGGGCCCCCGGATGATCGAGGTCCCCGACGTCGTCGGCGACAAGGCCGACGCCGCGAAGAGCGAGCTGGAGCAGGCGGGCTTCGAGGTCGAGGTCGAGCGGGGCTTCCCGTTCCTCGGTGACACCGTCGAGAGCCAGTCGGTCGAGGGCGGCGAGCAGGCCCCCGAGGGCAGCACGATCACCATCAAGACCAAGGGGCTCTAGATCCGATGCGCAACCCTGTCGGCGCCCATGTTCCGGTGGCCGGCGGCCTCGCCAGGACCGGCCTGACGTACGCCCGCGAGATCGGCGCGGAGACCGTGCAGGTCTTCGTCGCCAATCCGCGCGGCTGGGCGACACCGGCCGGGAACCCGGCGCAGGACGAACTGTTCCGTGCGGAGTGCGCCGCCGAGGACATACCGGTGTACGTCCACGCCCCGTACCTGATCAACTTCGGCTCGCACACCGAGGCGACCGTCGAGCGGTCCGTGGAGTCGCTGCGCCACTCGCTGCGGCGGGGCCGGGAGATCGGTGCTCTGGGCGTGGTCGTCCACACCGGCTCGGCCACCGGGGGCCGGCCGCGCGAGGAGGCGCTCGCCCAGGTACGTACGCGCATGCTGCCGCTGCTCGACGAGCTGACGCACGACGACGACCCGTTCCTGCTGCTGGAGTCCACCGCCGGTCAGGGCTTCTCGCTGTGCTCCAGGACCTGGGACTTCGGCCCGTACTTCGAGGCCCTGGACGCCCATCCCAAGCTGGGCGTCTGTCTGGACACCTGCCACGTCTTCGCGGCCGGGCACGATCTGGCCGCTCCCGACGGGACGCGGCGGATGCTGGATCTGCTGGTGGACACGGTCGGCGAGGGTCGGCTGAAGCTCATCCACGCCAATGACTCCAAGGATGTCGTGGGCGCGCGCAAGGACCGCCACGAGAACATCGGCGCAGGTCACATCGGTGAAGAGCCATTCCGCGAGCTGATGCGCCACCCCGCGGCCGATGGCGTACCACTGATCATCGAGACCCCTGGTGGCCGGCACGGGAAGGAGACGTACGCGGCCGATGTGGCGCTGCTGAAGAAGCTCCGCGACGACTGAGATCGCTTGAGGAATACCCCTAGGGGGTATACGGTTCTTGCTGTCGGCAGGAACCGCTACCCGACTATGGGGGTTGTCTCATGCAGCACGACACACACGCCGCTCACCACAACGCCGAGCACACCGGGCACACCGGGGACACCGAGCAGCACGGCGCGCATGAGGGTCACGAGGGACACCACGGCGGGGCGAGCTGGTCCATGGCCGCCAGGGCCACCCTTCACTGCCTCACCGGCTGCGCCATCGGCGAGATCCTCGGCATGATCATCGGAACCGCGCTGGGCTGGGGCAACGCACCCACGATGGCCCTCGCCATCGTGCTGGCCTTCTTCTTCGGCTACTCGCTGACCCTCTCGGCGGTCGTACGCGCCGGGCTGAGCCTGAAGGCCGCCGTCGGGGTCGCCCTGGCTGCCGACACCCTCTCCATCGCCGTGATGGAGCTCGTCGACAACGGCGTGCTGCTGGTCGTGCCGGGCGCAATGGACGCACACCTGTCCGACGGGCTGTTCTGGGGGGCGCTCGCCCTGGCCTTCCTCGTCGCGTTCCTGGTCACCACCCCGGTCAACAAGTGGATGATCGGCCGCGGCAAGGGCCACGCGGTGGTCCACCAGTACCACCACTGACCGCGGCGGCCCCGGGCGCCAGGTCCTGTCCCGCCGGACAGGACCTACAGCTCGGGGCCGTCCCCCGGCTCCTCCTGGTAGGAGTAGCGCTGCTCCCGCCAGGGGTCGCCGATGTTGTGGTAGCCCCGCTCCTCCCAGAAGCCCCGGCGGTCGGTGGTCATGTACTCCACGCCCCGCACCCACTTCGGGCCCTTCCAGGCGTACAGATGCGGCACCACCAGCCGCAGCGGAAAGCCGTGCTCGGCAGTGAGCAGCTCACCGTCCATGTGGGTGGCGAAAATCGTGCGCTCGGAGAGGAAGTCGGAGAGCCGCAGATTGGCGCTGAAGCCGTACTCGGCCCAGACCATGACATGGGTGACGCTCGGCGCCGGCGGGGCCAGTTCGACGATCGTCCGGGCGGGCACCCCACCCCATTCGGCCCCCACCATGCTGAACTTCGTGACGCAGTGCAGATCGGCCACGACCGTCGAGAACGGGAGCGCCGAGAACTCTTCGTGGTTCCAGCAGTGCTTGTCGCCGTCCGCCGTGGCACCGAAGACCCGGAACTCCCAGCGGTCCGGCTTGAACTTGGGGACGGGCCCGTAGTGGGTGACAGGCCAGCCACGCTGCAACCGCTGCCCCGGAGGAAGCTCGGACTGCTCTGACTCGCGGTATTCCCGGCTCTCCGGCTGACCCATGCCTTCAATGGTGACAGACCGCGAGGGGTGGTCATGACCAGGTCTGCGCCGATTCGGGCAACTCCTACTAAGGAGGCACTTACTGGACGCTCCCCGATCACGGTGCGAGGATGCGCGCATCCTGGCCAGTCATACGCGCGGAAGGAGCCTCTGCGATGCAGGGCGACCCCGAGGTCATCGAGTTCCTCAATGAGCAGCTGACCGCCGAATTGACCGCGATCAACCAGTACTTCCTGCACGCGAAGATGCAGGAGAACCTCGGCTGGACGAAGCTCGCCAAGTACACCCGGGCCGAGTCGTTCGACGAGATGAAGCATGCGGAGGTCCTGACCGACCGGATCCTCTTCCTGGAGGGCCTGCCGAACTACCAGCGGCTCTTCCACGTCCGGATCGGGCAGACGGTCACCGAGATGTTCCAGGCGGACCGGCAGGTCGAGGTCGAGGCCATCGACCGTCTGAGGCGCGGCATCGAGGTCATGCGGAACAAGGGCGACATCACGTCCGCGAACATCTTCGAGTCGATCCTGGCGGACGAGGAACACCACATCGACTACCTCGACACCCAGCTGGAGCTGGTCGAGAAGCTCGGCGAGGCGCTCTACATCGCCCAGCTGATCGAGCAGCCGGAGAGCTAGTGCCCCTCCCGGCAAGCTTTGCCCGTCCGGAAGACAGGCCCTAAGCGGCCTCGCTGAGCGCGGGGTCCTGTTCGGCGTCCACCGCGAGCGCTTTCACGCCCTGGTCGAGCAGCTCGCGACGCGGGCACGCGCCACGGCCGAGAATGCCCTGAATGCGACGTACACACGACCCGCAGTCGGTTCCGGCCTTGGAGACCGACGCTATCTGGCGGGGGGTGCAGGCACCCGCCTCCGCGTGTTCCTTGACCTGCTTCTCCGTGATGCCGAAGCACGAGCAGACGTACACGCGGTTCACCTCCCGGCGGGATCGATAAGTAGCGCCCGTCCCGATTGATCGGTGAGGCTAACCTAACCTTACCCGGCGCTCCCGGCTCGTAAAAGCCCCGGAGACGACGGTGGGGCGCGGATCACATGGATCCGCGCCCCACCGTCACAGCTGAGCGATCACTGGTCGCGGTACATCTCCGCCACGAGGAACGCCAGGTCGAGCGACTGGCTGCGGTTCAGCCGGGGGTCACAGGCCGTCTCGTAGCGCTGGTGCAGATCGTCGACGAAGATCTCGTCGCCACCGCCCACGCACTCGGTGACATCGTCACCGGTGAGCTCGACGTGGATGCCGCCCGGGTGGGTGCCCAGCGCCTTGTGGACCTCGAAGAAGCCCTTGACCTCGTCGAGCACGTCGTCGAAACGGCGCGTCTTGTGGCCGGAGGCCGCCTCGAACGTGTTGCCGTGCATCGGGTCGGTCACCCAGGCGACCGTGGCACCGGACGCCGTGACCTTCTCGACCAGCTCCGGGAGCTTGTCCCGGACCTTGTCGGCGCCCATGCGGACGATGAAGGTCAGCCGGCCGGGCTCGCGCTCCGGGTCCAGCTTGTCGATGTACTGCAGCGCCTCGTCGACCGTGGTCGTCGGGCCGAGCTTCACACCGATCGGGTTGCGGATCTTCGACGCGAACTCGATGTGCGCGCCGTCCAGCTGGCGGGTGCGCTCACCGATCCAGACCATGTGGCCCGAGACGTCGTACAGGTCGCCCGTACGCGAGTCGACGCGGGTCAACGCCGACTCGTAGTCCAGCAGCAGGGCCTCGTGCGAGGAGAAGAACTCGACGGTGCGGAACTCGGCCGGGTCGGTGCCACAGGCCTTCATGAAGTTCAGCGCGTTGTCGATCTCGCGCGCGAGCTGCTCGTAGCGCTGCCCGGAGGGGGACGACTTCACGAAGTCCTGGTTCCAGGCGTGCACCTGGCGCAGGTCGGCGTAGCCACCGGTGGTGAAGGCGCGCACCAGGTTGAGCGTCGAGGAGGACGCGTTGTACATCCGCTTCAGCCGCTCCGGGTCCGGGATCCGGGCCTCTTCGGTGAAGTCGAAGCCGTTGACGGAGTCGCCACGGTAGGTCGGGAGCGTCACGCCGTCGCGGGTCTCGGTCGGCTTGGAGCGCGGCTTCGAGTACTGGCCGGCGATCCGGCCGACCTTCACGACCGGCACGGAGGCGGCGTACGTGAGCACCGCGCCCATCTGGAGCAGGGTCTTGAGCTTGTTACGGATGTGGTCGGCGGACACGGCGTCGAAGGCCTCGGCGCAGTCGCCGCCCTGGAGGAGGAACGCCTCGCCCTTGGCGACGGCTCCCATCCGGGCGCGCAGCTGGTCGCACTCGCCCGCGAAGACGAGCGGCGGATACGACTCGAGGTCCGCGATCACATCGCGCAGAGCCTCGGCATCGGGGTACTCGGGCTGCTGCGCCGCGGGCAGGTTTCGCCAGGTGTTGCCACCGCTTGCGGTGGTCTTAGCGTTCACGGTCACGAACCCCACATTACGGGGTCGACCGAGCGCTCCCCGCCGTCGCCCACTGGATGAGACAACGCCCCGCATGAATGAGACAGCGCCCGGTATGTCGCGACGGTGGGTTCAGTTCTCCTGAGGCTGCTACCCTCGCCCCGCTTTAGTCCAGAACTGAACATTCCCAGGGGTGGGGCGTTGAGGCAGAGGCACCGCAGTGACCGCAAGAAGAAACTGATCATCTACGGTGTCGCCACAGCTGTGGTCGCCACCGCCGCCGTGGGCACCATCGCCATGGCATCACCCGACTTCGCGGGCTCACCGGACGGCAAGGGGGTGGCCCCGAGCGCCGAACTCCAGTCCCAGTTCAAGGACGCCGCACAGGAGTTCGGCGTTCCGCAGAGCGTGCTGATGGCGGTCTCGTACCGGCAGACGCGCTGGGAGAGCCACGACGGGCTGCCGAGCACGACCGGCGCCTACAACGTCATGGGCCTGACGCAGGTGAACCCGGACGATCTCGAGAAGGACCACGCGGACCGCGACGGGGACGCGGACGAGCACCGGCTCGAGCACATGAACCGCAGCGGCGACCCGGCCGTCGAGAGGCACTTCGACGCCGAGAAGGCGCTGCGGACCACGCCGAAGGAGGCCGTCGACACCGACGACCCCCGCCTGCACACGCTCGACGAGGCCGCCAGGCTGATCGACGAGTCCGCGGAGTCCCTGAAGAGCGACAGCGGGGCCGGCATCCGCGCCGGTGCCGCCCTGCTCGCCGCGTACCAGCGCGAGGCCACGGGTGACCTGTCCGACGACCCCGGCCAGTGGTATCCGGCGGTCGCCCGCTTCAGCCAGTCGCCGGACAAGAAGGGCGCGCGGCTGTTCGCGGAGCGCGTCTTCGAGTCGATCAGGACGGGCGAGCAGCGGGTGACCACGGAGGGGCAGTCCGTCTCCCTCCCGGCCGACCCGTCGGTGGAGCCCACCAAGCCGGCGGAAGTACCCCTGGCTGCGACCTTCGCGGCCACGTCCGCGGTGCCGGCCCCGGACTGCCCGTCCGGTCTGAACTGCAACTTCGTTCCCGCCGCGTACAAGCAGAACAGTGCCCCCGACGACTACGGCAACTACAACGTCGCGGGCCGCCCCGAGGGCGGCTACGACATCCGCTACATCGCCATCCACGACACGGAGGGCAGCTACGAGGGATCGCTCGCGGTCTTCCAGAACTCCGCGGCGTACGCCAGTGCCCACTACATGATCCGTGCCTCCGACGGTCTGGTCACCCAGATGGTGGAGAACAAGAACGAGGCCTGGCACGCCGGCAACAAGACCGTCAACATGCACTCGATCGGCGTGGAGCACGAGGGCTACGCGATCAAGGCGGGCAGCTGGTACACCGAGCCGCAGTACGAGTCCTCGGCGGCCCTGGTCAAGTACCTCGCGCAGAAGTACGGGATCCCGCTGGACCGTGAGCACATCATCGGCCACGACGAGGTCCCGGGTGTGCTGGACGCGAAGGTCAGCGCCCAGCACTGGGACCCGGGCCCGTTCTGGGACTGGAACCACTACATGTCGCTGATGGGTGCCCCCACCGGCGCCGGTGGCGCGGGCGGTCCGGTCAGGGTGGGCCAACTGGTCCGCTACGTACCGCCGTTCACCTCGGAGAACCAGCCGAAGCTGACGTACGGGGGCAGCGCCGTCCAGGCGCAGCCGGCGAACTTCGGCTACCTCTACACCGAGCCCTCGACCGCCTCCGCCACGATCAGCGACCCCTACCTCGGCACCCAGACCTGGACCGAGGGCCCGAACTGGGCGAACAAGATCGTCGCCGGAGGCGAGTGGGTCGTCGCCGATGTCCGCACCGACTGGACCGCGATCTGGTACGGCGGCAGGAAGGCGTGGTTCCAGAACCCTGGCGGCCGGTACACGGTCGCTGTCGGCGCGACGGCGCAGGACCCGCAGAAGCTGCTGACCCCGAAGGCCGGGCTGAGCTCGGTCAAGGTCTACGGACGCGCCTACCCCGAGGACGCGGCCTACGCCGGGACCGACGTTCCGGTCCAGGCCGAGGGCTCGGCGTCGCTGACGAAGTACAGCGTCCTCGCCGGACAGAAGTACACGCGGGCCGGCGGATACGCCACCGGCGACTACTACTACGGCGGCACCGTCGACGGCACGGGCCCCGGCTCGCGCACCCTGGTCAAGGGCACCACGCAGTTCTACCCGATCCGCTTCAACCACCGGATCGCATGGGTGCGGGCCGAGGACGTGCAGGAGGTCGACGGCGCGGCCCCCGACGCGGGTACCGACCGGTTCAATCTCCTCGGCCGTGACTCCTCCGGCGTGCTGTGGCAGTACCAGGGCACGGGCAGTGCCTCGGCGCCGTTCTTCCCCCGGTACCGCATCGGCGGCGGCTGGCAGGCGTACAACGTGGTGACCCCGCTGGACACCCTGCGCGCCGACGCCAAGGGCGACATGGTGGCCCGCGAACCGAACGGCACGCTCTGGTACTACGCGGCGAGCGGCAACCCGAGCCAGCCGTTCAAGGCCCGTCTGAAGGTCGGATCCGGCTGGCAGACCTACAGCCGCATCGCCGGCGTCTCGGACGTCACCGGGGACGGCAGGTCCGACCTCGTCGGCCGTGACTCCGCCGGGGTCCTCTGGCTCTACGTGGGCACGGGCAATCCTGCGGTGCCGTTCGAGCCACGGAAGAAGATCGGCAGCGGGTGGAACCTGTACAACACCCTGGCCCCCACCTCGGACCTGGGCGGTGACGGCCTCGGCGACATGGTCGCCCGGGACTCCTCCGGCACCCTGTGGCTGTACAAGGGCACCGGCAATGCGGCGGCGCCCTTCGCCGCCCGCACCAGGATCGGCACCGGCTGGCAGATCTACAACAGCCTCACCGGCACCGGGGATCTCGACCGCGACGGCAAGGCCGACATGGTCGCCCGGGACACGTCCGGAGCGCTGTGGTTCTACAAGGGCACCGGCAACACGGCGGCGCCCTTCGCCGCCCGCACCAAGATCGGCACCGGCTGGAACATGTTCAACCTGCTGATCTGACCCGCTCCTCGCACGGCGCCCCGCCCGCGCCACCATGGACGCTCCCTCGTGGAACGCGCCGCGGTGACGCGGGCGGATGCGCTAGGGTCGGCGACATGTTCGCGCAGACGACCCAGAACTGGTGGTGGACCGCTCATCCGGCGGCCCACTGACTCATCGCGCGCACAGATCGCGAAGGCCGCCCGAGGGGCGGCCTTTCTCATGTCCACAGGCCGTTCCTCTCCGCCACGGAAGGAACTCCACGGATGCACATCATCAGCAGACTGCTGGACACCGGCGCCGCCGGCTGCCCGTCCTTCGCCCTGCTGCGCAGGCGCACCCCGGGCCATGACCACGACACCGTCGAAGTGCTCATCGGCCGGGTCCACGAGGCCGAACGGCTCGCGGACATCCCGGCCGGCGACCTCCCCTCACTCGCGCTCGTGCCGTTCCGGCAGCTCAGGGAGCGCGGCTTCGACGTAAGGGACGACGGCACGCCCCTGTCCGTCCTGGTCGCCGACGAGTCGTACGAGCTTCCGCTGGCGGAGGCGCTCGACCACCTTCCCGCGCACGAGGTCCGCGTCGAGGGCGGCGCTTTCGACATCGGCGACGAGGAGTACGCGGAGACCGTCCGGCGGGTCGTCGAGGACGAGATCGGGAGCGGCGAGGGCGCGAACTTCGTCATCCGGCGGACCTTCACCGGCGAGATTCCCGGTTTCGGCCGCGCCGACGCCCTCGCCCTCTTCCGGCGGCTGCTCGCGGGCGAACGGGGCGCGTACTGGACGTTCGTCGTCCACATCGGGGACGAGGAAGGGCCAAAAGCGCCTCACTCGCGAGGGAGGGGGCGGGAGACGGGCGGGCGCACGCTGGTCGGGGCAAGCCCGGAGGTGCACGTCCGGATGTCGGGCAGAACCGTCGTGATGAACCCGATCAGCGGTACGTACCGCTATCCCGCCGCCGGGCCGACGCCTGAGGATCTGCTGGATTTCCTCGCCGACCGCAAGGAGACCGACGAGCTCTCCATGGTCGTCGACGAGGAGCTGAAGATGATGTGCACGGTCGGCGACATGGGCGGCGTGGTGATCGGGCCCCGGCTGAAGGAGATGGCCCATCTCGCGCACACCGAGTACGAGTTGCGCGGGCGGTCCTCGCTCGATGTGCGTGAGGTGCTCAAGGAGACCATGTTCGCGGCGACGGTCACCGGATCACCCGTACAGAACGCGTGCCGGGTGATCGAACGGTACGAAACCGGCGGGCGCGGCTACTACGCGGGCGCCCTGGCGCTCATCGCCAGGGACGCGGGCGGCGCGCAGACCCTCGACTCCCCGATCCTGATCCGCACCGCGGACATCTCGGCCACGGGCGCCCTGCGCGTGCCCGTCGGTGCGACGCTCGTCCGCCATTCGGACCCGCTGTCCGAGGTGGCGGAGACGCATGCCAAGGCGGCGGGGGTACTGGCCGCGCTGGGGGTCGTCGCCGGGCCGGTACGGGACCGGACGGTACGGCCGCGGCTGGCCGACGACCCGCGGGTGCGGGCGGCGCTGGACGCCCGGCGGGCCGACCTGGCGCCGTTCTGGCTGAAGATGCAGTCCCTCCCCGAGACGGCGGGCGGGCACGCCCTGGTCGTCGACGGCGAGGACACGTTCACCGCGATGCTGGCCCATCTGCTGCGGGGTGCGGGCCTGGAGGTGACGGTGCGCCGCTACGACGAGCCCGGCGTACGGGAAGCGGCGCTCGCCCACGAAGGCCCCGTGGTCCTCGGCCCTGGGCCGGGCGATCCCTCGGACACGGCCGACCCGAAGATGCGGTTCCTGCGCTCGCTCACCGCCGAGCTGGTGCGCGGTCACCGGGGCGGCCTGCTCGGGGTGTGCCTGGGTCATGAGCTGATCGCGGCGGAGCTGGGCCTGGACATCGCCCGCAAGCAGACCCCCTTCCAGGGCGCCCAGGTGCGGATCGACCTGTTCGGCCGGGAGGAGACGGTGGGCTTCTACAACAGCTTCACGGCGGTGTGCGACGACGTGGCGGCCGGGAAGCTGGCCGCGACCGGGATCGACGTGAGCCGTACGGAGTCGGGCGAGGTCCACGCACTGCGTGGGCCGGGTTTCGCCGGCATCCAGTTCCACCCGGAGTCGGTGCTGACGCTGCGTGGGCCGGAGATCGTCCGGTCGCTGCTCACGGCCGTGGTGCGGGAACCGTCGGCGTAGCCGGGGCCTCGCCCCAGGAACCCGTACGGCACGGTCTTCGGCCGGCTCCTCGGTCTCCCCCCAGAGCTTCGTCCGGGGGTACTCACAACCGGCTCGTCGTGAGTCTCTGGGTTCCCCCCTGCGCCCTGCAGGCGCAGGGGGGATGAGGAGCGGGTGGGGAAGCCCCGGCGTCACCCGAAGAAGACGCCGATCTCCTCGTACAGCGCCGGGTTCACGGTCTTCAGTTTGGACGTCGCCTCGGCGATCGGTACGCGGACGATGTCCGTGCCGCGCAGGGCGACCATCTTCCCGTAGTCGCCGTCGCGTACCGCGTCGATCGCGTGGAGGCCGAAGCGGGTGGCCAGCCAGCGGTCGAAGGCGCTGGGCGTGCCGCCGCGCTGGACATGGCCGAGGACCGTCGTCCTGGCCTCCTTGCCGGTGCGCTTCTCGATCTCCTTGGCCAGCCATTCCCCGACGCCCGAGAGCCGTACGTGCCCGAACGAGTCGAGCGTCCCGTCCTTGAGGACCATGTCGCCGTCCTTGGGCATCGCGCCCTCCGCGACCACGACGATCGGCGCGTACGAGGCACGGAAGCGGGACGTGACCCAGGCGCACACCTGGTCCACGTCGAAGCGCTGCTCCGGGATGAGGATGACGTTCGCCCCGCCGGCCAGCCCCGAGTGCAGCGCGATCCAGCCCGCGTGACGGCCCATCACCTCCACGACCAGGACCCGCATGTGCGACTCGGCGGTGGTGTGCAGACGGTCGATGGCCTCCGTCGCGATGCCCACGGCGGTGTCGAAGCCGAAGGTGTAGTCCGTGGCGGACAGATCGTTGTCGATGGTCTTCGGCACACCTACGCAGTTGATGCCGTACTCGCCGGAGAGCCGGGCCGCGACCCCGAGCGTGTCCTCGCCGCCGATCGCGATGAGCGCCTCGACCTCGTGCTTGGCGAGGTTCTCCTTGATCCGGCGGATGCCGTCATCGTGCTTGAGGGGATTGGTCCGCGAGGAGCCGAGGATGGTGCCGCCTCGCGGCAGGATGCCGCGCACGGCGGGGATGTCCAGGCGCATGGTGTCGCCCTCGAGCGGGCCGCGCCAACCGTCCCGGTAGCCGATGAACTCGTATCCGTACTCCTGCACGCCCTTGCGGACGATGCCGCGGATGACCGCGTTGAGGCCGGGGCAGTCGCCGCCCCCGGTCAGTACTCCGACCCGCATGGAAGGTCCCTTCGCCGTCGGTGGTGACATATGGGAGCCACGCTAGTAGTGACCCAGGTCACTCCGGGACGGTACGAAAGGTGAATTCCGGTGCGGCGGGCGCCTGTTGATGCCCGGAGATTCACTCCTACGAGTGTCAGGCGTCGTCGAGGCCGCGTTCTATCGCGTACCGCACGAGCTCCACGCGGTTGTGGAGCTGGAGCTTGCCCAGTGTGTTCTGCACGTGGTTCTGCACGGTGCGGTGGGAGATGACGAGCCGCTCGGCGATCTGCTTGTACGAGAGCCCCTTGGCGACCAGCCGCAGCACCTCGGTCTCCCGCTCGGTGAGCTGCGGCGCCTTCGGCTCGTCGGGCCCGGCGGACGGCGCGGGGTCGGTGGCCAGCCGCCGGTACTCCCCGAGGACCAGACCGGCCAGGCCGGGCGTGAAGACCGCGTCGCCCACGGCGGTCCGCCGCACGGCGTCGATCAGCTCCTCCGTACTGGCCGACTTCAGCAGATAGCCGGTCGCTCCCGACTTCACCGCCTCCAGGACGTCGGCGTGCTCGCCGCTCGCGGAGAGCACCAGGACCCGCAGGGCCGGGTTCGCCCCGACGAGCTCCTTGCAGACCTGGACGCCGGGCATCCCGGGCAGATTCAGGTCGAGTACGAGGACGTCGGGTCCAACGGCCTTCGCGCGGCGCACCGCCTGCGGGCCGTCCCCCGCGGTCGCCACCACGTCACAGCCGGACGCGGCCAGGTCGCGCGCGACCGCGTCCCGCCACATCGGGTGGTCGTCGACCACCATGACCCGGACCGGCTGCTGCTCCGTCGTCTCCGTCATCGTCCTGCCTTCCCCCGTGGGACCTTCAACTCGACTTCCGTACCCTGCCCCGGCACCGAGATCAGCTCGGCCGTGCCCCCGATGTCCCGCAGCCGGCCGCGGATCGAGAGGGCGACGCCGAGCCGCCCCTCCCCCTCGGCCTGGGCGAGCCGCCCCTCCGGGATGCCCGGCCCGTCGTCCCGGACCGTCACGATCACCTCGTCCGGCCAGTCCTCGACCAGGATCCATGCCTGAGCTCTGTCACCGGCATGTCTGCGGACATTGTCCAGGGCGGCACTGACAGCGGCCGCGAGCTCCTTCGCGACGGTCGCCTCCAGCAGCACCGGGGCGCCCGGCTCGGACAGGGTGACCCTGCATCCGGCGTGCGGCGCCAGCAGTCTCCGCAGATCGCGCGGACCCTCGTCGTCCGCCGCTGCCTCGTCGCCGTCGGGTTCGTCCACGATCCGCACGACCGCGCCCTGCGTCTCGTCCTCGGAGACCCGCGATGCGGGCAGCAGGCCCCCGGCGACCAGAGTGCGCAGGGCCACCTCCTGCTCGCCCGCCATACGGCCCAGCTCCGCCGCCTCACCACCGATCGCGGTGCCGCGCCGCTGCACCATCGCCAGCACCTGAAGCACGCTGTCGTGGATGTCGCGGGCCAGCCGCTCCCGCTCGCGGGTGGCCGCCTCGATCTCCAGGGCACGGGCGAGGGTGCGCTCGGAGGCGCGGGCGACCTCGACGACGTAGCCGATCGCGATGGAGGCGACCCACACCAGCAGGACGTTGTGGAAGGTGTCCCGGCTGGGCTCGCCACGTTCGATGATGTTGGCGACGGCGACCAGGGACGACGCGAAGCCCGCCCAGCGCCAGCCGCCCTTGATGGCGAACGCGAGGACCGATCCCGCGGTCCAGATCGTCGGCAGGGTCGGGCCGTCCACCAGCTGCGCCTGGTCGTCGGCGAACGGGGTGAGCAGGATGCCGGTGAGGGCGATGGTGAGGTCGGCGACGAGGAAGCTCTTCGTGCAGGCCGCCGCGTTCGCCACCCTGGGGATCGTCGCGAGGGTCCAGACGACCATCACGGCGAGGAAGCCGATGGCCACCCAGGGCTGCTCGAACTTGTCGCGCGCGAAGACGAAGAGCAGTACCGCGTAGATCATCGTCAGAACGCGGTACGCGGTCAGCGCACGCCACAGTGGCAGCTCGACCGACATGCGCACGACACGCTCGCGCCTGGCCATGTTCCCCCCACCCTGTCCCGCCCCGGACGGACGACGCTACTGAGCGCCGTCCCGTTCTGCCCTCGGGGCCTTGTCGGCCTTCTCCGCTTCCCTGGCGGCTTCCTTCGCGGCCTCCTTGGCCGCCTTCTCCGCGTCCGCGATCTGACGCTTGGCCGCGGTCGCGTAGATGTCGACGTACTCCTGCCCGGAGAGCTTCATGATCTCGTACATGACCTCGTCGGTCACCGAGCGCAGGATGAAGCGGTCGTGCTCCATGCCGTGGTAGCGGCTGAAGTCGAGAGGCTTGCCGATCCGGATCCCCGGGCGCATCAGCTTGGGGATGACCTTGCCGGGCGGCTGGATCTTCTCGGTGTCGATCATCGCGACCGGGATGACGGGGGCGCCCGTCGCGAGCGCCACGCGGGCGAGGCCGCCCGGCTTGCCGCGGTAGAGCCGGCCGTCGGGCGAGCGGGTGCCCTCCGGGTAGATGCCGAAGAGCTCACCGCGCTCGATGACCTCGATACCGCTCCTGATGGCCGCCTCGCCCGCGCCACGGGCACCGGAGCGGTCCACCGGCAGCTGACCGACGCCCTTGAAGAAGGCGGCCGTGAGCTTGCCCTTCACACCGGGCGAGGTGAAGTACTCGGCCTTGGCGATGAAGGTGACCTTGCGGTCCAGGACCGCGGGCAGGAAGAAGGAGTCCGAGAAGGACAGGTGGTTGCTCGCGAGGATCGCCGGCCCCTCGGCGGGAATGTTCTCGAGGCCCTCCACCCACGGCCTGAAGGCGAGCTTCAGTGACCCTCCGATGGAGAACTTCATTGCGCCGTAGATCAACTCGAGTGCCTTCCTGGTGTCCGTGGAAAAGACCTTAACCCGTGCGGGGCCTGCACTCTCTCCCCCGGGTCCCTGCTGGGTGGCCGTCGGCCCTGGTCGGTGTCGGTCCGGTCGCGTACGGTGAAGGCACCTTCGGATCGAGCCTCTTCCGATGACCGACGTCGACCTTCCGTTCCCCGTTCTCCCCCTTCCTTCCGCTCTCCTCAGCTTCCTGCCGCTTCCCTACGCTTCCTTCCTCCCTTACTCACGAATCTCTTCCTCACGAACAGGAGACCCCGGTGCCGGTCCTTCCCGGAGCCGAGCCGTACCGCCACGACGGTGGTGAGGTCGGCGTCCTTGTCTGTCACGGATTCACCGGTTGCCCCCAGTCGCTGCGCCCCTGGGCGGAGTATCTGGCGGAGCGCGGTCTGACCGTGTCGCTTCCGCTGCTGCCCGGCCACGGCACCCGCTGGCAGGACATGGCACTGACCGGCTGGCAGGACTGGTACGCGGAGGTGGACCGGGAGCTGCGAGCGCTGAAGGAGCGGTGCAGCCAGGTCTTCGTCTTCGGGCTCTCCATGGGTGGCGCGCTCACGCTGCGGCTCGCGGCCAAGCACGGCGACGCGGTGCAGGGCATCGTCCTGGTCAACCCGGGGATCAAGGTGCACGGTCTCGCGGCGCACGCCCTCCCGGTGGCCCGTCACTTCGTCCGTACGACGAAGGGGGTCACCAACGACATCGCCAAGGAAGGCGCCGTGGAGGTCGGCTACGACCGGGTGCCGCTGCACGCCGCGAACTCCCTGCGGAACTTCTTCCGGCTCGTCGACGGCGAGCTGCCGCAGGTGACCCAGCCGCTCCTGCTGCTGCACAGCCCGCAGGACCACGTGGTCCCGCCCGCCGACTCGGCCCGGATCCTCAGCCGGGTCTCGTCGAGGGACGTCCAGGAGATCCTGCTGGAACAGAGCTACCACGTGGCAACGTTGGACCACGACGCGGAGCGGATTTTCGAGGAGAGCCACGCATTCATCGGCCGGCTCGCTCCGAGTGTCGGGAAGAAGGGAAGCACCACCGGTGGCTGAGCAGCACGACGCGGACCGGGACCGGGACCAGGAGCCGCAGCCCATCGACGAGGAAGCCGCCTGGGCGGCGATCGTCGCGGGGTACGGGGACGAGCCTGCGGACCCGCCGGGGGCGAAGCCGTTCAAGTCGGTGGAGGACCTCGCGGGCCTGGGGAAGTCGGTCAGGAACGGCGACCCCGAAAACAGGGACGCCGAGGACGACGAGGACGACGAGGAAGCGGGCCCAGCGCCGGACAAGCCGCTGGGCAGTTCGATCGTGTTCGCGCCTGGCATCGGCCGAGGCGGGGGCCCGCGCGACTACGAGGTCGCCGAGGCGGGCGACGACGACCTCGACGAGACCGACGAGGGACATTTCGTACCCCCGGAGCCCCCGCCGCTGCCGGAGGCCGACACGACCGCGAAGTTCGCCTGGCTCGCGGTGATCGGCGGCCCGGTACTGCTGCTGCTCGCCGTGCTCCTCCAGTGGGACATGACGTGGTGGCTCACCACGCTCGGCGTCGGTGGCTTCCTGGGCGGCTTCTTCACGCTGGTGGCCCGGATGTCCCACGGGGACGACGAGGACGACGACGATCCGGGCCGCGGCGCGGTCGTCTGACGGCCCCCGTCGCCCTCACCGCCGCCTTCGCACTCCGCCGGGGGCGCCCGGCGTCAGGGCGCTCCGGCGCCCGCGGCCCGGGCGGCGGCCGTGGGGAACCTGAGCGCGGCCAGGACCGGAAGATGGTCCGTGGCCGCCTTCAGGTCGGCCTCACTGATGCCCGGGAGCCCGAGCGGTACGCCGCAGCCGAGGACCTCGACCCCCTTGGTCGCGAAGATCGCGTCGATCCGCTGGTGCGGGTCGTCGGGGGTCGAGGTGTACTCGGCGCCCCATGGGCTGACCGCCCAGCAGTCCTGGAGCCCCGCCGCGAGCCGTCGGAAGCTGCGGCCGTCCGGGCGGTCGTTGATGTCGCCCGCGGCGACGGCGTACGGCACGTCCATCTCCGCGAGCCGGTCGAGCAGCATCCCCGCCTGGGCGTAGCGCTCGTCGCTCTGAAGGCTCAGATGGCAGCTGAGCAGGCCGATCCGGGCGCCGCCGATGCGGACGACCGCGGTCGCGAAGCCCCGCCGGTGCAGTCCGGGCGTCAACGGCAGCAGCACATCCTCGGTACGCTCCACGGTCGCCCGCAGCGAGCACAGCAGCAGCGGCCCCGAGGCGGTGGCCCCGCCGCTCAGCATCACCAGCTCGCTCTTGGCGGCGAGGCGCGCCGCGTGCTTGCGCCATCTGAAGAAGCGCGGCGCCTCCTGTACGAAGACGAGGTCGGGCCGGCAAGCGCGGATCACTCTCGCGAGCGCGTCCTCGTCGTCACGCATCGAGCGGATGTTGTAGCTGAGGACGCGCACGATGGGTGAACCGTCGGGTGCGGTAAGGGAGTTGGGCAGCGGGTTCGTCACGGACGTCGCCATGCGCCACAAGATAACGGGCCCCGGGCCCGCGGCCCCGCCCACCGGCCGGGCGCGCCGCGCCCCGGTTGCGGCGTGGCCGTGGGGCGCCTGCGGCGGGCCCTTTCCCCTCCCCGCCCCTTCCCGAAAACTGCGGGCAAGCCCCCAGACCCCCGTACGGCCTTCGGCCGTGTCCTCAATCTCCCCCAGAGCTTCGTCTGGGGGACCCCCAGACGGGCTCATTTTGAGCCCCGCTGGGGGTCCCCCCACGCCCGCCAGGGCGTGGGGGGAGATTGAGGCGCAGGGGTGCGGGGGCAGAGCCCCCGCATCGGGGTCTGGGGCGGAGCCCCAGTTCGGGAAGGGGCGGGGAGGGGAAAGGGCCCGGAACGCGCGTGCCCGCCGGGCCCCGGGAAGGGGCGCGGCGGGCACGCGAAAGGGATGGGGAGGGCGTCAGCCCTGGCGGGCCAGGTCCGCCGCGCCGACCAGGCCGGCCTTGTTGCCGAGCTGGGCCGCGAGGACCTGGGCGTGCGGTCGCCACTGCGCGCCGATCAGCCAGCGGCGGAACGACTTCCGGATCGGGTCGAGAACCAGCTCGCCCTCGTCCGAGACGCCGCCTCCGACGATGAACGCCGACGGGTCGAAGAGCGACGCGAGGTCGGCCAGACCGGCACCGGCCCAGCGGGCCAGCTCGCGGAAGGAGTCGACGGCCACCTTGTCGCCCTGCCGGGCGGCCGCGCTGACATGCTTGCCCTCGATGCCGTCGGGCGTGCCGTCGCCGAGGCCGAGCAGGATCTCCGCGTTCTCCGGGGTCGCGAGGGCGCGCTGGCGGGCGTACCGGACGAGGGCGCGCCCCGACGCGTACTGCTCCCAGCAGCCCTGGCTGCCGCAGCCGCACAGCAGACCGTCGGGAACCACCCGGATGTGACCGAACTCGGCGGCCACACCGAAGCGTCCACGCCGCAGCTTGTTGCCGATGATGATCCCGCCGCCGAGGCCGGTGCCGAGCGTGATGCAGATGACGTCTTCGTGGCCCTGGCCCGCGCCGAAGCGGTACTCCCCCCACGCCGCTGCGTTCGCGTCGTTCTCCACGACCACGGGAAGGCCGACGCGCTGCTCGATCTTGTCCTTGAGCGGCTCGTGGCGCCAGTCGATGTTCGGCGCGAAGAGGACGGTGGAGCGCTTCTCGTCGACATAGCCGGCGGCGCCGATGCCGACCGCCTCGATGTCGTGCCCCTTACCGGCTGCGGTGACGGCCGAGCAGATCGCATCCACGATGCCTTCGGCGGTCGGCGGAGTGGGCACCGTGTGCGTCTCGAGAATGGTGCCCGCTTCGTCGACCACGCCGGCCGCGATCTTGGTGCCGCCGATGTCGACGCCGATGGTGAGTCCCATGTGTCCCTCAGTTTTCGGTCGAGCCCCGCTAAGGCCAACCGTACCGGAGGGAGTCGGGGCCTCAGTCCAGGTCGATCTTCTCGCTCGGACCCGGCCCTTCGTCCCGCCGGTGGTTCTGGTCGGTCGTCTCGTCACGCGTCCAGCGCCGCTCGTGGCCCTCGACGGCCGAGCGGTACGCGGCCAGCAGCTCGTTCCCCGCGGCCGCGAGATGGTCGAAGACCTGCGGATTGCGCTCGATGACCGGCTCGACGGCCGACTTGGCCTGGCTGATCAGCTGCTGTACGGCACCCTGTGTGGCCATGCCGAACAGCGGGTTCTGCATCGAGGACACCTTGTCGGCGACCGCGTCGATGAGCTTGCGCAGCTCTTCACCCGCGGTACCGGTGGGGTGGCCGTACTGCTCGCGGCGGCGGGCCTGCTCCGCCTTCAGGTCTTCGTCGCACGCCGTGGCCCAGGCGTCGGCATCGGCGTCGGTGGTGGGACGCTCGGTGGCATCGCTCATGGCGTACTCCTAGGAAAGGGCTTCGTACTGTTGACGGTACCCGAACGACCGCGGACCCTTCAGCGTCTGCGCGGCCACAGGTCGGGGTCCGGCGCGAACCGGACCCTCAGGTGGCCTTCCCTGAGGCCCGCACCGGAGACCGTGCAGCGGCGCAGGACGGAGGGCAGGAGGAAGATCCGGCGGAACGGGCCGACCGTGATGAAGAGTTCATCACCGCGGCGGAGCAGATCGAGCTCCTCCTTGACGGCTCCCGGCAGCGGCAGCACCCAGTGGAGCTCGCCGTCCTCCCCGGGTCCGTCCTCCCGAGGTCCCTTCTCACCGGGCTCTTCCGTGCCCGGGAGGCAGACACGGCCCTGCCCGGCGCCGCGCCCCGTGTTTCCGGCCGCGAAGCCGTCGCCCGGGCAGAGCCCGCCACCGTGGCCGGCCGACTCGGAAACGGTGGCACCCGGCTCCGTGTCCGGTCCTGTGGCCGGCACCGCGTCCAGCGCGGCCAGGTCGTCGAGGCCGCGCGGGTCCCGGCCCAGGTGGGGGACCTCGCGGAGCGAGGCGGCGGGCGCCCACTCCTCGTACCAGCCCGCCAGGCACTTGCTCTGCTGTGCGCGGAGCGCCGCGAGCCAGGGGTCGGGCGTTTCCCCCGGCAGGATCCGGTTCGCCACGAGAGTGTCGACGACCGTCCCGTACAGGGCGAGGCCGGTCCGGGCGGTGCGCAGGGTGTCCTCGGCGGCGGGTCCCGGCTCCGCGACCAGCCGGACACTAGTGCTCTGCCCCTCGATCAGTTCCTGTACCGCCGCCAGCTCCGTGTCCCAGCGCGCGGCGGTCTCGTACAGCCACTGCGCGGGCATCGGGACGCCGGCGAGCTGCGCGAGCACGGGGCGGAGCGCGCGCGCCGCCTGCCGCTCGGCAGGCAGCAGCCGGCGCAGATAGCGGCGGAGCTGTTCGGGCAGGGCCAGCAGGGCGACGGTGTCGCGGACCGGGGGCATGTCGACGACCAGTACGTCCCAGTCGCCGGCCGCCGCGTCCCGCAGCGCGCGAAGGTGGGCGAACTGCTCGCTGCCGGGGAGTTCGGTGAGCTCCGCGTCCTCCAGCTTGTGCGCGCCCAGCAGATCGAGGGCCGCGGAGCTGCGCTCCTGGAAGGTGAGCAGCTCGCTGCGGAAATGCGCACCGGAGTCGATCCGCGCGGCCCACAGCCCGTCGGTGAGCCGGCTCGGAGCGGTCCCCACCGGGACTCCGAGCACGGCGTCGGCCTCGGCCGAGAGCAGCAGGGTCCGTCCACCGCGCCGTGCCGCCGCGAGCGCGGTCGCCGCGGCGACGGTGGTGCGGCCCGAGCCGCCGGGCCCGGTGACGAGAACGGTGCGCATGAGGGCGGTCGTCAGGCCTTCGGGCCGGACTCGACGCGCTTCTTCAGGCCGGCGAGGGCGCGGTCGATGATGACCTTCTCCGCCTTGCGCTTGATCATCCCGAGCATGGGGATCTTTACGTCGACGGTCAGCTGGTAGGTGACCTCGGTACGCTCGCCGCCACCGGCCGGGGCCAGCGTGTACGAGCCGTCCAGGGCACGCAGCATCTGCGACTTGACCAGGGTCCAGGAGACCTGGTTCTCACCGGTCCAGGTGTACGCGAGGGTGTGGTCGTCCTTGATCGCGCCGGCGTCGAGCACCAGCCGGACCTGCACGGCGCGGCCCTGGTCGTCCTTCTCCAGGACCTCGGTCTCCTTCACCTCGCCCGTCCACTCCGGGTAGCGCGCGAAGTCGGAGATCACCCCCATCACATCGGCCGGTGCGGCGTCGATGGTGATGCTCGAGCTGGTGTGTTCCGCCATCGCCGGGCTCCTCCAGTGCTATCCGTACGGGGGTTGCGGTGTGCAATCTACCGTGACCGGACGGCTCACCATTCCAGGGCCCACGGCCTGCCCGTGGACGCGAAGTGCCCGACGTTCACGCACTCCGTCGCGCCGATGCGCATGCGCCGGGCCAGCGGCTGGTGGACGTGCCCGAAGAGGGCGTACCGGGGCCTCGTCCTGCGGATCGCGTCGAGCAGGGCCCGGCTGCCGCGTTCGAAGCGCCGGGGAACGGTGTCGTACGTCAGCTCGGGAACGTCGGGCGGGATGTGCGAGCAGAGGACGTCGACCTCGCCGAGGGCCTCGACCTTCGCGGCGTACTCCTCCTCGGAGATCTCGTACGGCGTCCGCATCGGGGTGCGCAGTCCGCCGCCCACGAAGCCGAAGACGCGACCGTCCAGCTCGATGCGCTCGCCGTCGAGGACCGTGGTGCCCGGCCGCGCGTACTCCGGCCAGAGAGTCGGTATGTCGACATTGCCGTAGGTGGCGTACGTCGGGGTCGGGAACGCGGCGAACATCTCGGCGTACTGCTTGCGTACGGCGGCGAGGATGGCGGCGTCCCGGTCCAGCCCCGCCCAGAGTCTGCGGCCGAGCTCGCGGGCCTCGTCGAAGCGGCGGGCGGTGCGCAGCTCGACGATCAGGTCCGCGTTCTCCACGCCGAAGAGGTCGGGGAAGATGCCGCGGGAGTGGTCGGCGTAGTCCAGGAAGAGCACCAGGTCGCCGAGGCAGATCAGGGCGTCGGCCCCGTCGCCCGCCTTGGCCAGATCCGATGTGTTCCCGTGCACGTCACTGACCACATGAACTCGCATGTCGATCACCCTAGGGTCGTCGGCGGGGTACTGGGTAGAGGCGGTCGGACCTGCGGTAACTTCCTGGTCCTCCGGCGGGTGGAATAGTGTTCGCGGAGGTGCGGCACACAGGTGTGACGCAGGGAACATCTGACCGGGACCCCCTATCCGGAACCAAGTACTGATGGGTAACGTCCGGGCAGTCCCCGGTGCGTTCACACAGAGCCGTGGCGCCGGCGCCCGATGAGGAGCAGCAGTCTTGCGCGAGTTCAGCCTTCCGGCCCTGTACGAGGTCCCCACGGACGGCAATCTGACGGATCTCATCCGCCGCAATGCCACGCAGCATCCGGATACCGCCGTCATGGGCAGAAAGGTCGCCGGTGCCTGGACGGATGTCACCGCGACCCAGTTCCTGGCCGAGGTGCGAGCCGCCGCGAAGGGTCTGATCGCCGCCGGGATCCAGCCCGGTGACCGGGTCGCCCTGATGTCCCGCACCCGCTACGAGTGGGTGCAGCTCGACTTCGCGATCTGGAGCGCCGGCGGTGTGACCGTGCCGGTCTACGAGACCAGCTCGCCGGAGCAGGTGCAGTGGATCATCGGTGACTCCGGTGCGGTCGCGGCGATCGTCGAGAGCGATGCGCACGCCGCCGCGCTCGGGGCCGTACGGGATTCGCTGCCGGCACTCCAGCATGTGTGGCAGATCGAGCGGGGCGCGGTCGAGGAACTGACCGCCGCCGGCGTGGAGATCTCCGACGAGACGGTCGACGAGCGCAGCGCGGTCGCCAAGGCCGACGATCCGGCGACGATCGTCTACACCTCGGGCACGACCGGCCGCCCCAAGGGCTGTGTGCTCACCCATCGTGCCTTCTTCTCGGAGTGCGGCAATCTGGTCGAGCGCCTCAAGCCGCTCTTCCGCACGGGCCAGAGTTCCGTCCTGCTCTTCCTCCCTGCCGCCCACGTCTTCGGCCGTATGGTCGCGCTCGCCCCGGCGATGGCGCCGATCAAGCTCGGCTGCGTATCGGACATCAAGAACCTCACCGATGAGCTCGCCTCCTTCCGGCCGACGATGATCCTCGGCGTGCCGCGCGTGTTCGAGAAGGTCTACAACTCCGCGCGGGCGAAGGCCCAGGCGGACGGCAAGGGCAAGATCTTCGACAAGGCCGCGGACACGGCGATCGCGTACAGCCGCTCGCTCGACACCCCGCAGGGCCCGTCGCTGGGACTGAGGCTCAAGCACAAGGTCTTCGACAGGCTCGTCTACAGCAAGCTCCGGGCGGTGCTGGGCGGCCGCGGTGAGGCCGCCATCTCCGGCGGTGCGCCGCTGGGCGAGCGGCTCGGCCACTTCTACCGCGGCATCGGCTTCACGGTGCTCGAGGGGTACGGCCTGACGGAGACGTGTGCGGCCACGGCCTTCAACCCGTGGGACCGGCAGAAGATCGGTACGGTCGGACAGCCGCTGCCGGGCTCGGTGCTGCGGATCGCCGACGACGGCGAGGTGCTGGTGCACGGCGAGCACGTCTTCACGGGGTACTGGAACAACGAGGCGGCGACCGCGGAGGCGCTGGCCGACGGCTGGTTCCACACCGGTGACATCGGCACGCTGGACGAGGACGGCTACCTCGCGATCACGGGCCGGAAGAAGGAGATCCTGGTGACGGCGGGCGGCAAGAACGTCGCTCCGGCGGTCATCGAGGACCGTATCCGGGCTCACGCGCTGGTCGCGGAGTGCATGGTCGTGGGTGACGGGCGGCCGTTCGTGGGCGCGCTGGTCACGATCGACGAGGAGTTCCTGGCCCGCTGGGTCGCCGACAACGGAAAGCCGGCCGGTTCGACGGCTGCCTCGCTGCGCGAGGACGCGGATCTGCTGGCGGAGATCCAGCGGGCGGTGGACAGCGGCAATGCCGCGGTCTCCAAGGCGGAATCGGTGCGGAAGTTCAGAATCCTTGACTCCCAGTTCACGGAGGAAGCCGGCCACATCACGCCGTCGCTGAAGCTGAAGCGCAACGTGGTGGCGAAGGACTTCGCCGACGAGATCGAGGGGATCTACCGGGCCTAGGCCCCTGCGTAGTCCTCGGCGAGGACGCGCTCGATGTTGCGTTCGGCGAGCGCGGTGATCGTGACGAACGGATTGACGCCGATGGAGCCCGGGATGAGGGCTCCATCGGTGACGTACACGCCGGGGGCCCCTCGCACCCGGCCGTAGTCGTCGGTGGCCCGGCCGAGCACGCAGCCGCCGAGCGGGTGGTACGTGAAGTCGTCGGCGAAGGTCCTGTTGCCGCCGAACAGGTCGTACCGGTAGATCGTGGCGTTCCTCAGATTGATGCGGTCGAAGAGTTTCTTCGCCGCGTCGACGGAGACCTGGCTCTGCGCCTGGGTCCAGTTGAGCTTCGCGGAGTCGGTGGCCGCGTCGTACCTGAACGTGCCGCGCTCCGGATTCCTGGTGATCGCCAGATAGAGGCTGATCCAGTGCTCGAAACCCATCGGGAGCGGGGCGATTTCGGCGAAGACCGGATTGGTGGCGTTGGACCAGTCGTCGATGCCCATGACGGGCATGGTCGCCTGGTTGGCCCCGACGGTGTCCCACATGTGGTTGGCGCGGGCGGTCATGACGTTGCCGTTGGTGCCCCAGCCGGTGCCGACGTGGGGGCTGAGGTCGGGCAGTGCGCCGGACTCCCGGGCGCGCAGGAGGAGTTCGGTGGTGCCGAGACTGCCGGCGCCGAGGAACAGACGCGTGCAGCCGATGTCGCGGGTGGCGACGACCTTGCCCGTCACGTCGATGCGATCGGCGGTGACGACGTAGGTGCCGTCCGGTTGCCTGCGGACGGCACGGGCCCGGTGGAGGGTCTCGACGGTGACGTTGCCGGTGCCGAGCGCGGCGGCGAGGTAGGTCTTGTCGAGGCTGCGCTTGCCGTGGTTGTTGCCGTAGATGACTTCGCCGGCGAGGGCGGACCTGGTGACCTGGCCCGCTGCTTCGCGCTCCATGTACCCGAAGTCGTAGACGTTGGGTACGAAGGTGGTCTTCAGGCCGGCGTTGGCGGCGTGCTTGCGGGAGATCCGGGTGAAGCGGTACCACTCGGTCGACTCGAACCAGGCAGGGTTGACGGTGTTGACGCCCAGCATCTGGCGGGCGCGCGGGAAGTACGTGTCGTACATGGCGGTGGCGTCGACGGTCGGCAGCGTCTCGGAGAAGTACGCGCGCTGCGGGGTGACGGCCATGCCGCCGTTGACCAGTGACCCGCCGCCGACGCCGCGTCCGACGTACACGGACATGTGGTCGTAGCGGACGCGGTCGAGTACGCCGGGGTAGGGGGTGATGTTCTTGTTGACGACATCGAGCCAGAGGAACTGGGCGAGCGGGGCCTCGGTGCGCGTGCGGAACCACATGGAGCGGTGGTCGGGGGTACCGGTGGCGCAGAAGAGCTTTCCGTCGGGGCCGGGGGTGTCCCAGAGGCGGCCCATTTCGAGGACGAGGGTGGGGATGCCGGCCTCGCCGAGCCGGAGGGCGGTGACGGCGGCGCCGTAGCCGGAGCCGATGACGAGAGCGGGGGTGTGGTCCTGTGCGCCTGCGGCGGGCTGGGCGGCGACGGAGATTCGCGCCAGCCCGAGTGCTGCGGCGGCCTGGAGGGCGCCGAGACCCAGGAGGTGACGGCGCGTCAGATTTGGTGTCATGTGCGCAGCATGTGCGGACTTTTGCGTTCCGCCTATGCGCTCCGCGCGTGATTCTTTGGCGGCGTGCAAGAGTGCCGTTTCCGCCAGGCGCGGCGGGGGTGTCCGTCCTCGAACGCCGGTCACGCTTGACGCGTACCCGGCAGGGTGTCCCGCCCTCGAATCCCGGACGGGCTTGGCGGTGCCGCACACCGCCCGGCGCGCCCGGGTGCCCGGCCTCAAGATGCCGGACGGCTTTGGCCGGTGCCGCACACCGCCCGGCGCGCCCGGGTGCCCGGGTGCCCGGCCTCAAGATGCCGGACAGGCTTGATGCGTACCCGGCAGGGTGTCCGGCCGGGAACGCCGGACAGGCTTCCGTTGAGCCCGTCGCTCGCCGCAGGTGCCCTACAGCAGGGTCCGCAGCCGGTCCGCCAGGAGGTCCCAGCGCCACCGCTCCTCGACCCAGTCGCGGCCCCGCTCCCCCATACGCCGCCGCAGCTCCGGATCCTGCAGCAGAGTCACGATGCGGTCCGCCGACTCCTCGGGAACACCGCCCCGCACCACCCAGCCCGTCTCGCCGTCGAGGACGGCGTCCGGCGCGCCGCCGGAGTCGCCCGCGACGACCGGGAGGCCGGTCGCCGAGGCCTCCAGGTAGACGATGCCGAGGCCCTCGACGTCCAGGCCGGCCCGCCGCGTACGGCACGGCATGGCGAAGACGTCACCCGCGCCGTAGTGCGCGGGCAGTTCCTCCCAGGGCACGGCGCCCGTGAAGCGCACGGACGCGGCCACGCCGGTCGAGTGCGCGAGCCCCCGCAGTTCCTTCTCGTACGGCCCGCCGCCGACGATCAGCAGCACCGCGTCCGGCACCTTCGCCAGGATCGCGGGCATGGCGAGGATCAGCGTGTCCTGGCCCTTGCGCGGCACGAGCCGGGAGACACAGACGACCACCGGGCGGTCCGCGAGCCCGAGCCGCTCGCGGACCGCGTCTCCGCCCGAGCCCGGGTGGAAGGTCTTCTCGTCGACGCCCGGCGGCAGTTGCACCATCCGCCCCGCCGCCTCTGGCGTCAGTGCCGCGGCGATCCGCGAGCGCGTGTACTCGCCGAGATAGGTGATCGTGTCCGTGCCCTCGCCGATCCGGCGCAGCAACTGCCGGGACACGGGCAGCTGTGCCCAGCCCGCCTCGTGGCCGTGCGTCGTGGCGACGAGCCGCCGCGCGCCCGCCTTGCGCAGCGCGGGCGCCATCAGCCCGAGCGGCGCCGCGGCCCCGAACCACACCGACGTACAGCCGTGCTCCCGCAACAGCCCCACCGCGCGCCGCGTGACCCGCGGGGTGGGCAGCAGCATCGTCGTACGGTCCCGGACGACCGTGAAGGGCTGCTCGGCGTCGAAGTCGGCGGTGGCCTCGATGCCTTCGCGGCTGCGCTTCCAGGTGGAGGCGTAGACGACGAGCTGCTCGGGGTCCAGGCGCAGCGCCATGTTGTGGAGGAACGCCTGGATGCCGCCGGGCCGGGGCGGGAAGTCGTTGGTCACGATCAGGGTCTTGTCCATCGCCGCCGACAGTACCAACGGCGGCCACGCCTCTTCGCGGGCATACGGTCGTTCCGGGCATCATGGCCGCTTGGCGCGGTACGAAACGGCATGAGGTGGTCATGAAGGGCGCAGCCGTGCTGCCCGTCGCGGTGTGGGTCCTGACCAGGACCGTCCTGCTGCTCTGGGTCCTGAAGGTCCTGTACGTCACCGGCCCCGATGTGACCAGCGATGTCACGGTGATCTACCAGGGCTGGTACGAGGTGCTGAGGACCGGCACGTACCCGATGGACGATGTCACCTGGCAGTACCCGCCTGCCGCCGCCCTCGCGATCCTCTCGCCCGCTCTGCTGCCCTTCCTCGGCTATGTCTCCGCCTTCTTCGTCCTGGCGCTGGTCTGCGACGCGGTGGTGTCCGGGCTGCTGCTGTACGCGGGGCGGCGGCCCGGCAGGTCCCTGAAAGGGATCTGGGTCTGGGTCGCGGGAGTGCCGCTGCTCGGCCCGACCGTGTACGCGCGCTACGACCTGATGGTGACTGCGGTCGCGGTCGCCGCCCTCCTCACGGCCGCACGGCGGCCCGGGCTCGCGGGCGCACTGGCCGGGTTCGGCGCGCTGCTCAAGGTGTGGCCGGTGCTCCTGCTGGCCGGGATGCGCCGGGGCCGGTCCTGGACCGCCGCGGCGGTCACGGGGACCGGACTGCTGTTGGCCTTCACGGTCACGATGCCGGGGGCGCTGGCCTTCCTCGGCTTCCAGCGCGACCGGGGCACCGAGATCGAGTCGCTGGGGGCACTGGTCTTCCATGTGGCCAGGCACGTCGGCTGGAACGGACAGGTGCTGCTCAACTACGGCTCCGTCGAGTTCCTCGGCCCGTACGTCCCGCTGGTGAGCGCGGTGGCGCTCGGGCTGACGCTCCTGGCCTTCGGCTGGATGGTGGTGTGGCGGCTGCGGGCCGGGGAGTTCGCGGCGAGCACCCCGGCCGACGCGGCGTTCACCGCGGTGTTGCTGTTCACCACCACGAGCCGGGTGATCAGCCCCCAGTACATGGTCTGGCTGGTGGGTCTGGCCGCGGTCTGTCTCGTGTTCCGGTCGAGCCGGATGGCGCCGCCCGCCTGTCTGGTGCTCGCGGC
This sequence comes from Streptomyces sp. NPDC053673, assembly GCF_055585225.1. Lineage (NCBI taxonomy): Bacteria > Bacillati > Actinomycetota > Actinomycetes > Kitasatosporales > Streptomycetaceae > Streptomyces > Streptomyces sp. NPDC053673. Next base: position 133,640 of record NZ_JBVJKN010000006.1, on the reverse strand, counting down.
CACCGGGGTCACGTTCCTGGAGTTCCCCATCTGGTTCGCGGAAGTGGTGGCGAGCGATCCGCTCGGCGTCGCGCTGCTGGCGGTGCGCAACGGGCTGCTCGTGACGGCGGCGCTGCTGGCCTGCCGACGGCTGTGGACGAGTACGGTCACCGGGCAGCGGCGCCGGGGACAGCACGCACTTCCCACTCAGCCCGTGCGCGACAAGAAGACTGTCGGGTCCTGACGGGCGGGCGCGGTCCGCCGGAACAGCCGGGCGATCGCCGCGCACTGCACTGCCATGGCCAGGGCCATGGCAGTGCACACGCCCGGCAGGCCGAGCGCCGACAGCCCGTACGCGAGCGGCAGTTGGACCAGTGATCCGACGATGGTGATCCGCGCGACCAGGGCGCTGCCGCCGCCGCCCTCGAAGACCCCGCCGAGTGCGATGAAGCAGGCGAGCAGGATGAGATACGGGCCCAGGCAGCGCAGGTACGTCGCCCCGGCTCCGGCCACCGCCGGGCCCGCGCCGAAGGCCCGCATCACCCACGGCGCGAGCCCCAGCAGCAACAGCGCGGCGCCCGCGCCGAGCGTCCCGGAGACCAGCAGCGCCTGGCGTCCGACCGCTCGCCGCTCGTCGCGCCCGGCACCGAGCAGATGCGCGGTGTGGATGGAGGCGGCCTGGCGCACGGCGTAGAACGCCATCGTGGCCACGTACATGGCCTTCGTGGCGATGCCGTACGCCGCCACGGCGGTGACCCCGAGCCGGGCGACGACGGCGACGAGCGCGAGGGCGCCGGCCATGCGGACGACGAAGTCGGCGGACATGGGCAGTCCGGTGCGGGCGGTTCGGCGCACACCTACGAAGACTGGCCCGGCGGACCCGGCGGGAGGGGCGGCCCGGGCGGCGCGCAGCACCGGGTTGCGGCGCAGGGCGACGAGCCCGGCGGCAAGGGCCGCCGAGCGGCCGGCGATGGTGGCGAGGGCGGCGCCGCCCACCCCGTACCGGTCGATGAGCAGCGGGTCGAGGAGGAGGATCAGACCGTTGGCGAGGAAGGCCAGGCGCATGGGGGTGCTCGTGTCGCCCGCACCCTTGAGGATGCCGTCGAGGAGGTTCGTCGCGAAGAAGACGGCCATGCCGGGGAGCGAGATCGCGAAATACCCGGCAGCGAGAGCGGCGGGCGGGCCGTCGCCGCCGAGCACCAACCGGGCGAGCGGCTCGCGCAGGACGTACCCGCCGACCGCGACGGGCGGCACGATGAGCGCGCACAGCGCCGAGCCGCCGCGTACGGCAGCCCGTACGGCTCCCGGGTCCTCGGCGCCGCGGGCCCGGGCGACCAGCACGGTGGTCCCGGAGCCGGCCATCAGGATCACGCCGAGGAGCAGGTTCTCGACGTTGGTGGCCACGGCGACGGCGGCGACGGCCGCGCCGCCGAGGCGGGCCACCCAGACCATGTTGATGATCCCGGCCGCGACACCGGCGAGCAGTTCGAAGTAGACGGGACCGGCGAGCGCGACGATCCGTTTCCGATGCCCCATGAGCCCCCCTAATCGTGGTACATCGTTTCGAGGTACCACGATTAGAGGTACCACGATTAGAGGTATCATGAGTAGCCGGACACGACAACCGATGGGGAGCGGACGTTGCTGGAGCTGACGATCCTGGGGTTCCTCAGTGAACAGCCCCTGCACGGCTACGAGTTGAAGGAACGGATCAGAGGGCTGAGCGGCCATGTCCGCCCGGTCAGCGACGGCGCGCTCTACCCCGCGCTCACCCGCCTCGTGAAAGCCGGAAAGCTGGCGGAGCGCACCGAGGCGGGCACGAGCGCCGCGCCGCGCCGCATCCTGTCCCTCACCGACACCGGCCGTGCCGCGCTGCTGGAGCGGCTGCGCCACCCCAAGGACGCCGAAATCACCGACGGGCAGCGCTTCTTCACGCTGCTCGCGTTTCTGGGGCAGCTGCCCGACCGCCGCGAGCAGGCGGCCGTGCTCCGCCGTCGCCTGGCGTTCCTGGAGACGCCGGCCAGCTTCTTCTACCGGGACGGCAAGCCGGTACGGGCGGAGGAGGCGGACGACCTCTTCCGCCGGGGGATGCTGCGGATCGCCCGTGCGACGGGAACGGAGGAGAAGCGCTGGCTGGCGGAGGCGATCGCCGAGCTGGACCCTCCGGGCCACGGTTAGGCCCTGTCCGGGCGATCTTGTCGGGCCCCCGACGACAGCTACGGCACCTCGCTGCGTTGTCGGAGTCACCCAAGTACGCCCAGTACGAGGGCGATCCTCCGCCTTGCGATGCACCGCATCTGACGCCGCGGCCAGTTCCTCGAAGATCGCCCGGACAGGACCTAGAGCCCGTCCCGGGGTCCCCCACGCCGCGGGGCGTAGGGGGAGACTCAGGCCGGAGGCACGAGCCGCCCCGGCGCCGTACGGGACGACACTCGCCCCGCCGTGCGGGACGGCACGCGCCCCGCCTCACCCCAAGCGCGCCCGCACGTACTCCCGCCAGTCCGCCGTGAACACCTCCACGTCCGTACCCAGTACCTCGTGGAGGCCCTTCGCCGGCCCGTCGTCGCCCACCGCCCGGTAGAACGCCGTCAGCCGGTCCTCGCCCCAGCGCTCGGCGATCAGTTCGCACGCCAGCCAGGCACCCTCGTACGCGCGGCCGAGCGCCGCCGCGTCGCCGCCGAAGCGGAAGCCGGCGTCGGCGGGCAGACGGTCGGGGAGATCGCCGCGGCGGACCGCGCGCTGCAGTTCGGGCGCGGCCTGGCCGGCGGTGCGGTCGGTGCCGCGGTAGGCGGCCCAGTCGGCGAATCCCTCGGAGAGCCACATCGGGGTCTTGGCGGAGGTGTGCGCCCGGGTCGCGACATGGGCGGTCTCGTGGGTGAGGACGATCCGCCGACCGAACTCGCCGAGCAGAGCGTACGCCTCGGGGTTGACGACCACCCGGTCCGCCGGCCCCACCCCGCTCCCGCCGGTCTCGGCCGTGGTGACCGCCGCGATCCCCCGGTACCCCGCCGCGGGCGCGCCCAGCAGTCGCGCCATCGCGTCCAGCGAGGACGGCACCAGGACGACCACGCGCCCCGCCCACGCCTCGGGCCAGGCGGCCGAGACCGCGGGCACGGCCCGGTCCGCCTCCGCCGCGATCCGCCGGAGCCGCGCCCGGTCCTGGCCGACGCCGAGCACCAGGCTGTGTGCGCCGCGTACGACCTCGACGTCGCCCTGCTGCCACAGCTGCTGGCCGCCGCCGTGGTCCGGGCGGTCGGCGGTGACGTACCAGCGGCCGTCACGCTCGGCCAGCTCCAGGGTGCGGTCGGTGGTCACGGGCGCGCTGTCGTACCCGTCGAAGCGGTAGCGCAGCTGTGCCTCGGCGATGGCACGGCCGCCGGAGCGCCGCACGCCGGTGAGCCGGTACTCCCAGGAACGCAGCGGTACGTCCGTGAGGTTCGCGAGCTCCTTGCGCCCGGTCTCCCGCAGCTGCCGGGCGGAGGGGTCGAGGGCCGCGAGATACCCGGCCTCGTCGTGCCCGAGCACGGCCGCGGCCCGGGCGTCGAGCGTGCGTTGGATGTCACGGGTCGTGGTGTCCGTCGGCGTGGGCCCGGCGCAGCCGCCCGCGAGGGCGAGCAGCCCGGCGGCGACGAGCGCTGCCACCCGCCGTCCCGCCCTGCGTCCGAAGCATCCCTGACCAGCCACCCTGCCGATCGTATGCGAGCCGCAGGGGCGCGCCGCCGTCGAAAGGGAGACCGCGCGGAGGTCCCGAGGCACGAGGGACTGAGCACGATCGACTGTCGACAGCGGCTGAGGCGCCCCGGAGGCGAGCCGAAGAGCCACGAGCCGCAGGGGCGCGCCGCCGTCGAAAGGGAGACCGCGCGGAGGTCCCGAGGCACGAGGGACTGAGCACGATCGACCGTCGACAGCGGCTGAGGCGCCCCGGAGGCGAGCCGAAGAGCCACGAGCCGCAGGGGCGCGCCGCCGTCGAAAGGGAGACCGGTGGGCGATCAGCTGGTCAGGGGCGGGTCACCGAGGCGATCGGCATCATCCGCACGGGGTCGTAGCGCACGCTCGCCCCGGGATAGGGCGCGTGCACGACCTGGCCGTTGCCGACGTACATCCCGATATGGCTGGCGTCGGAGCGGTACGTCACGAGGTCGCCGGGCCTGGCCTCCGACAGTGGCACCTGCTGTCCGGCGTGACGCTGCGCCTGGGAGGTGCGCGGCAGCCCCACGCCCGCCTGGGCGTAGGACCACTGGGTGAGCCCGGAGCAGTCGAAGCTGTGCGGCCCGTTGGCGCCCCACACATACGGCCTGCCGACCGCGCTCCGGGCCGCCGCCAGGGCTGCGGCCGCCCGCGAGGAGGACGGCCCGAGGCCGCCCGACAGGTCCGGCAGTCCGTCGCCGCGGCCGGAACGGGAGGCGCGTTCGTACGCCGCGCGCTCCGACAGTGGAAGGGAGTTCAGCAGCCGCCGCGCCTCGGCGAGCTTCGCCTCGACGGTGCGCTTGTGGCGGGCGACGGCGGACCGCGTGCGCTCCAGCTCGGCCAGCTTCAGGGTGGCTTCGGACCGCTCCTGGCCGAGCTCGCGCTGGGCCCGCTGGAGATCGCGCAGGGCGCTGGTCTGGCGGGAGCTGAGCCGGTCGAGGAGCGTGGCCTTGTCGAGATACGTGTCCGGGTCCTCGGAGAGCAGCAGGGCGAGGGCGGGGTCCATGCCGCCGGAGCGGTACTGGGCGCCGGCCACCGAACCGAGCGTGCTCCGCATCCGGTTGATCTGCTCCTGGCCGCGTGCTGCCCGGTCCTGCGCCGCCGTCACCTGGTCGCGCAGTTCGTCGGCGCGCTCGTCGGCCTTGTTGTGCTGTTCCGTGGCCTTCTCGGCCTGCTCGAACAGCCGGTCGACGTTGGCCCGGGTGGCCTCGGGGGTCTGGACCGGGTCGGCGCCGGCCGGTGCGGTGCCGAGCGCGGCAGCGGCGGTCGCCACCGCGGCCGAGAGGAGGGTGACCCGGGCGCCTCGATTGAAACCGGACGCTGAGGATCGGCGATGGGACGCCACAGGAGCCGTACTCCCTTCCGCTGGACACAGCTTGGTCAGCTGCTGCGCGGCAGACAGTAACGGTGTGGACACGGAGCAGCCAAAGGCCGCAAAGGGTACACACAGTGACGCCCCGCCGGAGATCACAGGTCACCGGCGGGGCGTGCTGTCAGCGGAGGGTCCCGCGATTCGCCCGATTGGGCGTCAACTGCGGGGCGGCGATCAGATCCGGACGCCGAACTGGAAGGTGCCCATGTAGTCCATCGACTCGTAGCGGACGACGGCACCCGGCTTCGGGGCGTGCAGGATCTGGTTGTTTCCCGCGTACAGACCGACGTGCGAAAGGCTGTTGAAGAAGACGAGGTCGCCCGGCTTGAGCTGGCTGCGGCCTATCTTCACGCCGTCGTTCTGCTGGGTGTAGGTGGTCCGCGAGATGCTGATGCCCGCCTGGCGGTACGACCACTGCGTAAGCCCGGAGCAGTCGTACGAGTTGGGGCCCTCGGCACCGGACATGTAGGGCTTGCCGAGCTGGGAGGCGGCGGCGTTGAGTGCGGCGGCGCCGCGCTGGGACGCCGGGACCTCGTTGCCGAGGTCCACGCGGTCGCCCGCGTCGCGGCTGGCGCGCTGCTCCTCCTCCTGCATCTTCGCCCGCTCGGCGGCGGTCAGGGTGTTGAGGAGCTTCTGCGCGTCGGCGAGCTTGCCCTGGTACTTCTTCTTCTTCTCGCCCAGCGTCTTGCGGACGTCCTCGAGGTCGCCGAGCTTGCGGGCGGCCTCGGCGCGCTCCTGGGCGAGGGTGCGCTGCTTCGACTGGATGTTCTCCAGCGCGGCGGTCTGCTTGGCGCCGATCTGGTCGATCGCGGACGCCTTGTCGAGGTAGGTGTCCGGGTCGGAGGAGAGGAAGAGCTGGATGGCCGGGTCGACGCCGCCGGAGCGGTACTGGGCGCTGGCCACCGAACCCAGGCTGTCGCGCAGGGTGTTGAGCTCGTCCTGACCGCGGGCGACCTTGTCCTGGATCGCGTCGATTTCCTTCTGGAGCTTGGTCTGCTGCTCCTTGGCCCCGTTGTACTCCTCGGTGGCCTTCTCCGCCTCGTGGTAGAGCGCGTCGACCTTCGCCTTGACCTCGTCCTTGCTCGGCTTTGCCGGGGCGGCCTGCGCGGCCTGGGAGGTCAGGGCGACTGCCGCGGCGGCGGTCGCGGTGAGCACGGTCACACGGGTGCGGCTCGGCTGCTTGGGACGACGGTGGGACGCCACGAAGGCGAGCTCCTTCTTCCTCGAGCCGCCTACCGGGCAGTGGGGGGTTGAATCCCCGGCTCCGCGCAGAGTCAGCTCCCCCGCGAAATTGGGCTGAACTGCACGAAATCGGCGGTTCCTTCGCTGTCGTCCCGGGTGGACGATCAACCGCGCGAAGGTTCGAGGCCTGACCCTAGTGACCTTCTTGTGATCAGTTCAAATCCTCATGAGAAAAATCTGGCCCACGGAGCACATTCTTTACAGACACCACACGCGTAGTAGTGACGACTTGACGGTACGTTCCGCGAAATCAGGCATCAGGCCTGTTAGTTACGAGCGTTACTAGACGCGCGAAAGCCGCTTCAGTAGCAATACGGACGCGACGGGCCTGGCCCCCGCCTTCGCCACTCCGTCGGCGACCTCGCGGTCGGCGGAGACGACGACCACGGGCCGGCCGGGCGGCTCGGCCCGCACGAGCTGACGGATGAGCTCGTCCGCGGTCACGCCCGGCTTGGAGAACAGCACCCGGACACCGCGCGGCGGCGCCAGCAGCACCGGAGCGGCCAGCTCCGCACCGTCGAAGACACAGGTGATCTCGGCGCCCGTCTGGGCCGCGAGCATCGCGAGACCGCCGAGCAGCCGCAGCCGCTGCTTCTCCAGCGGCATCGTCGGATAGCCGGTCTTGGTGACGTTGTAGCCGTCCACCACGAGATGCACCTGAGGCAGCGCGAGCAGCTGGTCGAGCAGTGCGGGATCGGTCTCGGAGAGCGCACGGGCCGCGATGTCCTTGGGCGTCATACGGCCGGGCTCCACCGCGTCGACGGTGTCCGCGGGATGGAGGGACGCGGGCGGCAGGGCCAGTTCGCGGCGCAGCCCCGAGGCCGCTTCCAGCACGGTGTCCAGCAGCAGCCGCACACGCATGTCCTCGATCGAGCGGCCCTCGCGGGCGGCTCTGCGGCTCGCCTCGACGGCCGACTCCGCCTCGCCGAGCCGGGCCTTGAGCCGACGCGTCTCGCTCTCGGCCGCGGACACCTGGGCGTGCGCCTCGTTCTTCGCCGTCTCGAGCTCGGCGGTGCTGCGGCGCAGGGCCGCCTCGCCGCGCTTCACATCGCTCTGGGCGCTGCGCAGCTTGCGATGAAGCGATTCGGCTTCCTTGCGGGCGGCCTCCAGCTCGGCGCGCAGCCGCTCGCTCTCGGACCTGGCCTGCGCCCTGAGCCGGTCGAGCTCCTCGCGCAGCCGCTCCAGCTCGCGCCGGCCCTCCTCGTCGGCACGCTCGGCGTCCGCGCGCTGGGCCTCCTCGCCCGCGGCGGCCACCAGCTTCACCCAGCCGACCGGGCGCAGTACGTAGGCGGCCGCGGCCACATCGACGGGGTCGGCGGCCGCAGGCAGCGATCCCGACTCCAGCGCACCGGTCAGCTCCGGCTGAGCCTCGCGCAGCCGCTCGCCGATGCGCTGGCGGAACAGCGGGTCGCCCTCCAGGGCGGCGGCCATGGCGTTGCCCGCGAACTTGGCGCGGCGGGTGGGGGTGAACCGGGCGTACTGCCGCAACTGGGCGGGGAGTTCGGTGACGGTCAGCCCGCCGAAGGCATCCGAGACCAGCGCGACGACCCGTCGCCGCACACCTTCCGGCAGCGGGCGGTCGAGCGCCTCGGCGGCGTCGCCGGCACCGGCCGGTCCGGCGCCGCTGTCAGGCTGCTCCACAATCCGTCACCCCACTGTCTCCCTACGGGCCCGGGCGCCTCCTGTCAGGAGTCGGTGCCCGGCCTGTCCACCAGTTCGATCTGGTCCACGGCGTTGCACCAGCGGCAGCGGACCGACTCGATGGTCTCACTGACCACCTCCCGCTCCTCCACCTTGGGCTCGCCCGCGAGGTCCAGATGGACGTACTCGACGACCTTGGACGAACGCGTCACGTCGAAGCGGGTGAGATTGCCGCACAGGGTGCAGCGCCACCGGGTCAGGGCCGTCGGCATGGGTACCGTCGTCATCGTGCCGTCCTCTTCTGATCGTGCGTACTGCCCGTAACCCTACGACCTCACGGGTACGCGGTGACACGGCGAGGCAGTCTGCCCCCATCGGTCCCGGTACGCCATGCTCTGGTCATGATCGATCGGCGGACAGCGGTACGGGTCGCGGTGACCGGCCCCGTGGTGACCTACGGAGTGATCGGTCTGTGCTGTCTGCTGTTCGTCATCGGTCCGGTTTCCGGACTCAACCCGTCATACGGCACCGGGGACACGCTGCTCGGCGCCCAGGCCGCCTACTTCGAACGCTGGGGCGTCATCCCGGACGAACTGATGCGCAGCTCCCCGCGGGCGCTCCTCACCCCGCTGACCGCGCTCTTCGTGCACGGCAGCTGGCTGCATCTGCTGGGCAACATGCTCTTCCTCTATGTCTTCGGCGCGATGGCGGAGGAGCGCATGGGCCGCGTCCAGTTCACGCTCTTCTACCTCGGCTGCGGCTATCTCGCACTCCTCGCGTACGCCGCGGCCAACGCGGACTCGGGCCAGACGCTGGTAGGGGCGTCCGGGGCGATCTCCGGGGTGCTCGGCGCTTTCCTGCGCCTCTTCCCCAGGACGCGGGTGACGAGCCTCTTCCCCTTCCTCTTCTTCCTGCCGCTGCGCTTCCCCGCCTGGGCCGTCCTGATCTTCTGGTTCGCCCTGCAGTGGCTGGCGGAGGCGCAGCGCTCGTCGTCGGGGCCGGGGGTGGCGTATCTGGCGCATCTGGTGGGGTTCGGGATCGGCTTTCTCTACGCATGGGGCCGTTTCCGGCAGACGGCTAGAGTGAAAGCCCCAGCAGCGGCCACCGAGGGAGAAAGACAGCCGTGATCACTGCGATCGTGCTCATCAAGACCAGCGTGGACCGCATCCCCGAGATCGCCGAGGCGATCAACGCGGTGGAGAACGTCAGCGAGGTCTTCTCGGTCACCGGTACGTACGACCTGATCGCGATGGTCCGGGTCAGCAAGCACGAGGACCTGGCGGACGTCATCCCGGGCCACATCAGCAAGATCCCGGGCGTGGAGGCGACGGACACGCACGTCGCGTTCCGTACGTACTCGCAGCACGACCTGGAGGCGGCGTTCGCGATCGGCCTCGACGCGTAGGCCCTGTCCGCACACCAGGCCCCGTCCGGGGACACCTCCGGGCACAGCTCCGGGGGAGTCCGAGCACGGACGCTCCGGACGGACATCCCGTCGGCAGCCGGCACGGTGCGCGTGAAGCGCTCGGCCGCGCCGGCGAATTCCTCGCCGACGCGGCCGAGCGCTTCATGAACACGGTCCTGCCGGGGACGGGACTCACCCGGCGCCTCAGACCGCGGGCACGCACCTGCCGTCCTCGGTGCGGTAGTTCCACTTCGCACCGTCGCGCACGAGATCCTTCACGGCCTGTACGAAGCGCTCGACGTGCTCGTCCGGCGTACCGGCGCCGAAGCTGACCCGGATCGCGTTCAGCGAGCTCGCGCCCGGCTCGGCCTCCGGCGCACCGCACTCGCCCGGGTCCTGCGGGTCGCTGCCGAGCAGGGTGCGCACCAGCGGGTGGGCGCAGAAGAGTCCGTCCCGTACGCCGATGCCGTACTCGGCGGACAGCGCGGCGGCGAAGTGGGAGCTGTTCCAGCCCTCCACGACGAAGGAGATGACACCGACGCGCGGTGCGTCGTCGCCGAACAGCGAGAGGATCGTGACCTCCGGCACCTCCGCCAGGCCCTCGCGGACCTTCGCGATCAGATGCCGCTCACGCGCGACGAGCGCGTCGAAACCGGCTTCCGTCAGCGCCTTGCACGCGGACGCGATCGAGTAGACGCCGATGACGTTCGGCGAACCGGCCTCGTGGCGGGCGGCGGTGGTGTGCCAGTCCACGTCCACGCCACCGTCGTTGCGTCGCGCGACCTTCTTCGAGGCACCGCCACCGGCCAGGTACGGCTCCGCCTTCTGCAGCCAGTCCGCGCGCCCGGCGAGCACACCCGAGCCGAACGGGGCGTACAGCTTGTGCCCGGAGAAGGCGACCCAGTCGACGTCCAGGTCCTTCACCGAGACGGGGTGGTGCGGCGCGAGCTGCGCGGCGTCCAGCACGATGCGCGCGCCGTGGGCGTGGGCGGCGGCCGTGAGTTCGCGTACCGGCCAGAGCTCCCCGGTGACATTGGACGCGCCGGTCACGCAGACCAGCGCGGGGCCATGGGGGTTGCGGTCGGCGAGGGCCAGCTCCAGGGTCCGCACCGCCTCGCCCGGCGTGCGCGGCGCGTCGAGGTACGTCACGCGGGCGTCCTGCCACGGCAGCAGCGAGGCGTGGTGCTCGGTCTCGAAGACGAACACCTGGCAGTCGGCGGGGAGTGCGGCGGCCAGCAGGTTGAGCGAGTCGGTGGTCGAGCGGGTGAAGACGACCTGGTCTCCGTCCCGGCAGTCGAGGAACTCGTGCACCGCCACGCGGCTGTTCTCGAACAGGTCCGTGGAGAGCTGCGAGAGATACCCGGCGCCGCGGTGCACGCTGCCGTAGTACGGGGCGTACGCGGCCACGTCGTCCCACACCCGCTGCAGCGCGGGCGCGCTCGCCGCGTAGTCGAGGGCGGCATACGTGACCTCGCCGCCGGTCACGAGCGGCACGGTGACGTCCCGGCCGAGTACCGGCAGCGGGGCGGCACAGCAGGGGTCGGCGTCGGTGGCGACGGCAGCGGGGGTGGCGGTGACAGTGGCAGTGGCGGTGTTCGGGCATGCGGACATGGCGGTATCTCCCGGCAGGAAAGGCGAATCGGCTTCAAGAACCCGTGCGGCAGCCGCCCAACCGGCGCTCTGCATACGGGGGTTGCCTCGACGCACGGCGGTCACCGTACGGAGGGAATTGAAGTGAGGGGCTTCGCGCCCTATCGCATTCGCTTGCTCACGAGACTGCTCCCTTGAGGACCAGGACCCCAGGGGTTGCAAGGGGTCCGCGCTTGCCGCGGACCTCGCTGCCCACGGCCTGGTCTTCACCCGGGGCACCCCGCCACGGACGGAGGGTTGCCGGACAGCGGGCCGGGGCCGTAGTCGCTGTCACTCATGACCTGTCGCGAAGCTATGCCAGCTGATCGCCCTCGCGCAACTCGTGTCCGGATACCGGGACGTCACCCGCCCGCGGGTTCACCGCGACTTCCCGGCAGCTCTCCACGGCCCCGCAGCTCCCCATGACGTCCGCATACGTCCGCACCACGTCCGCACGACGTCCGCACGCAAAGGTGCGGGGCCTGTGCCCGCACAGACCCCGCACCAGCATGCCCATCGCCGGGCGTTACGCGTTGCTCACCGCCACCCAGCGGTCCAGCGCCTGCTTCGCCGCCCCGGAGTCGATGGACTCCGCGGCCTTCGCGATCCCGGCCCGGAGTTGCTCCACCAGAGTGCCCCCGCCCGGCTCCAGCGCGGCCAGCGCCGCCGCCGAGTTCAGCAGGACCGCGTCCCGCACCGGGCCGGACTCACCGGCGAGGAGCCGGCGGGCGACATCCGCGTTGTACGAGGCGTCCGCGCCGCGCAGCGCTTCGACCGGGACCAGTTCGATGCCCACGTCCCGGGGGTCGAAGGCCTCCTCGCGCACCGCGCCGTCCCGGACGACCCACACCCGGGACGTCGCGGTCGTGGTGAGCTCGTCCAGGCCGTCATCACCGCGGAAGACCAGCGCGCTGGATCCCCGCTCGGCGAGCACTCCGGCCATGATCGGCGCCATTCGGGCATCGGCGACGCCCGTGGCCTGGGCCTTCACCCGGGCGGGGTTGGTGAGCGGCCCCAGGAAGTTGAACGTCGTACGGATTCCGAGCTCCTTGCGCGCCGCGGCCACATGCCGCAGCGCTGGGTGGAACTTCACGGCGAAGCAGAAGGTGATCCCCGCTTCCTCCGCGACCGCGGCCACCCGCTCCGGCGTCAGCTCCAGATTGACGCCGAGCTTCTCCAGGACGTCCGAGGCGCCGCTGGCACTGGACGCGGCACGGTTGCCGTGCTTGACGACCTTCGCGCCGGTGCCGGCCACGACGATCGCGGACATCGTCGAGATGTTGACGGTCTTCGCGCCGTCGCCGCCGGTGCCCACGATGTCGACGGTCGCCCCGGGGACGTCGATCACCCGGGCATGGGCGTACATCGTTCGTACGAGACCGGAGATCTCCTCGACCGTCTCGCCCTTGGCCCGCAGCGCGACGGCGAACCCGGCGATCTGCGCATCGGTGGCCTCGCCCCGCAGAATCCGGTCCATGGCCCACGCGGTGGCTTCCGCGCTCTGGTCGCGGCCGTACAGCAGGGAGTCCAGTACCTCGGGCCAGGAAAGGCCCGCCGCGGTAGTGCCTCCTGCGGGGGTCACAGCGCTCATGGTCGCTCCTGGGTCCGTACGTATAGGAATGCCACCACCCTATCGAGCGCAGGGGACGGCAAAGAGCCCCGTCCATCGAGTGGACGGGGCTCTCCCCCTAGGCCGTTTTAGAACTCCCGCCTGGCTCGCGACGCCTGGCACGCACTCCCCCGTAGCCCTTCGGGCACGGGAGGTGCCCCCACGCTGCGTTGTCGGAGTCATCCAAGTACGTCCAGTACGAGGATGATCCTCCGCCTTGCGATTGCACGCACCAGACGCCGCGAGCCCCGCCCTACGGGCGGACGGCGCTAGTTCTCAAACACGGCCTAGCTGCGCTGGGAGGTACCCCCAGCCGTGGCGATCGCTGCGATCAGTGGGTGGGATCAGTGGTGGCCGTGGCCGCTCGTGATCTCCTTGAACTCCTCGACGGTCGGCTTGGGAATCTGGTTCCCCTCGCCGTAGTAGCCCTTGCTGAGCCTCGCCCGGAGCTTCTGCGTGAGCGGCACCTTGCGCTCGACACCGTTCTCGTCGACCGTCGGGCCGATCTCGAGCGGCTCGTACTGCTCGTGCGCCGTGAGCGTGTGCAGGGCCTCCTGCGTCAGCGGCTCGTGGACCTCGACGAACTCACCGTGCGGCAGTCGCTTGATGATGCCGGACTCGCGTCCGTGCAGCACCTTGTCCTTGTCGCGCCGCTGCAGACCCAGGCAGATCCGCTTGGTGATGATGAAGGCGATGACCGGCCCGACGAAGAACGCGATCCGGACGAACCAGGTGATCGAGTTGATCGACAGGTTGAAGTGGGTCGCCCAGATGTCGTTTCCACCACCGACGAGCAGCACGAAGTACCAGGTCAGCCAGGCCACGCCGAAGGCGGTACGGGTCGGCGCGTTGCGCGGGCGGTCCAGGATGTGGTGCTCACGCTTGTCACCCGTGACCCAGGACTCGACGAACGGGTACACCGCGATCGCCACCAGGACCAACGGGAAGATGATCAGCGGGATGAAGACGCCCAGGACCAGCGTGTGGCCCCAGAGGTTGATCTCCCAGCCGGGCATGACACGGATCAGACCCTCGGAGAAGCCCATGTACCAGTCGGGCTGTGCACCCGTGGACACCTGGTCCGGGCGGTACGGGCCGATGGCCCAGATCGGGTTGATCTGGGCGATCGCCGAGACGACCGTGATGATGCCGAAGACCAGGAAGAAGAAGCCTCCGGCCTTGGCCATGTAGATCGGCAGCAGCGGCATGCCGACGACGTTCTTGTTGGTCCGGCCGGGGCCCGCGAACTGCGTGTGCTTGTGGTAGAAGACCAGGATCAGGTGGGCCACCAGCAGGCCCATCATGATGCCGGGCAGCAGCAGGATGTGGACCGAGTAGAACCGGGCCACGAAGTCGCCGCCGGGGAACTCGCCGCCGAACAGGAACATCGACAGGTAGGTGCCGACGACCGGGACGGACAGGATCGCGCCCTCCATGAAGCGGACACCGGTGCCCGAGAGCAGGTCGTCCGGGAGCGAGTAGCCGGTGAAGCCGGTGAACATGCCGAGGACGAGCAGCAGGAAGCCGAACAGCCAGTTGATCTCACGCGGCTTGCGGAACGCGCCCGTGAAGAAGACGCGCATCATGTGGACCATCATGGCCGCGAGGAAGATCAGCGCGCCCCAGTGGTGGATCTGCCGGATGAGCAGACCACCGCGGACGTCGAAGCTGATGTCCAGGGTCGAGGCGAACGCCTCCGACATCAGCCGGCCCTGCATCGGGACGTAGCTGCCGTGGTACTCCACCTCGTTCATCGACGGGTGGAAGAACAGCGTCAGGTACACACCCGTGAGGATGATGACGATGAAGCTGTAGAGCGCGACCTCACCCAGCATGAAGGACCAGTGGTCCGGGAAGATCTTGCGCATGTTGGTCTTGGCCAGGGAGTAGATCCCGAGACGGCCGTCGGCCCAGTCGGCGACCCGCTCGCCCGCGGGTGCCTTCCTATTTGATTCAGCTGAAGTGCTCATCCGCGCTCCCAGTAGGCAGGACCGACGGGCTCGTCGAAGTCGCCGAGCGCCTCGAGGAAGCCTTCGTCATTCACGCCGATCCGCAGCTGCGGGAGGGCGTGACCGGCCGGGCCGAAGATGACGCGGGCGCCGTCGGAGAGGTCGAAGGTGGACTGGTGGCACGGGCAGAGGACGTGGTGCGTCTGCTGCTCGTACAGGGAGATCGGGCAGCCCACGTGGGTGCAGATCTTCGAGTACGCCACGATGCCGTCGTGGGACCACTCGAGCTCGCGCTTGTCCTTGATGTCCTCCGGCTGGATCCGGACGATCATCAGGGCGGCCTTGGCGATCTCGGTCTGGAAGCTGTGGTCCTCCTCCGACAGGCCCTCGGGCATGGCGAAGGTCAGCGAACCGACAGCGACGTCCTCGGGACGCAGCGGCTGATTCGTGTTCATGTTGATGAGCTGCTTGCCCTTGGCCCACAGGGTGTGGCGGAGCTTGTCCTCGGGCAGCGGGCCCAGGTCGCGCAGCAGCACCACACCGGAGAGCGGCACCATGGCCAGCGCTCCGAACATCGTGTTGCGCAGGAGCTTGCGCCGGGCGAAGCCGGACTCCTCGGTACCGGCCGCGAAGTCGGCGTGCACCTTGGCCCGGACCTCGGGCTCGGCCTCGATCGGGTGACGGTCGTCGGCGATCTCCTGGTCGGACATCAGGGTGCGGGCCCAGTGGACCGCGCCCGCGCCGATGCAGAACAGCGCGACACCGAGGGTCATCCCCAGGGCGAAGTTCAGCGCGCTCACATGACCGAACGGCCAGATGTAGACGATCTCGTCGGCCGGGAAGATCACGTACGAGGCGATGAAGGCGATCGTGGCCAGCATCGACAGCGTGAACAAGAGGGCGACCGTACGCTCGGACCGCTTGGCGGCCCGCTCGTCGATGTCCTGGATGCGCGGCTTGTGGGCGGGAATACCCGGGTCGGCGAACGGATCTTCCTTCGCCGCTACCTCGCCACGCGCGTGGTCCTGCTCGGACGGCAGGGTCTCTTCTGGAATGTCTTGGCTACTCATGACTTCTTGGCCTTAGCGGTGTGGGCCGCGACCCAGATGGCAACTGCGATCAGCGCACCCAGACCGAAGACCCATGCGAACAGACCCTCGCTGACGGGGCCGAGGCCACCGAGGCTCAGGCCACCGGGAGACTCCGACTCGCCGCTGTTCACGGTCTGGATGTAGGCGATGATGTCCCGCTTCTCCTTCTCCGGCATCGTTCCGTCCGGGAAGGAGGGCATGTTCTGCGGGCCGGTCTGCATGGCCTCGTAGATGTGCTTCGGGGTCACGCCTTCGAGGCTCGGGGCGTACTTGCCGTGCGTCAGGGCACCGCCCTCACCCGTGAAGTTGTGGCACTGGGCGCAGTTGGTGCGGAACAGGTCGCCGCCCTTGGCGATGTCGGCGCCTTCCGGGCTGTACTGCTTCTCGGTCGGCGTGACCGGACCGGCACCGAGGGAGGCGACGTACGCCGCGAGCTGGTCGATCTCGGCCTGCGAGTAGATGACAGGCTTCTTCGGCACCTGGGCGCCCGGCTGCTGTGCGGGCATACGGCCGGTGCCGACCTGGAAGTCCACGGCGGCGGAACCGACGCCGACCAGGGAAGGGCCGTCGGACGTGCCCTGACCGCCGGTTCCGTGGCAGCTGGCGCAGCCGACGGTGTAGAGCTTCTTGCCCTCCTCGATGGCGAGGGACTGGGCGGTTTCATCGGCCTGCGCCTTGTCCGCGGGTGCGAACGCGGCGTACAGCCCCCCAGTGGCCGCCAGCGCGAGGAGTAGGACGACGAGCGCCGCCAGCGGATGGCGTCGTCGTGCGGAGAGCTTTTTCACGGATTACCCCGGTGTCAGGATCTTCTGCGTCGATGCTTCTGGAATGTGTGCGGGTACGAGCCCGGTGCTACTTGATCATGTAGATCGTGGCGAAGAGGCCGATCCAGACGACATCGACGAAGTGCCAGTAGTAGGACACGACGATGGCGGCGGTTGCCTGCTCGTGGGTGAATCTCCGGGCCGCGTACGTCCTGCCGAGAACCAGCAGGAAGGCGATGAGACCGCCCGTCACATGCAGACCGTGGAAGCCGGTGGTCAGGTAGAACACCGAGCCGTACGGGTCGGACGAGAGCGAGAGGCCCGCGTCCTTGACCAGCTCGGTGTACTCGAAGACCTGGCCGCCGATGAAGATCGCACCCATCACGAACGTGATCACGAACCAGGTGCGGAGCTTCTTCACGTCACCGCGCTCGGCGGCGAAGACGCCGAGCTGGCAGGTGAGGGAGGAGAGCACCAGGATCGTGGTGTTGGTCGCCGAGAACGGGAAGTTCAGGTGTTGTGCCTGCTGGGACCAGTACTCGGCACCCATCACCGATCGCAGGGTGAAGTACATCGCGAAGAGGGCCGCGAAGAACATCAGCTCGGAACTCAGCCAGATGATGGTTCCGACGCTGGTGAGGTTCGGCCGATTGACCGACGGGTGCGCGTGCCCGGTTTCTACTGTCGTTGCTGTCGCCACGACCGACATTATGTCGGTCGCTTATCCAGCCCTCACTCCGGGGGGTGCCGTTCGGTGTGTCCATCTCTCTCCCGGGTTCGCGTCCAGGACCGAACGGCCCATCGAAAGGCTGTCATTAGCGGTGCTGACGAGGCGCCGGGAGGGGTAGCATCCCGCGCATCGGTGCAGCCCGCAGTTCTCCCTGACGAACCGGAGGAACAATGCAGTCGACCGCCACGGTGCTGGTGTACAGCGACAACTCCAGCACCCGCGAACAGGTGCGGCTCGCCACGGGCCGCCGCCCGGCCGCCGATGTTCCCCCGGTCGAGTTCATCGAGTGCGCGACACTGCCCGCGGTTCTCAAGGAGCTGGGCAAGGGCGGTGTCGACGTCTGTGTCCTGGACGGCGAGGCCGTGCCCGCGGGCGGTATGGGCGTCTGCCGGCAGATCAAGGACGAGATCTTCCGGTGTCCGCCGGTGCTGGTGCTCATGGGGCGCCCGCAGGACGCCTGGCTGGCCACCTGGAGCCGCGCGGACGCCGCGGTGACGCTCCCGGTCGAGCCGGTGGAGTTCGCGGACGCACTGGCCGGACTGCTGCGCAGGGGGCGGGCGGCGGCCTGAACCGGCCCGCCCCGTACCGAAGTCAGATCTGGGGCCGCAGGCGTGCCTCGTCGGCCGGGCCGCTGCCCTCCCGGACGCCTCCCAGCAGAGCGCTGCCCGTGCGCCATTCGTCCCAGTCCAGGTTCCAGTCACCGAAGCCGTTCCCGAACGGATCCATCATGCCGCCAAGGCTGTTGACGACCTTGACGATGTCGCCCTCGCGGACGGTGTTGTAGAACCACGCGGCGTTACCGGTGGACATGCCGGTGCAGCCGTGGCTGACGTTCGCGTACCCCTGGGAGCCGACGGACCAGGGCGCGGCGTGGACGTACTCACCACTCCAGGTGACGCGCGTCGCGTAGTACACGGGCAGGTCGTAGGACTCGGCGCTGTCGACGGGGATGCCGATGCTGGTGCCGCGCATCCGGACGAAGTACTCCTTGCCGAGCACCACCTTGACCCCGTTCCGGGTGGAGAAGCCCGGTTTGCCGGTGGTCACCGGAATGGTATTGATCACTTCTCCGTTCCGCTTGACCGTCATCTGGTGCGTACTCGCGTCGGTGATGGCCTCGAGCCGGTCACCGATGGTCAGCTTGAGCGGTTTCACGGCGCCGCCGTACATCTCGCCGATCTTGACGCCCTCCAGACTGCTGTGCACCTGGACGGTGGCGCCCGACGGCCAGTACTCCATCGGTCGGTAGTGCAGCTTCCGGTCGTCCACCCAGTGCCAGGCTCCGTCCACCGCGGGCGAGGACTCGACCTTCAGCTTGCGCTCGACGGCGGCCCTGCCCGCCCTGTCGGCCACGGGCGCGCTGAGCTCTGCGGTGATGGGCTGTCCTACCCCGTACGTGCCCGGCTTCGGGCCGAGTTCGACCTTCAGGATGCGCTTGGCGGGGGCCGTGTCGAAGGTGATGGTGCGGGATCCGGGCTCGCCGCCGCCGTTCTCCGTGGCGACCTTGACCGTGTAGCGCGTACCGGCCGAGAGAGGGGCCGTGGAGCGCCATCTGGCGCCGTCCGCGGTGAGTTCGCCCGCCAGGTAGCGGCCGGCCGCGTCGACCGCGGTGACGTCCGTGATACGGCCGTCCTTGCCCTTGGCGGTCACTTCCAGGGGCTTGTCGGGGTTCACCTTGGTGCTTCCCGCGACGGTGTTGAAGGCGACCTGACGCGTCGCGTCGTACGGCCTCGCCGACAACGGGTGGCTGTCCTGGCCGCCGCACGCGGTCATCCCTGCCCCGAAGGCCAGGGCCAGCACGGTGCAGCTCGCTATGGTGCGCTTGCGCGGCGTGTCGTTCATGAGCACACGCTATGAACAATGCCCGGTAACGGCGCGCGGGACGACTGCAAACGAGGGGCCCGGACACCACCCGTTCGGGTGAGTGTCCGGGCCCCTGCGCAGTGCGGAGCAGCGGATTCGCTACTGGTTCTGGTTCTCGCCGCGGTAGTACTCGAAGACCCAGCCGAACAGGCCGACCATGATCAGCGGAGCCGAGAAGTACAGGATCCACCAGCCCATGGCGATGGCCAGGAAGGCGAGCGCACCGCCGACGGCGAGCGAGAGCGGCTGCCAGCTGTGCGGGGAGAAGAAGCCCACCTCGCCGGCCTCGTCCGCGACATCGGCCTCCTTGTCGTCCTGGGCCATGGCGTCCACTCGCCGGGCCGTGAAGGCCAGGTAGTAGCCGATCATGATGCTCAGGCCGAAGGCCAGGAAGAGCGCCGTCGTACCGGCCGGCTCCTTCGACCACACGCCGTAGAGGATGGCCATGGCGAGGATGAAGATGCTCAGCCAGATGAACATCCTGCCTTGGATCTTCACTTGCCGGCCTCCTTGTCAGCGGCGATGGCACCGTGACCGGCCTGCTCGAGCTGGTCGAGAGCCGCGATCTCCGGGTGGTGCAGATCGAACGCCGGGGATTCGGAGCGGATCCGCGGCAGGGTGAGGAAGTTATGCCGCGGCGGCGGGCAGGACGTCGCCCATTCGAGCGAACGGCCGTAGCCCCACGGGTCGTCGACCTCGATCTTCTTGCCGTACTTGGCGGTCTTCCAGACGTTGTAGAAGAACGGCAGGATCGACAGACCGAGCACGAACGACGAGATGGTCGAGATCGAGTTCAGTGCCGTGAAGCCATCGGCGGCCAGATAGTCCGCGTATCGGCGCGGCATGCCCTCGGCACCCAGCCAGTGCTGGACCAGGAACGTGCCGTGGAAGCCGATGAACAGCGTCCAGAACGTCATCTTGCCGAGGCGCTCGTCCAGCATCTTGCCCGTGAACTTCGGCCACCAGTAGTGGAATCCGGCGAACATCGCGAACACCACGGTGCCGAAGACGACGTAGTGGAAGTGCGCGACGACGAAGTACGAGTCGGAGACGTGGAAGTCCATCGGGGGCGAGGCCAGGATGACACCGGTCAGACCACCGAAGGTGAAGGTGATCAGGAAGCCGATGGTCCAGAGCATCGGAGTCTCGAAGGACAACGAGCCCTTCCACATGGTGCCGATCCAGTTGAAGAACTTCACACCGGTCGGTACCGCGATAAGGAAGGTCATGAAGGAGAAGAACGGCAGTAGCACTCCGCCGGTGACGTACATGTGGTGGGCCCACACGGTCACGGACAGACCGGCGATCGCGATGGTCGCGGCCACCAGACCGATGTAACCGAACATCGGCTTGCGGCTGAAGACCGGAATGATCTCCGAGACGATTCCGAAGAACGGCAGCGCGATGATGTACACCTCTGGATGGCCGAAGAACCAGAAGAGGTGTTGCCACAGCAATGCGCCGCCGTTGGAGGCGTCGAAGATATGGGCGCCGAACTTACGATCCGCCTCCAGGGCGAACAGGGCCGCGGCCAGCACCGGGAAGGCGAGCAGGACCAGCACACCGGTCAGCAGCACGTTCCAGCAGAAGATCGGCATCCGGAACATCGTCATGCCCGGCGCGCGCATGCAGATGATCGTGGTGATGAAGTTGACCGAGCCGAGGATCGTGCCGAAGCCGGAGAAGGCCAGGCCCATGATCCACATGTCGGCGCCGACCCCCGGCGAGCGGACCGCGTCCGACAGCGGGGAGTAGGCGAACCAGCCGAAGTCGGCCGCACCGTTCGGGGTGACGAAGCCGGCCACCGCGATGATCGAGCCGAAGAGGTACAGCCAGTACGCGAACATGTTCAGCCGCGGGAACGCCACATCGGGCGCGCCGATCTGCAGCGGCATGATCCAGTTGGCGAATCCGGCGAACAGCGGCGTCGCGAACATCAGCAGCATGATCGTGCCGTGCATCGTGAACGCCTGGTTGAACTGCTCGTTCGACATGATCTGCGTACCCGGACGGGCCAGCTCGGCGCGCATGAAGAGCGCCAGGAGGCCGCCGATGCAGAAGAAGACGAACGAGGTCGCCAGGTAGAGCGTACCGATGGTCTTGTGGTCGGTGGTGGTCAGCCACTTCACCACCACATTGCCGGGCTGCCGGCGCCGGACGGGGAGCTCGTTCTCGTACGAGTCGTCGGCCGTCGCAGCACCCTGGGGTTCGTTGAGGATGCTCACAGTTTGTTCGTCTCCGCATTCCGGGCCGGGCCCGACTGCTCAATTCCCGACGGGATGAAGCCGGTCTGCCCCTTCTCGGCCAGCTCCTTCAGGTGCTGCTGGTAGCGCTCCGGGGAGACGACCTTGACGTTGAAGAGCATCCGGGAGTGGTCGACACCGCAGAGCTCGGCGCACTTGCCCAGGAACGTGCCCTCCTGGTTCGGCGTCACCTCGAAGACGTTGGTGTGACCCGGGATGACGTCCTGCTTGAACAGGAAGGGGACCACCCAGAAGGAGTGGATGACGTCACGGGAGGTCAGGATGAAACGGACCTTCTCCCCCTTGGGCAGCCACAGCGTGGGGCCGGGGTTGCCGGTCTGCGGGTTCCGGGTTCCGGGGATGCCGGCGTCGTAGACGCCCTCGGCTCCCTTGGGGAAGTCGTTGGTGTACTTGTCCGGAATCGCGTTCAGGTTCTTCTGGGCCGCGGCATCGCCGGTGGCCGGGTTCCCGTCCACGTCCTCCAGGTAGTTGAAGCCCCAGCTCCACTGGTAGCCGACCACGTTGACGGTGTGGGCCGGCTCCTTGGAGAGGGCGAGGAGCTTCGACTCATCACGCGCGGTGAAGTAGAAGAGCACCGAAACGATGATGAGCGGGACCACGGTGTACAGCGCCTCGATGGGCATGTTGTACCGGGTCTGCGGAGGAACCTCGATCTTGGTGCGGCTGCGCCTGTGGAAGATGACGCTCCACAGGATCAGACCCCACACGAGCACGCCCACGGCGAGCGCGGCCGCCCAGGAGCCCTGCCAGAGGGAGAGGATCCGCGGAGCTTCCTCCGTGACCGGCGTGGGCATTCCGAGGCGGGGGAAGTCTTCCCAGTTGTACGAGCAACCAGTGGCTGTCGCCAGGATCAGGCCCGCAGTCAGCACCTGCGGCAGCTTCCGCCGCATCGGGCGCCGCGACGAGCGGTCGGAGCCGTTGGGACTCACGTAGCGCCTTCCCGAGAGTCTCGCCCGCGCGGCCGGCTGCGGCCGTCTCGCTGGTCGGTCGCCGGCCCTGACGCGGGCAGGGGTTTGGATGTTTATGCGGACCAAACCCTACTGGACGCAATTTGGGGTCGCGCATGGAGGGTGCCCAACGCGCCGTCCGACGACCCGAAGGGGTGGACCGCACGGTTCCGCAGGCGGTCTCGCAGCTGGCCACGAGCCCCGACTGGGCTGCTGTGGCGGCCTTCTGACACCCTCTCCGGAGCGCGGCGTCAGGACCGTGTCCGGCGGATCGGGTCGCGGACCCACCAAGATCCAGTCACGGGCCCGGCAAGATCCACCGGACAGGGCCTAACGTGGAAACGTGCCCTACTTCGACGCCGCCTCCTCGGCTCCGCTGCACCCGGTCGCCCGGCAGGCCCTCCAGGCCGCCCTCGACGAGGGGTGGGCGGACCCCGCCCGCCTGTACCGCGAGGGGCGGCGGGCACGGATGCTGCTGGACGCGGCTCGGGAGGCGGCGGCGGATGCCGTCGGGTGCCGTCCCGACGAGCTCGTTTTCACCTCATCGGGGACACGCGCCATTCATACGGGCATCTCGGGCGCACTGGCGGGGCGCCGCCGTGTCGGGCGTCACCTGGTCGTGTCGGCGGTCGAGCACTCCGCGGTGCTGCACGCGGCGGAGGGCCTGCCGGTCACCGAGGTGCCGGTGGACCGCGCGGGCGCGGTGTCGCCGGGCGAGTTCGCTCAGGCTCTGCGCGAGGACACCGCGCTGGCCTGTCTGCAGTCCGCGAACCACGAGGTGGGCACCGAGCAGCCGGTCGCCGAAGTGGCCGAGGCGTGCCGGACGGCCGGGGTGCCGCTGCTCGTCGACGCGGCGCAGTCGCTGGGGTGGGGACCGGTCGCCGCGGGCTGGTCCCTGCTGACCGCGAGCGCCCACAAATGGGGCGGCCCGGCGGGCGTCGGACTCCTCGCGGTCCGCAAGGGCGTCCGGTTCGCCCCCCAAGACCCCGCGGACGAACGGGAGTCGGGCCGCGCGCCCGGCTTCGAGAACATCCCGGCGATCGTGGCGGCCGCGGCGTCCCTGCGAGCGGTGCGGGACACGGCGGCGGAGGAGGCGCGGCGGCTGACGGTGCTGGTGGACCGGATCCGCGCCCGGGTCCCGGAGCTGGTGCCGGACGTCGAGGTGGTCGGCGATCCGGTGCGCCGGCTCCCCCATCTCGTCACGTTCTCCTGTCTCTATGTCGACGGAGAGACCGTGCTGCACGATCTGGACCGGGCCGGGTTTTCCGTTTCGTCGGGTTCGTCGTGCACGAGCTCGACGCTGACTCCGAGCCATGTCCTGCGGGCGATGGGGGTCCTCAGCGAGGGCAACGTGCGGGTGTCCCTGCCGACCGGCACGACGGACGAGGAGGTGGACCGCTTCCTGGAGGTCCTGCCGGGAGTCGTCGCCGACGTCCGCCGCCGCCTCGACGCTCCGGTCCCGCCCGCGGCCTCCACCGGGCAGGCCTCCCTCGTCGTGGACGCCCTGGGCAAGCGGTGCCCCATCCCCGTCATCGAGCTGGCCAAGGTCATCGGCGACGTCCCGGTGGGCGGCACGGTCACGGTCGTCTCCGACGACGAGGCCGCGCGCCTCGACATCCCCGCGTGGTGCGAGATGCGGGGCCAGGACTACGAGGGTGAGCACCCGGCGGTGCGGGGCACCGCGTACGTGGTGCGGAGGCGGTCCTGAACCGGGGCGCCGCCCGCCCGGGATCCCGCCGGAGCCCCGCCCCGGACCCCGCGCCCCATGCGCCGAGGACTCCACCAGAGCCCCGGCGCATGGGGACGGACACCCGGGCCGGTCCCTACGACAGGTGCGCCCGGACCTCCGCCGCCGCGTCGTGGCCGTAGGCCTTGGTGAAGCGGTCCATGAAGTGGGCGCGGCGCAGCGTGTACTCCTGGGTGCCCAGGGTTTCGATGACCAGCGTCGCGAGCATGCAGCCGACCTGCGCCGCGCACTCCAGGCCGACGCCCCACGACAGACCCGACAGGAAGCCCGCGCGGAACGCGTCGCCGACGCCCGTCGGGTCGACCTTGGAGTCCTCCTCCGGGCAGCCGACCTCGATGACGGACTCGCCCTTCCTCTCGATACGCACCCCGCGGGAGCCGAGCGTGGTGACCCGGTGGCCGACGCGACCGAGGATCTCCTCGTCGGTCCAGCCGGTCTTGGACTCGATGAGGCCCTTCTCGTACTCGTTGGAGAAGAGGTAGGTCGCCCCGTCCAGCAGTATCCGGATCTCGTCCCCGTTCATCCGGGCGATCTGCTGCGAGAAGTCCGCGGCGAACGGGATGCCCCGGGACCGGCACTCCTCGGTGTGCCGCAGCATCGCCTCGGGGTCGTCGGCGCCGATCAGCACCAGGTCGAGACCGCCGACCCGGTCCGCGACCGCCTTCAGCTCGATCTGCCGGGCCTCGCTCATGGCGCCCGTGTAGAAGGAGCCGATCTGGTTGTGGTCCGCGTCGGTCGTGCAGACGAAGCGCGCGGTGTGCAGTACCTCGGAGATCCGTACCGACGACGTGTCGACCCCGTGCCGGTCCAGCCAGGCGCGGTACTCGTCGAAGTCGGAGCCGGCCGCCCCGACCAGGATGGGGCGGGTGCCGAGCTGGCCCATACCGAAGCAGATGTTGGCGCCGACCCCTCCTCTGCGCACGTCGAGGTTGTCGACCAGGAAGGAGAGGGAGACCGTGTGCAGCTGGTCCGCGACCAGCTGGTCGGCGAAGCGGCCGGGGAAGGTCATGAGGTGGTCGGTGGCGATGGAGCCGGTGACTGCGATTCGCACGGCGAGGTGCTCCTGGAGGGAGGCGGCGAGCGTTGACAGTTAACGCTACCGGTTCCCGGGAGCCGCCTCGTAGTCGGAAACTACCCGATAGTAGGTCTTTTTTCCGTCACGCAACGATGCGTACGGTGCCCGTATGCCGAAGCACATCGCCCCGCGCGAGCTGCGGGAAACCGAAATCAGCCTGGCCGAGCTGCGCGGGGACAGCGCACGGATGGCGCCCCACTGGGCCGTACCGCCGGTCGCCGCTTCCGCCCCCGTGCCACCGTCGCTGATCCATGGCGTGGTGGTTCCCCCCGCCTCCGCCCGCCTGGTCGGAGCGATGTCCGTGTACGGCGACTGACGCCGCAGGCGGGAACCGCACGCTCGCCCGCTCCGTCCCAGGGGTGTCCCCCGTTACGGGTCCCGAAGGAGCGATGCGGTGAGCAGTACAGAGCGGCCCCGGAAGAGTGCCGACGGCCCCGACGGCCCCGACGGCACCGGCACCCCGCGCAGGCGGCGGTCGCCGCTGGTTGTCGCCTCGGTGGCCGCGGCGGTGCTGATCGCCGGGGGCGGTGGTGCGTACTTCGCCATGACGGCGTCCGACGGCGGCCGCGACGTGCCGGGCGCCGACCGCAATCCTCCGGTGCTGGCGCTCGACGGCTATACGGAGAGCGGGCCGCCCACGGGCATCGCGCCGGGCGAGCCCGATCCGAACGGTGTGGTGTACCGGGTCACGGGCGAGCTGCCGGACGGTCCCGAGGCGGCTCCGGTGTACCGGGCGGACGGGACGGTCGGCGCGGCGGAGGTGACCCGGCTGGCCGGGGCGCTGGGAGTGCCTGGCACACCGCGGCTGGTCGGGACCGTTTGGAAGATCGGCGCGGAGAAGGACGGCGGCGGGCCGCTGCTCCAGGTGAACCGGCAGGCGCCGGGGACGTGGACGTTCACCCAGTTCGGCCTGCCCAAGGGTGACAACTGTCTCAAGGGGAAGCCCTGCCCGTCGGGTGGGCAGGTCCCGGACGGCCCGGTCCCGGACGCGCTGCCGGCGATCGGCGGCACGCAGACGGTGAGCGAGGAGGCCGCGAAGAAGGCCGCCGCTCCGGTGCTGGCGGCCGTGGGCCAGAGCGACGCCTCGCTGGACGCGAGCCAGACGATGGGCGCGATCCGCGTGGTGAACGCCGATCCGCTGGTCGGCGGACTGCCGACGTACGGCTGGTCGACCGGCATCCAGGTGGGCGGCGACGGTCTGGTCGTCGGCGGCAGCGGGCAGCTGAAGAAGCCGCTGAAGGGCGCGGAGTATCCGGTCATCGGCGCGGAGGAGACGCTGAAGCGGCTGAACGAGGCCGGTCGGGGCAATGCCCGGGTCGACATCGGCGGCTGTGCGACGCCGGCGCCGCTGGAGGGCCAGGAGAAGCCGGCCGCGCCGTGCGAGCCCAAGGGCGCTTCCGGCGGACCCCAGCAGATGACGATCACGAAGGCGGTCTTCGGGCTCGCGGTGCACTCGGTGGACGGCCGGTCCGCGCTGGTGCCGTCCTGGCTGTTCGACGTGGAGCCGAAGGGCGGTGCCCGTCCGTTCACGATCACGCACCCCGCGGTGGCGCCGGAGTATCTGAAGCCCGTGCCTCCTGCGACTCCCGCGCCTGAGCCGACCGGTACGCAGCCGCCGTCGCCGGACCCGACGAAACTCCCGGAGACGACCGTACGAGGCGTCGAGTCGTACGCCGTGTCGAAGGACGGGCGGACGCTCACCCTGCGTTTCTGGGGCGGAGTGTGCAGCGACTACTCGGCAGCGGCGGAGGAGAGCAGCACGCAGGTGAAGGTGAAGATCATCGAATCGAGGCCCGACCCGGAGCGTGTCTGCATCATGATCGCCAAGGAGCTGACGGAGAAGGTGACCCTGGACAAGCCGCTGGGTGACCGCACCGTCATCGATGTCGAGAGCGGGGACGCCGTGCCCCGCAAGTGAGCGACCGCAGACACGCCGGAGGGCGGCGGCCCGGGACCGGGCCGCCGCCCTCCGGCGTTGTCAGCGGCTTAGCTGAAGGAGTCGCCGCAGGCGCACGAACCCGTCGCGTTCGGATTGTCGATCGTGAAGCCCTGCTTCTCGATCGTGTCCACGAAGTCGATCGAGGCGCCGCCCAGGTACGGAGCGCTCATACGGTCGGTGACGACCTTGACGCCGTCGAACTCCTTGACGACATCGCCGTCGAGCGAGCGCTCGTCGAAGAAGAGCTGGTAGCGCAGGCCGGAGCAGCCGCCGGGCTGAACGGCGACGCGCAGCGCCAGGTCGTCCCGGCCTTCCTGGTCCAGCAGGGCCTTGACCTTGGCCGCGGCGGCGTCGGACAGGAGGATGCCGTCGCTCACGGTGGTGGTCTCGTCCGATACGGACATCTGCTTCTCTCCCGGGTTGTACGGAGACTGCTTGCCGACGGTTGCAACCGGCGGGGCCCGGGATTCATTCCGGGCGAGCCCTAGTCTTTCCCTTTCATGCTCGCACATGCGCTCCCGTGAGGGCACCGGCCTGTGGACGGCCGGGTGTCCGGGAATTGCGTCACATCGACACAATGGCCATCGTCAAACTGACGTGAACCAGTTATGATAGATAGCGTCAAACAGACGAAAAGGCTTCCCGGTACGAGCCCCGGCTCCACTGGGGCGGCTATCGCCGCGCTGAATCGCTAGAGAAACAGAAAGGGTGCGTGACGTGACCACCGCCCAACCCCTGGATGTCCAGCCGACGCCGCTCGCCCTGCTGCTGCTCGGCCGCGAGGCCGACCCGAAGAGCGAGCGCGGCGTCGAGTGTCCCGGAGATCTCCCCTCCCCGTCCGATCCGGACCTGGTGGAGCGCGCCCGCGCGGCGAAGGAGAAGCTCGGGAACAAGGTCTTCGTGCTCGGCCACCACTACCAGCGCGACGAGGTCATCCAGTTCGCGGACGTCACCGGCGACTCCTTCAAGCTCGCCAAGGACGCGGCGGCCCGCCCGGAGGCCGAGTACATCGTCTTCTGCGGTGTGCACTTCATGGCCGAGTCGGCGGACATCCTCACCTCCGACGACCAGAAGGTCGTCCTCCCCGACCTCGCGGCCGGCTGCTCGATGGCCGACATGGCGACGGCGGAGCAGGTCGCGGAGTGCTGGGACGTCCTCACCGACGCCGGCGTCGCGGACGTGACCGTCCCGGTCTCGTACATGAACTCCTCCGCCGACATCAAGGCCTTCACCGGCAAGCACGGCGGCACGATCTGTACGTCGTCGAACGCGAAGCGAGCCCTGGACTGGGCCTTCGAGCAGGGCGAGAAGGTCCTCTTCCTGCCGGACCAGCACCTCGGACGGAACACCGCGGTCCGCGACATGGGGATGTCGCTGGACGACTGCGTCGTCTACAACCCGCACAAGCCGAACGGCGGGCTGACGGCGGAGGAGCTGCGCGCCGCCAAGATGATCCTGTGGCGGGGCCACTGCTCCGTGCACGGCCGCTTCTCGCTGGACTCCGTGAACGACGTCCGCGAGCGCATCCCGGGCGTGAACGTGCTGGTCCACCCCGAGTGCAAGCACGAGGTCGTCGCCGCGGCGGACCACGTGGGCTCGACGGAGTACATCATCAAGGCGCTGGAGGCGGCCCCGGCCGGCTCGAAGTGGGCGATCGGCACCGAGCTGAACCTGGTGCGCCGTCTGGCGAATCGTTTCGCGGACGAGGGCAAGGAGATCGTCTTCCTCGACAAGACGGTCTGCTTCTGCTCCACGATGAACCGCATCGACCTGCCGCACCTGGTGTGGGCGCTGGAGTCTCTGGCGGAGGGCAACCTGGTCAACCAGATCCAGGTCGACCGCGAGACGGAGAGCTTCGCGAAGCTGGCGCTCGAGCGGATGCTGGCGCTTCCGTAACAGGGCACTGCCCCCGGGACCCCCTGTGCCCCGTACCCCCTGCCGGGAGTACGGGGCACAGCCGTACCGGCGACCTGGGCGGCAGCCGCCCGGTACCGGTGATCCCGGTACCGGGCGGCGCGCCGGAGGCGGTTACGCGTTGACCGGCTGGGGGTCGGGGTCGTCCGACGGCGCGGGGGCCGGCGGGGTGGCACCCGTCTTCTTCGCCCGCTTCGCCGCCTTCTTCTTCGCGCGACGCTCCTTGCGGAGTTCGATCATCGCGTAGAGCGTCGGGACCAGCAGAAGCGTGAGCAGGGTCGAGCTGAACAGACCGCCGATCACCACGATCGCCAGCGGCTGGCCGATGAAGCCGCCCTCGCCGGTGACGCCCGCCGCCATCGGCAGCAGCGCGAAGATCGTCGCCAGAGCCGTCATCAGGATCGGGCGCAGACGGTGGCGGCCGCCCTCGATGACCGCCTCGACCACGCCCAGGCCCTGGGCCCGGTACTGGTTGATGAGGTCGATCAGCACGATCGCGTTGGTGACCACGATGCCGATCAGCATCAGCATGCCGATCATCGCGGGGACACCCATCGGCGTGCCGGTGGCCACCAGCAGGCCGATCGCGCCCGTCGCGGCGAAGGGAATGGAGACGAGCAGGATGAGCGGCTGGACCAGGGACTTGAACGTGGCGACGAGCAGCATGAAGACGATCGCGATCGCCGCGAGCATCGCCAGGCCCAGCGAGCCGAAGGCCTCCTCCTGATCCTGCCCGACGCCGCCGATCGACGCCGTCGCGCCCTCGGGCAGGTCCAGCGCATTGATCTTCGACTGCAGCGCGGAGCTCACCGCGCCGGTGTTGTCACTGGTCGGCTTCGCCGAGATCGTCGCGGCGCGCGCGCCGTCGATCCGGGTCATCGTGACCGGACCGGGCACCAGCTTCACCTCGGCGATGTCGCCGAGCTTCACCGGTCCCAGAGGCAGCTTCTTCAGCTCGGCCATCGTCTTCGCCGGCTTGGCCGAGGTGATGACGACATCGCGCTCGGAGTCGCCGAGGATCGCCTTGGCCGCAGGTGTACCGCGCACCGCCTGGGCGACGGCGAGGCCGAGCGTGGTGTCGTTGAAGCCCGCCTCCGCCGCCTTCGCGTTGCCCTTGACGGAGATCCGCGGCACGGACTGGGACAGGTCGCTCTGTACGTCGGTGACGTCGTCGAGCTTCGCGACCTCGTCCCGTACCTGCTCGGACGCCGTACGCAGGGTGTCCGCGTCGGCGGCCTTCACCACGACGCTGAGGTCCTGGTTGCCGAAGCCGTCGCCCGCCGCAATCGTCGTGTCGCCGATGCCGTCGAGCTTGCCCAGCTCCTCGTCGATGCGGTCGCGCGCCTTCTCGTACGACGCCGAGTCCTTGAGGGTCAGCTGGTACGAGGCCTGGTTGGCGCCGGTGCCGCCGCCGAAGGCCGCCATGAAGCCGGAGGAGCCGACGGTGACCTGGTAGTCCTTGATCTCCTCGATCCCGTCGAGGACCTTCTCGATCTTCTTCGCGGAGGCGTCGGCCGCTTCCAGGCTGGTGCCCGGCTTCAGCTCCTGCTTGACGGACATGACCTCCTGCTCGCCCTGGTCGAAGAAGTTCGTCTTCAGGAGCGGGGCCATGCCGAAGGTGCCGAAGAGCACGACGAACACGTGAGCACGATGCTGGTGATACGGCGGCGGGTCGCGAAGCGCAGCACCGGGACGTACATCCGCTGCAGCCGGCTGTGCGCTTCCTTCTCCTCCGCCTTGCGGCGCGCCTCGTCCGGGTCGATGCCCCGTACGGCCTTGGGGGCACGCAGGAACCAGTACGACAGGACGGGGACGACCGTGAGGGAGACCAGGAGCGAGGCCAGCAGCGCCGCGGTGATCGTCAGCGAGAACGAGCCGAACAGCTCACCGACCATGCCGCCGACGAGGCCGATCGGCAGGAAGACGGCGACCGTGGTCAGCGTCGAGGAGGTGACGGCGCCCGCCACTTCGCGTACGGCGTTGAGGATCGCGGCCTGGCGCTCCTCGCCGTAGCCGAGGTGACGCTTGATGTTCTCCAGGACCACGATCGAGTCGTCGACGACGCGGCCGACGGCGATGGTGAGCGCGCCCAGCGTCAGCATGTTGAGCGACAGGTCGCGGGTCCACAGCACGATCAGCGCGAGCACGACGGACAGCGGGATGGAGACCGCGGTGACGAGCGTCGAGCGGATCGAGGCCAGGAAGACCAGGATGACGATGACGGCGAAGAGCAGCCCGAGCGCGCCCTCCGTCGTCAGGCCGGAGATCGACTTGGAGACGGCCGGGCCCTGGTCGGAGACGACGGACAGCGCGGCGCCGGAGCCGAGGTCCTTGCGGAGCTCGGGCAGCTTCTCCTTGACCGCGTCGGAGATGGCGACGGCACTGCCGTCCTTGTCCATCGTGGCCATGACGGCGAGGCTGGGCCTGCCGTTCGTGCGGGTGATGGAGACGCGCTGCGACTCCTCCTGCTTCACGGTGGCGACGTCGCCGAGGCGGACGGGCTTGCCGCCATCGCCCTCCGGCCGGCCCGCCTGCTGCTGGGGCGCGATCCGCAGGTCCTCGATCTGCTTCAGCGAGGTGAAGCCGCCGCCGACCTGGACGGTGCGGCTGTTGCCCGCCTCGGAGAAGGAGCCCGCGGGGATCGTCGCGCCGCCCGCCTTGAGCGCCTCGGACAGGGCCATGGTGTTCAGCCCGGCCGCGGCGAGCTTCTTGTCGTCCGGGGTGACGGAGACCTGGAGGTCCTGGACGCCGTCGACGGTGACCTGGCCGACGCCCTCGATGTCCTCGAGGGCCGGGACGACGGTCCGCTCCAGCTGGTCGGCGAGGGCCTGCTGGTCCTTGTCGGAGCTGACGGCGAGGACGACGGTCGGGATGTCGTCGGTGGAGCCGGCGACCACCTGCGGGTCGACGTCGTCGGGGAGCTGGACGCGGGCGCGGTTCACGGCCTGCTGGACGTCGGCGACGAGCTGCTTGGTGCCCTCGTCCCCGTAGTCGAACGTGGCCATGATCACGGCGTTGCCCTCGCTCGCCGTGGACGTGACGCCCTTGATGCCGTCGACGGCCTTGATGGTGTTCTCGAGCGGTTCGACGACCTGCTTCTCGACCACATCGGGGGACGCGCCCTGATAAGGGGCCAGCACCGACACCATCGGCAGTTCGATGGAGGGCAGCAGCTGCTGCTTGAGCTGCGGGATGGCGATCGCTCCGAAGACGATCGCGACGATCGACATCAGCCCTATCAGGGCCCTTTGCGCGAGGCTGAATCTGGACAGCCAGGACATGGGGTCTCTCTTCTGTGGCTTACGCAGGAGGAGGGCAGGGTCAGATGCCCCTCTATACGATCGGCCATTCGAGAGGGTGGATCCCTAGGCCCCAGGTCCAGATCCTTATCCCCCGCATACCGCGCCTGGAGTACGCCGGGGTGGAGACTTACTCCACCCTTGGACGTACCAGGCCCGATTCGTATGCAATAACCACCAATTGAGCACGGTCCCGGGCTCCGAGTTTCGCCATCGCCCGGTTCACATGGGTCTTGACGGTGAGCGGGCTGACCTCCAGCCGCTCCGCGATCTCATCATTGGAGTGACCGCCGGCGACGAGTACGAGCACCTCGCGCTCGCGGACGGTGAGGGCGGCGAGCCGTTCCGAGTACGCCTCCGACTCCTGGCCGCTCTCCGAACTGCCGCCCTGGGCGAGGAACTTGGCGATGAGACCCTTGGTCGCGACGGGCGAGAGCAGCGCCTCACCGGCTGCGGCGATACGAATGGCGTTGAGCAGTTCGTCCGGTTCCGCCCCCTTGCCGAGGAACCCGGACGCCCCGGCGCGCAGCGACTGCACGACGTACTCGTCCACCTCGAAGGTCGTGAGCATCACGACCCGCACGGCGGCGAGCCCGGGGTCGGCGCTGATCATCCGGGTGGCGGCGAGTCCGTCCGTACCGGGCATGCGGATGTCCATGAGGACGACGTCCGCCTGTGCCGAGCGGGCCAGCTCCACGGCCTCCGCCCCGTCGGCCGCCTCCCCCACGACCTCCATGTCGGGCTCGGAGTTCACCAGCACCTTGAACGCGCTGCGCAGCAGTGCCTGGTCATCGGCGAGCAGCACCCTGATCGTCATGCCTCCCCCTCCGCGTGGGCGTTGACCGGCAGTATCGCCTGCACACGGAAGCCGCCTCCGTAGCGGGGGCCCGCAGTGAGGGTGCCGCCGAGCGCCGTGACCCGTTCGCGCATGCCGATGAGCCCGTGGCCGCCGTCGCCGTTGCCGCTGTCCGCGCTTCCGGGGGTGTCCGGCACTCCGTTGTCCAGCACCGTGACCTCCACCCGCCTGCCCACGCGTACGACGCTCACCTCGGCCTTGGCCTCGTCGCCCGCGTGCTTCTGCACATTGGTCAGCGCCTCCTGGATGATCCGGTACGCCGCGAGGTCGACGGCGGCGGGAAGCTCGGTGCCGTGATCGGTGCGGGCCAGCTCGACCGGCAGCCCGGCATTGCGGAAGGTGTTCAGCAGCTCGTCGACCACGGCGAGGCCGGGGGCCGGCTCGGTGGGCGCCTCCGGGTCACCGGACTGCCGCAGCAGACCGACGGTGGCGCGCAGCTCGTTCAGCGCCGAGCGGCTCGCCTCGCGTACGTGGGCGAGCGCCTCCTTGGCCTGGTCGGGGCGCTTGTCCATGACGTGGGCGGCGACTCCGGCCTGCACATTGACGAGCGCGATGTGATGGGCGACCACGTCGTGGAGGTCGCGGGCGATCCGCAGCCGCTCCTCGGCGACCCGGCGGCGGGCCTCCTCGTCCCGGGTCCGCTCGGCCCGTTCGGCGCGCTCCCGCATGGCGTCGATGAACGCGCGCCGGCTGCGCACGGCATCACCCGCGGCGGCCGCCATTCCGGTCCAGGCGAACACGCCGAGGTTCTCCTGGCTGTACCAGGGAGCCGAGCCGAAGAGCATCGCGGACCCGGTCAGCACGGTCATCATCAGCAGGCCGAGCCGCCAGGTGGTGGGGCGGTCGGTGCGGGACGCGACCGTGTAGAGGGCGATCACGGACGACATCACGACGGGGGCGGGCGGATCACCCGTCACGAGCTCCACGACGGACACCGCCCCGGTGACGGCCAGCACGGCCATCGGCCGGCTCCGCCGGAACACCAGGGCGCCCGCCGCGACCAGCATCAGCAGCACACTGCGCGGCTCGGGGGTACGGGTGCCGAAGGTCGGCCCGTGCGGCCCGTGCGGATCGGCGAACGACGCGATGACCATGCAGACGAGTACGCCGGACGCGAGGGCGGCGTCCAGCGCGAGCGGATGCGCGCGCAGCCAGTCACGGGTCCGAGCGAGCCTGGTGCTGCCGGTCAGAGGTGCGGTCACGACAAGCAACGGTACGGGGTTCACGACCGGAGGCTCCGCCCCCGCACCGCCGGTATGCCCTTGGGGCCGGCTCGATGTGTGCCCGGTACCGCCGGGTGAGCCGGAGTGTCCGGCCTCGAACTCGCCCTACGCCCTACGGCGTGAAGGATTCTCGGCCGGGCTTACGGGCTTGATGTGCGCGCCCGGTGCCGGGCCTGCGACGGCCCGCGGCCGGAGGGTGTCCGGGCGCGGGCCGTGGGACCGGGTGCCGGGGTCCGGGCGTCAGCCCGGGATGAGGCCGTCGTCGCTGAGCATCGCCCGGACCTCGTCGAGCGACGCGTCCGGGGAGGGCAGGATCAGCTCGGACGGCTCCAGGGCGTCGTCCGCGAGCGGTGCGCCGAAGCGGCGGACCGCGTCGAGCAGGGCGCAGAGGGTACGGCGGAAGCCTTCCTTGTCACCCGACTCCATCTCGGCGAGCAGCTCGTCGTCCAGCTTGTTCAGCTCGACGAAATGGCTGTCCGCCACGGTCCACTGGCCCTCCCCCATGATCCGTACGATCATGACGCGCCGTCCCTACTGCTTGTCGAACTTGTGCTGGGTCTGAGCCTGGTCCTGCGCCGAGCCGTTGCCGCCCTCGATGGCCTGCTGCGGGGTGCTGCCGCCCGCCAGCTCGGCCTTCATGCGCTGCAGCTCGAGCTCGACGTCCGTGCCGCCGGAGATCCGGTCCAGCTCCGCCGCGATGTCGTCCTTCGCCATCCCGGTCGGGTCGTCCAGGGCACCGGAGGCGAGCAGTTCGTCGATCGCGCCGGCGCGGGCCTGGAGCTGCGCCGTCTTGTCCTCGGCGCGCTGGATCGCCAGGCCGACGTCGCCCATCTCCTCGGAGATGCCCGAGAAGGCCTCACCGATCCGGGTCTGCGCCTGCGCCGCCGTGTACGTGGCCTTGATGGTCTCCTTCTTCGTACGGAAGGCGTCGACCTTGGCCTGCAGCCGCTGGGCGGCGAGCGTGAGCTTCTCCTCCTCGCCCTGCAGCGTCTGGTGCTGCGTCTCCAGGTCGGTGACCTGTTGCTGGAGCGCGGCGCGGCGGGACAGCGCCTCGCGCGCCAGGTCCTCACGGCCGAGCGCCAGCGCCTTGCGGCCCTGGTCCTCCAGCTTCGAGGACTGACCCTGGAGCTGGTTCAGCTGCAGCTCCAGCCGCTTGCGGGAGGTCGCCACATCGGCGACGCCACGGCGCACCTTCTGCAGCAGCTCCAGCTGCTTCTGATACGAGTAATCGAGGGTCTCGCGCGGATCCTCGGCCCGGTCAAGGGCCTTGTTTGCCTTCGCGCGGAAGATCATCCCCATACGCTTCATGACACCGCTCATGGGCTTCGCGCGCCCCCTTCTGACGGACGTGGCTCCAGCTACTCCAGAACCCACAGTACGGGCCCTGCATCCATTACCGCACTGTTCGGGCGCGGATGCGCTCATCCCCAAGAACGACCTGTCCACGGCTCGGATCCGGCGCAAGGAGTAGGTGACCTTCAGGAGAAATCGTCGGCTGTCCCGGTCTGCGCCGCTTCTGCGTCTGTTCTGCGTCTGTCCCGTGCCTGTACTTCAGCTGCTCTGCCTGCTTCTGCCCCGTACAGACGCTCGCCGTTGCCGGATCGTTCCCCCGGGGGCTGGGGTCTCTGCGCGGCACCCCGTACCCTTGGCTTTTGTGTTCCGTAGCCGTTCCAACGCAGAGAAGGCCCCCACCGGCAAGGTGACGGCGGACCTTACCAAGCAGCCCCGCGATCCCGAGGCCCCCAAGGGCCGCCCGACCCCGAAGCGGAGTGAGGCCCAGACCCAGCGCCGCCGTGCGCAGACGGCTCCGGCCGACCGCAAGGAGGCCATGCGCCGCCAGCGCGAGGCACGCCGAGCCGACCTGACCAAGCAGCGCGAGGCGCTGGCCGGCGGCGACGAGCGCTATCTCCCGGCCCGTGACAAGGGTCCGGTGCGCCGTTTCGTGCGCGACTTCGTCGACTCGCGCTTCTGCGTCGCGGAGTTCTTCCTGCCGCTCGCCGTGGTGATCCTGGTGCTCACCATGATCCGCGTGCCCAAGCTGCAGAACATCGCTCTGCTGCTGTGGCTCGGTGTCATCGTGATGATCGTCATTGACTCGATCGGCATCTGGCTGCGCCTGAAGAAGCAGCTGAACGAGCGGTTCCCGGACGAGCCGAAGCGCGGCGCCGTGGCCTACGGCCTGATGCGCACGCTCCAGATGCGTCGGCTGCGGCTGCCCAAGCCCCAGGTCAAGCGCGGAGAGCGGCCCTGAGCGCGGACGTCTCCGGTTTCGGTGGCGGCGCGGCGGCCTGGCTGAAGGGCTTGGGCGGGCTGCGCAACACCGTCCGACAGGAGCTTGTCGCGCGTCAGCTCGACGAGCAGATAGCCGGACGTTTCCCGGTCGGGCAGCGACTGCGGATCCTCGACGTCGGCATGGGACAGGGGACCCAGGCGCTGCGCCTGGCACGGGCCGGGCACTCGGTGACCGGTCTGGAGTCCGACGCCGAGATGCTGAAGGTGGCCCGCGAGACGCTGGCGACCGAGCCCGAGGGCATCCGCGAGCGCTTCCGGATGATCGAGGGCGACGGCCGGGACACCGGGGTGCACTTCCTGCCCGGTGCGTTCGATGTGGTGTTGTGCCACGGCGTGCTGATGTACGTCGAGGAGCGCGACGCGATGCTCGCGGGCCTGGCGCGGATGCTGGCGCCCGGCGGCCTGCTGTCCCTGCTCGTACGGAACGCGGACGCGCTGGCCATGCGGCCCGGTCTCGCCGGTGACTGGCAGACGTCACTGACCGCCTTCGACACGGACGCGTACACCAACCGGCTCGGGCTCCCGGTCCGCGCCGACCGCCTCGCGGCGCTCACGGCGACCCTCGCGGGGATCGCGGCGCCGCTGCACGCGTGGTACGGCGTACGGGTCTTCACGGACGGTGTCGCGAACGAGGCGGAGCTGCCGCCGGCCGAGGAGCTGGAGCGGCTGCTGGCGGCGGAGGACCGGGCGGGGCGGACGGATCCGTACCGGTCGGTGGCGGCGCTGCTGCACTTGTGCGGGGTGCGGGGCCAAGGGCTGTCTTCTGGATCAGCCCGGCGCGATCCGCAAGACACCTCCTAGGGCTTGGCAGGTCCGGGGCGGCGGGGGCCCGTGCTCGTTCGGCGCGATCTTCACCCGTTCGGGTCGGCCGTAAGGGCCTCCGTCGTTGTCGGCGCCATGACGCCTCACCCTGATCGGGGGTTCATAACAGGCCGCGAGACTGTCCCGAAAGGGACACTCCGACCATGGACGGATCCCTTTGCCGCACTCGCGCGGGCCCGCTCGTCGTGGCCTGGCTGGCGGTGATCTGTGCGGTCGCTGCGGCCGGCGGTTGTTCCGGTGGCCGCCCGCCCGTGGAGCCCGAGGCCACGACACAGGCCGCGGCCCCGGCCGTCAGGCCCCCCGGCGCCGAGAGGGACCTCGAGTCCGCCTACCGGACCGTGATCAAGAACGTGCTGCCGTCCGTCGTCCAGATCGAGTCCGGCGACGGCCTGGCCTCCGGGATCGTCTACGACGCCAAGGGGCACATCGTCACCAACGCCCATGTGGTCGGCGGCGAGAAGGACTTCAAGGTCACCGTCGCCACCGGCAATCAGGCCGTCGCCGCCGGACTGGTCGGCACGTATCCGGAGCAGGACCTGGCCGTGATCAAACTGGGCAGCCGCCCGCCGGGGCTGGTGCCTGCGAAGTTCGGCGACTCGGCCGCGGTCGAGGTGGGCCATATCGTGCTGGCGATGGGTTCCCCGCTCGGCCTCTCCAGCAGCGTCACCCAGGGCATCGTCTCCGGAGTCGGCCGTACGGTGAGCGAGAGCGAGCAGGGCGACGGCACCGGCGCCACGATCGGCAACATGGTGCAGACCTCCGCCGCGATCAACTCCGGCAACAGCGGGGGCGCGCTGGTCAATCTGGACAGCGAGGTGATCGGGATCCCGACGCTGGCCGCGGCCGACCCGGCCCTGGGGGGCGGTGCGGCGCCGGGGATCGGCTTCGCCATCCCGGTGTCGCTGGTGCGCACGGTCGCCGACCAGATCATCAAGCACGGCAGGGTCACCGACTCGGGGCGGTCCGCGCTCGACATCACGGGCCGGACCGTCCTCACCAACGACTACCGGCCGTCGGGTGTCGCTGTGGTCGAGGTGACGAAGGGCGGCGCCGCGGACCGGGCGGGTATCAGATCGGGCGACATCATCGTCAGGATCGACGATGACGAGATCACGACGATCACCTCTCTGGCGGAGGCGCTGGCGCCGAGGAAGCCGGGCGACGAGGTGACGGTGACGTACGAGCGCGCGGGGAAGCGGGCGACTGCCGAGGTCACGCTCGGAGAGATCTGAGGACGGACGGGCGCGACGGGCAGAGAGGACGGGCGGGCGCGACGGGACGGTGTCCGGCGCCCCTCGGGCGGTACGGCGGACGAGCCCCCGCCGCCGACGCAGCAGCGGACAGGACTGCGCCCGCGGACCGGCCCGGCTCAGCTCAGCCCGGTCCGCGGGCGCAGTCCTCGCGCAGAGCGCGCGGAGGCTCAGCTCTCGGCGTGCAGACTCATCGGCCCGTAGATCTTGCTCCCGTCCTCGAACAGGAACACCTGGTCCGCGCCGCCCTCCACGAGGTCCCGCCAGACCTCGCCGATCCAGGACTCCGCGTCTCCCTGCGTGCTGAATTCCTCCGGCTGTACGGACGGCTGGACTTCCGTCCCGTCGGACTTCTCGAACCGCCACGTCCACGCCATGTGCGCCTCCCAGGTCCTGCCGGCTGATCGTTTAGCTGATCGGTTGGCTGATCGCTTTGCTGATCGCTTTGCTGATCGCTTTGCTGCCCGCAGCGTAGCCGGGCGCGCACCGCCGGCGGCGACGCGGGAGGATCGTGACCGTGGAACTGACTCTCCTCGGTACCGGGGCCCCCACCGGCCTCCCCCGCCCCGACTGTCCCTGCGCCGTCTGCGCCGCCTCCCGCGGCGCCCGGACGCGCGCCGCGACCGCCCTGCTCGTCGACAGCGCGCTGTTGCTCGACCTGACACCCGGGGCAGCGCTGGCCGCCGCCCGTGCCGGGCACTCGCTCGTCGGCGTACGGCAGGTGCTGCTGACTCACCCGCACGCCGGGCCGGCGCTGGAACTGCCCGCAGGACTGCCGACGGCCGGGCGGGTGCCGGACGGGCAGGAGCTGACACTGATCAGCGGGCACCGGGTGCGTGCGGTGGCGATGGACTCGCCGGGTACGGGGTACGAGGTGACGTCGCCGGAGGGCAAGCGGCTGCTGTACCTGCCGCCGGGCGGGGCGGTGGCAGGGACGATCGACGGCGATCCGCTGCCGTACGACATGGTGGTCGCCGATGTCGTCGGGCGGCCCGACGGGCTGGCGAAGCTGCGGGCGGCGGGGGCGGTCGGCGCCACGACGGATGTCGTCGCCGTCCACATCGACCACGATGTGCCGCCGGGCGCCGAGCTGGACCGGCGGCTGGCGGCGGCCGGGGCACGGGCGGTGCCGGACGGCACGACGCTGTACGTCGGCGAATACCACGCGGTACCTGACGTGCCGCGGCGCACGCTGGTGACCGGCGGTGCGCGGTCGGGGAAGTCGCTGGAGGCGGAGCGGCGGCTGGAGACGTTCCCGGAGGTGCTGTACGTGGCGACGGGCGGCACGCGCGGGGACGACCCGGAGTGGGCGGCCCGGGTCGAGGACCACCGCGAACGCCGGCCGGGCACGTGGCGCACGGTCGAGACGTGCGACCTCGTTCCGCTGCTCGCCGAGAACGGCCCGCCGCTGCTCGTCGACTGTCTGGCGCTGTGGCTGACCGACGCGATGGACCAGGTCGGCGCGTGGGACGACGAGCGGTGGGCGGCCGGTGGCCGCGACGCCCTGCACGCCCGCACGTCCGCTCTCGTCACGGCCCTGCGCGCCACGCAGCGCACGGTCGTCGCCGTCACGAACGAGGTCGGCGCGGGTGTCGTCCCGGCGACCCCGTCCGGCCGCCGCTTCCGTGACGAACTGGGGCGGCTGAACGCAGCGTTCGCGGCGGAGTGCGAGCACGTACTGCTGGTGGTGGCGGGACAGGCGCTACCGCTGAGGTGATGTGGGGGTGCTGCGCACTTCCGGCCCCCGCCCCGCCGCGGTCGGCCGCGGCAAAGCCACCGCAACGTGCTCGCTCACCGGCCGAAGGTCCGCCGACCGAAGGTCGTGCCGACCGAAGAGAGGGCGCGCCCGGCAACTGCAGCGCGACGGCCGCGGGCGCGTGGTGGACGACCGGGCTCGCCCACCGCCCAGGGCTCGCCCGAGGCCCGCGGGCCCTCGCGCGCAGTCGCCCGGCAGGCGGTCGCGACAGACGGTCCCCGACGGGCGACCTGGCGGGGGCAAGGGCACCAACGGCCGGTACTGTTCGGCGAATGAGCTCGCTGAATCTCGACGACTTCTCCGACCTGATCGAGCGCCCCGACAACGGCATGCGGCGCGATGCCGAGGAACGCCGGGAGCGGCTGGCTGTACCGCCCGGGGCGCTGGGGCGGCTGGACGAGCTGGGTGAGTGGCTGTCGGCCGCGCAGGGAGCCGTGCCGGTGAGGGCTGTCGAGCAGCCGCGGGTGGTGCTGTTCGCGGGTGATCACGGGGTCGCGGAGCTGGGCGTGTCGGGACGGCCCGCGGGGACCGCGCACGAGCTGGTGCGGGCCGTGCTGGAGGGTGCGAGCCCGGTCGCGGTGCTGGCCCGGCGGATGGACGTGCCGGTGCGGATCGTCGACGCGGGGCTGGACTGCGATCCGGCGCTGCTGCCGGAGGACGTCGTACGCCACCGGGTGCGCCGCGGCAGCGGACGTATCGACGTGGAGGACGCGCTCACCACCGAGGAGGCCGAGCAGGCGGTACGCCTCGGGATGGCGGTCGCGGACCAGGAGGCCGACTCCGGCACCGACCTGGTGGTGCTGGGCGACCTGAGTGTCGGCGGTACGACTCCCGCGGCCGCGCTGATCGCCGCGCTGTGCGGGACGGACGCCTCGGTGGTGACGGGCCGCGGCGGCGCCGGCATCGACGACCTGGCGTGGATGCGCAAGTGCGCGGCGATCCGTGACGCGCTGCGCCGCGCCCGGCCCGTGCTGGGCGACCAGCTGGCGCTGCTGACGACCGTGGGCGGCGCGGATCTGGCCGCGACCACGGGCTTTCTGCTGCAGTCCGCGGTGCGCCGGATGCCGGTGATCCTGGACGGTGTCGTATCGGCGGCGTGTGCGCTGGTGGCGCAGCGGGCCGCGTTCCGTGCTCCCGACTGGTGGCTCGCGGGCCAGGTGAGCGGCGAGCCGGCGCAGACGAAGGCACTCGACCGGATGGCGCTCAACCCTCTCCTCGACCACGGCGTCACTGTCGGGGAAGGAACCGGGGCATTGCTCGCTCTCCCCCTCGTGCAGGCATCGGCCGCGCTCGCCGCAGAACTGCCTTTGCGTACCGAGAACGAGGGCGAATCGGACTGACACAGCCGCGCGCGGCCGGCTCGGACGACCGGCCGCACGCACCCTCCATGTCACGCGATGCCCCATATGATCGCGTTTCATAAGAGAGGTCCGTTTGTGCGCCTTGTCAGTCGAGGACTCCACCCGCGCGACCGTACGGTCGCGCCGCAGCGCGGGACTTCGATCGCACCCTGGCCGGCCGAGGCCCGCCAGCACGGCCGGATCCCCGCCGTGATCGGCGCGAGCGAGGAGGCCGACCGGCGCGACGGCGCCACCGGGCGTGGATTCTCCATGGCGCCGGGCCGCCTCGGCGACCCGGCCGACGGGCGCTGCGTGATGCTCGAACGCACGGACGCGCGGGGCAAGTTGCAGGCGTTGCCGAGCTTCGATCCATGCGGTCCGAAGGGGCTCTCCCTCGATCTCGTGCACCGGGACCGGGACCGGGACCGGGACCGGGACGCCGGGAACGGCCTCCCGGCGTTCATGGCCATCCAGCTGCCGCAGCGCGCGCACGAGATCGGGATCACTCAGGCCCCACTGAACTTCGCGATGTTCAGGCCGGTCTTCGAACGTGGCTCGGGGTTCGGCGCGGGACCCGTGCCGAGGCTGTGGCGCTCGCTCCTCAGCTTCTTCTCCCGCTGGTGGCAGATCGAGTCGCTGTACCGCGCCGACGCCAAGTACCGACCCATCTGGGAGCCGCGTTTCATGCTCTTCGAAAAGGGCGCCGATCTCCTGCGCATCGGCATCGCCGTCGGCCGCGCCGAGGGCTTGCCGGAAGCCCCGGGCCCGCCCACATGGCTCCACCGCAAGCATCTGGAGAGCAAGCGGGGAACGCGGTGAGCGCGCCGCGCGCCTTCGCGCGGCGGGAGTGGGGGCCCCTGTACACGACCGTGCGGGCGGCGCTCATGACGAACACGTGGCGGGCGGTCCCGATGACGCTCGCCGCGGTCTGCCTCACCGCGCTGTGCCAGCTCGTGCAGAACCAGTCCTGGGGCTTCCAGCCGGTGCAGAACATCGGCTCGCTGCGGGCCGAGGACCCCCTGTCGCTCGCGCTGCTCCGTACCCCGCTCTCCCTTTTCGTACCCGCGCTCGATCTGCCGGTGTGGGGCGCACTGGTGCAGATCCTGCTGGTGTTCGGCATCGCCGAGATCTGCCTGGGCCGGTGGCGGACCCTGGCGATCGCGTACGCGGCGACGCTGGCCGGGACGATGTTCGCGCGGGTCGCCATCGCGGTCGGCCCGGATCATCCGCTGGGCCTGGCGGCCACCGACGCC
The DNA here is from genome assembly GCF_055585225.1 of Streptomyces sp. NPDC053673. Lineage (NCBI taxonomy): Bacteria > Bacillati > Actinomycetota > Actinomycetes > Kitasatosporales > Streptomycetaceae > Streptomyces > Streptomyces sp. NPDC053673. The sequence continues at coordinate 90,702 of NZ_JBVJKN010000006.1, read as the reverse complement.
CAGGTCGTGGACACCGGCCCGTCGGCGGCGGTGGTGGGTCTCGCGATCTATGTCTGCTACCGCTACCGGGCCTGGATCACGATGAGCCTGGTGATCGTCGCGATGGTCGTCGAGGTGCTGGTCAAGAACAATCTCGCGGGCAAGGAGCATCTGGCGGCCATCTGCGGCGTGCTGGTGGTGTGCGCGGTCTCCGCCGGGTTTCACCGTTGGTCGGCGTCCCGCGCCGGCAGCCGGTCCGGTGCGCCGCCGATCAGGTCCTGAAGCTTGCGGCGTGGCCCGCTCCAGCGTCTGTCCCGGTGGAAGGCGCGCAGGAACGCCCGCGCCCGGGAACGCGGGCGGCGCCGGTAGAGGTGTCTGGCCCAGGGCGAGGCGGGTCTGGCCAGCCGGACCGCGCCGATGAGCGCGACGAACGGAACCAGCATGCCGATGATCGCCATCCGCAGCTTGCCCTTGAGGAGGGCGATCAGGACGAAGCCGAAGTTGATGGCGAGGGTGAGCAGGAAGACCCGGCGGTCGTCGCGCTCCTCCTCGGTGATGTCGTTGACGCCGAGCGGCGCGAATCCGCCGAGGGTGAGCAGCAGCAGGGCCGCGGTGAGCACCACGACCTCGACGCTCTTGCGGCCCGCCTCGGTCCAGTAGACGTCGTCGAGATGGAGGATCAGCGCGAACTCGTCCAGGACGAGTCCGGCACCGATGCCGAAGATCACCGCGAAGGTGATGGTGCCGGCCCCGGTCTGCTCGCTGCTGGCGACCGCCCCGAAGCCGCCGGTCACGGTGAGGACGATCCCGGGCACCACATGGTGGATGTGGAGACCGCCGGAGCGGACGTTCCGGAACGGCCCCTTCCCGGCCCTGATCAGCCGGGTGACCGTCCGGGTGATCAGGAAGGTCAGGACGAAGGAGGCCAGCGCGAGCAGCAGCGGGAGCTTTCCCGGCTCCACGATGTTGCGGTAAAACCAGTGACCCATGCCACCCGCTCCTGTTTTGTCCGTCATGCGCAATTTACCGTCGGAGCGCACCGACTACCCTGCGCGCGGTGAGCTCCTTGAAGACAGACGGCCCCGCCGGAATACGGTTCGCCTTCGGCACCCTCACTGTGCTGCCGGTGCGCGTCACCCGATGGGACCGTGACGCGGCGCGAGCGGGAATGCTCTGCGCCCCGCTCGCCGGACTCGTCGTCGGCCTGTGCGCGGCGGCCGTCGGCGGACTGCTGCTCCTGCTGGGCGCGGGCCCGCTGCTCGCCGCGACCGGCTCCGCGGCCGTACCCGCCGTCCTCACCCGGGGACTCCACCTCGACGGCCTCGCCGACACCGCCGACGGCCTGGGCAGCGGCAAGCCCGCCGAGGACGCGCTGCGGATCATGAAGCAGTCGGACATCGGGCCGTTCGGTGTGATCACGCTGGTCTTCGTGCTGCTGGCACAGGTCGCGGCGCTCTACGAGCTGTACGCGGACGGCTGGGCGTACGGCGCGGTGGCGGCGGCGTGCGCGGGCGTCGTGGCCCGTCTCGCCCTCACCGTCGCCTCCCGCGCGGGCGTCCCCGCGGCCCGCCCGGAAGGCCTCGGCGCGGCGGTCGCCTCCACCGTCCCCGTAGGCCGTGCGTGGGCAGTGACCGCCCTCGTCACCGCGGCCGCCGCGGGAGCGGGGGCGCTCTTCGGCCCGTACGGGATGCTCCGGTACGCCCTCGCCGTGGTGGCAGCGTCGGCCGCCGCCCAACTGCTGCTGCGGCACTGCGTACGGCGCTTCGGCGGCGTGACGGGCGATGTGTTCGGGGCGGTCGCGGAGACTGCGGGGACGGTGGCGTTGGTCGCCCTCACGTTGGGCTGACGGCCGACCGGATCAGCAAGCCCTCGGGCGTGTCCTCGAAGTCCCGTCTGTCCTTCGGGCGGACGACGCTCTTCGGGCGCACGACGCTGCTTCGAGGACACTCCCTAGCAGGCCTCGCGCCACACCCCCAGCTCGTACTTCTTCAGCATCGAGCTCAGCCCCAGCCGCCGCGCCTCGGGGCAGAAGCGGTCTGTCGGCAGCTCGTACTCGACGTGGAACACCGCCTTGCCCGCTTGGACGAACGGGGTCAGCCGCGCGCATTCGCCGTACTGGGCGCACTGTTCGTTGACCGCGAAGTCGAAGTCCCGTACGAGCTCGGGAATCTGGTCCAGATCGTTCTTCAGGCCGACGGCCATGCCCCGGTCGTGGACCAGCCGGGCGACCAGCCGGTTGTAGCGGAGCTGGTCGGCGGCGGTGAGGGGGAAGCCCGTGTCGTTGCGGTAGCCGTCCATGTTGTCCGGCTCGACCGCGTCGAAGCCTTTCTCCCTGCACATGTCGATGCGTTTGGCCATCAGGGGCTCCAGGACGTCCGTGCGGCGGATGTCGAGCCAGCGCTCGCCCTCCCAGCCGTTGCCCTTGCCGAGCAGGGCCTTGGGAAAGTCCTCCGCGTCCGGACGGAAGTCCTCCCAGGCGCCGGTGGAGAGATAGCAGATGACCTTGCGGCCGCGCCGGTGGAGATCGGTGACCGCGGACCCGGGGTGGTCGAAGCCGTCGATGTCGTACACGGGGACCTCGACGGACGGGTCGACACGGCCGCTGAGCTGCCACTGCCACTCGATGCCGGGCTTCGGCTGCCAGAGGGTGCGCGGCGGGGCCGGATCGTCCGGGGCGGCGGTGCAGCCAGCGAGCAGCACCAGGCTCAGAAGCAGTAGGAGGCGTCTCATGTGCCGGGCTCCAGGGTGTGACGCGGGGACGGGACGTCGAGGCTGCAACAGGTGTCCCCTGCAGGTGAGGACGTGACCGGGAGATCGGCGGGTTCCGCGTACGCCGGATCGGGGGCGTCGCCCGGGCCGCCACGCGTCGGGCTCGGCGGTGGCCCGGGCCCGTGCAGCCGGCGCTCGCAGAGGGCGCTCCGACAGGCTCATGCGCGCGAACTCCTCAGCGGTGGGCGGTGGCCCTGCCCAGCAGAACACAGACCAGTACGGCCAGCACGGCGGCCGCGGCCGCCGACGCGAGGAGCAGCTCCACGCCCGGGACCAGGGCCGCGGCGAGAGCGGCCACGCAGCACACCACGGCCGCGCCGAGCGCCGCGCCGAACGCCTGCAGCAGCAGCCCGGTCCACACCACGACGCCGAGCAGCAGCACACCGGTGAGCGCGGTGCCGCCGGGTCCCCGGCCGCCACCCGGCCACATGAGCACGGCGACCGCCGCGAACGTCAGCACAGCGCCCAGATAGCCGGCGAGGCACCGTGCCAGGCTCCCCGCGACGGCCGCCCGGAAGCCGCGCGGCGACCTGCAGGCCCGCAACCCCGCGAGGCTGTCGGCCCGGAACCGGTGCAGCAGCCATTCGGCGGGCCCCATGCTGAGCGTCAGCGCGACGGCGAACGGCGGACTGTCCAGGACGACATGGAGGACCAGAACGCCGGTCGCGAGCCCGAAGAGGGCATACGGCAGCGAAGCGCCGAGCCGGGGCGCCCCGCCTGCCCCGGCCCCGCCCACGCCCCGGACCCGGACCGCACGGGACGGCGCCGGCCGGAGCACCTCCGCCACCGCCGCCGCGGCCAGGGTCACCGCGGCGGTGGCCGAGGCCAGCGGCAGGGCGATGTGCGCCCAGGTGGGCATCGGGTGCAGGGCGGCGAGCAGCGCTCCGCCCGCCAGGGGCACGAGCGCCAGTAGCAGCGCACGGTCGCGGGACAGCACCAGCAGCACCGTCGCCGCCGAGAGGTGGAGCGACTGGCCCACCGCGAAGACGATCGCGGGGCCGTCGCCGGGGCCCGCGGCGGCCAGCGCCGCGGCCGCGCCGAGCAGCGCGCCCGCAGGTGCGCCCAGGAGCAGCGCCCGGGCTGCCGCGGCGCGGTCGCCGAGGCCCAGCCAGGAGTAGGCCCGATGGGCGAGGGCCTGGTTCCAGGTCCAGCCCGCCAGCGCACCCGCCAGCAGGGGCAGCACCCCGGCGGGCAGCCCGTACGCCGCGCGCCCGCCCGCGAGGAGCGGGGCGCCCAGGACGTATCCCAGCCCGGGCAGCGTGAAGATCAGGCCGCGCAGCAGACAGGCGAGGAGTCCCGAACCCGCCGGGCCGACGGGTGACCCGGCCGGTTCCGGGAAGCGGCGCTCGACGCGCACGTACAGCTCCTCGGCGAGCGCGAACGAGCCCTCGCGGCCGTAGCGCAGACGTATCTGCTCGTCCGTCAGTCCGTCGGACTCCAGCAGCGCCGCTATCTCGTCGGGGTGGACGGCCGCCGCTACGAAGTCCTCCAGCCGCTCGGCGAGTTCGCCGATCGGGTCAGCGGCTGCCCGGTCGGGGCGGCGCTGCTGCCCCGGTACGGACGGCAGCGGGTCATGAACGCCGGCCCCGGGCTTCCTCAGCCACATCGAGCCGCTCACCAGGCGCTCCCGTCCGCCGCGAGCTCCCGGTACCAGGGATCCCTCAGCTCAACGGTCCAGTCGTCGACGGCCTCGGCGAGCGGCGGCTCGTACACCGCGCCCGGCATTCCGGCCAGCTCCCGGTAGATCTGCCGGAAGGCGTCCACGGAACGCCTCAGGGTGAACCGGTCGATGACCCGCTGCCGGGCGCGGCGGCCCAGCTCCGCCCGGCGCTCCCCGTCCCGCAGCAGCTCCAGGGCCGCCGCGGCCAGTGCCTCCGGCTCGCGGGGCGGCACCACGAGTCCGGTGTCGCCGACGGCCTCGCGGACCCCGCCCACATCGGTGGAGACGGTGGTCCGGCCGCAGGACATCGCCTCGATGATCGAGAACGGGAAGCCCTCGCTGATGCTGGAGAGCACCACTACATGCCCGGCGGCATAGGCCCGGGCGACATCGCTGACCCGGCCCTCCCAGCCGATCCCGTCGGCGACGCCCAGATCGGCGGCGAGCTTCTCCAGCCGGGTGGCGTACCACTCCCCGCCCGCCGGTGCCGCGCCGAACAACCGCAGCCGCAGATCGGGCAGTTCGGCGCGGGCCAGGGCGTATGCCCGGATCAGCGTCTCCAGGTCCTTGATCGGGTCGATCCGGCCCGCCCAGCTGAGGGTGGGCACGGACGGTTCGGCTCCGGCGTGCGGGAAGGCGTGTGGATCGACGCCGTTGTAGACCGTGCGGATCTTGTGGGCGGGGGCACCGCCGCGCTCCTCCCAGCGGCGGTTGTACTGGTTGCACGGGGTGATCAGATCGGCGCGCCCGTATCCGAGGGTGTTGAGTTCGCGGTAGAAGCCGAGCATCAGCGCCTTGACCGGCCAGCGCTGCGCCTCGCTGCGGTAGCCGAGATAGCGCTCGCGCAGATAGATGCCGTGTTCGGTGAGGAGGAAGGGCACTCCGTCCAGGCGCTGGGCGGCGAGCGCGGGAAGTGTGGCGAGACCGCTGCTGACGGCGTGGGCGACGCTGTCCTCGGGGATGCGCACGGCGAGCGGTCGCAGCGCGTGCTCCAGCAGATCGGTGGCCGTCAGGGCGTCGTGGACGGTGGGGCGGGCCGCGGCGGTCGGCAGATGCGGCAGGGTCCACAGCCGCATCAGGGTGCGGATGGCGGCCTCGGTGCGCAGGGCGGCGCAGAGCCGGCCCGCGCGGGCCTCCACGGCGAGCGCGTCCAGCCCGGTGCCGAAGTCGTCGTGGGCGTCCGTGTCGAGTATCGACAGCAGGAAGCGCTCGTACGTGTCGAGGAAGCGGCGGCGGACGGCTCCGCGCGGGGCGCGGGCGCGGCCGGGCCGTGGCCCCCACAGCGGTACGACGGTGTGTCCGCGGACGTTGGACGGCAGCTCCCAGGTGACGGGCTCCCGGCCGCTGCCGGTGAGGGCGGTGACGGTGAACCCGACCTCGGGCATTCCCCGGACGAGCTGGTCGCACCAGGTGCTGACGCCGCCGTGGACGTGCGGATACGTGCCTTCGGTGAGCATGGCGACATGACGTCCCTGGCTCATGGTGCTGCGTCCCCCTGGACGTGCGTGGTGCGCGTGCATGTGGTCGGTGCCCGGGTGTCCGCGCGGGCGACGCACCCCGGTCGGCCGCGGCCGGCCGGGGTGCGTGGCCCACGCGTGAACACGGGCGCGCGGTCAGGCGCCGGGCAGCCTCAGGGTGACGGCGGACTGGAGCAGCTCCGGCCCGGTCCAGGCCGAGCGCTGCCCCGCGTACGGAGTACCGAAGACGGCCGTGCCGAGCAGAAGCTGCTTACGAGTGCCCTCGGGTGCGGTGACGGGGACGACGGTGCCGGACGGGGCCTGGACGGTGACGGTGGTGCCGATGCGGTACGCGGTGACCTTGCCGTCGTCGAGAGCCTTCTGCCAGGCGGCACGGCGGCTCAGCTCCGTACCGGCGTCGCGCTGGCGCGGGTTGACGAGCGGGGCGCTGTCCGCGAACAGCGAGTGGTAGTCGCCGAGGATGCTGTCGAGCACCGGGTAGAGGATGCGCTCCTCGGCCAGGTTGGACTGATGGACGTAGTGCGGGCGCGGGTCGTTCGCGATCACATGGCCGAGGGCGATCCTGGTCTCCTGCGGGACGATGTGTTCCGCGTAGCCGGTGGTGGTGTCCAGCGGCTGGTCCAGGCAGGTGGAGGCCGGGTTGGTCTCGCAGACGCCGCTGCCGCCGTCCGCCCGGGACGTGTAGATCCAGTTGTACTCGTCGGCCATCTCGGCCGCGGTGCCCGCGTTGTAGTACACGTTCATCGGGTGGCGGGGCACGGTGACCGCGCTGCCCACGGCGCGTTGCTGCGGCTCGCGCGAGTTGTCGCTCGCGACCCACCTGACGCCGTTGTCGGCGAACGCGGGGGCCAGGTCGGGGTTGTCCACGGGCTGCTGCGGAAGGGTCTTGAGACCCGAGTGCTCACCGGTGACCAGCTCGGTGCGGTCGACGGAGATGCCCTTGTTCACGGCCCAGTTGTGGTTGTCGCGGATCTGCGCGGCGATCTCGGCGCGGCTCATCCACTGCGTGTTGCCCGCGGTGTCCGTGGCGCACTGCCAGGGGACGACGGAGACGTCCTGGACGCAGCCGAGGAACGGGTGGGTGTAGGTGTGGTTGATCCAGCGGTACCTGGCACGGTCGGCCAGCAGCTGCGCGGTGAGCGCGTCCGTGCCGCCGTGCTCCGCCTTCCACTCCTCGCCGGCGCCCGCGTTGTAGACCATGTCGAGCGTGAAGCCCCTGGACTGCTGCCACTGGGCGGCGTACTGGGCGTCGGCGGCGGTCATCCGAATGTCCGGGGTCTGCTCGCCCTCGGGGCCCGCGCAGTCGATGTCACCCGGTGTGCAGTTGCGCTCGGTGTCCCAGCGGGCGTCGGGCGCGAAGACGTCGTCGACGTGGACCGAGAAGTAGTTGCGGCTCTGGCCGAGGTGGACGCCCTGGGTGAGCCATTCGACGATGCCGCGCGCCAGCAGCCGGAACTGCCGCTGGTGCTGGTTGTACGCGAAGGTCACGACGAGCTCGCGGCGGCCGTCGTGCGCGTACTCGCCGAGCAGACTGGCCCGGCCCTCGCCTCCGGGCACGGGGGCGTCGACGTAGCTGGTGAAGCCCTCGCGCGGACGCGCCAGGTAGCCGTAGCTCTCGCCGACGTCCGGCGCGTTGTCCTCGAAGGCGAGCGCACCGTCGAGATAGCCGAACGGGCCGGACCTGCCAGCGGCGGTGACCGCGGCGGCCGTCCCGTCGAGGGTGCCCGACCAGCCGCCTTCGCTGGTGTAGTCCAGTCCGACGCCCGGGTGCGCCCAGGTGTACGCGTCCACCTGGCGAATGCCGAACGTCGTCTCGTACGCGACGAGCGCGGCCTGCTCCGCCGCGCCCGCGGAGTCCGTCCCGAACGGGGCCTCGTTCGGGAGGACCACTCCCTGGTACTTGGCGCGCGGCCGGCCGCTCACCGTGTCGCTCAGGAACGCCGCGCTGATCTGCGGCCGCCCCGGGTCGTCCAGGTCGACGACGCTGTACGGGACTCCGGTGCTGCGCAGCTCGGAGGTGACCGCCGCCACCGCCTCGCCGCCGTCGTCGACGACCAGGACCTTCAGATCGATCCGCGGCACCGGATCGGCGGCCGCGGCGGACGACGCGGGAAGCACCGCCGCGAGCAGCGATGTGGTGAGCGCGACCGCTGCCGTGCCGATCCTGCCCCGTCTCCTTGGGCTGAGCGCGCGCGTCGGTCCGCTCGTACTGAATCCGGGCACCATGGTTTCCCCCCACCCTCGACGACCCTCGCCTGCGGTGATTCCGGGGAGGACCTGTGGAAATCATGCAAAGCAGCAAGTTGCTCCCTTGCGCATTCGGCCCGAGTGTGACGTAGGGCTCACTCTCCTCGCGGGAAACGCGACGGAGACACCACGTATGGGTGAACGGCCGCCGCCATGAGCGAACGTCGGCAGCGCGCGTAGGCTCGGTGCCGGCGCTCCGACTCGCCCGATTTACGATGCGCCGGGCACGGCCGAGCCCACCTTTTCGGCCACAGGACTAAACGGAAGCGAGAATTCACCACCGTGACTGCTCTCACTCTCAGCACTGCCGGCGCTACGACGCTGCGCGCCGACGCGGTCGTCGTGGGCGTCGCCAAGGGCGCCAAGGGCCCGGTCGTCGCCGCCGGCGCCGAGGCCGTGGACAAGGCGTTCGGCGGGAAGCTCGCCACCGTCCTCGAGACCCTTGGCGCCTCGGGTGCCGAGGGCGAGGTGACCAAGCTGCCCGCGCCGTCCGGACTCAAGGTCCCGGTCGTGCTCGCGGTCGGTCTCGGTGCCGTCCCGGAGAAGGACGAGGCGTACACCGCCGAGTCGCTGCGGCGCGCCGCCGGTTCCGCCGCCCGTGCGCTGGCCGGTACGAAGAAGGCCGCGTTCGCGCTGCCGATCGAGGCGTCCGACGGCCCGGCCGCCGCCGAGGCGATCGCGGAGGGCGCGCTGCTCGGCGCGTACGCCTTCACCGCCTACCAGGACGGCAACGGCAAGGACGCCAAGGGCGGAAAGAACGGCAAGAAGCAGCCGCTCGCCGAGATCGCCCTGCTGGGCGCCAAGCCGCGCGACAAGGCGTTCAAGGCCGCGGCCGACCGCGCGATCGCGCTGACCGAGGAGATCAACCGCGCCCGCGACCTGGTCAACACCCCGCCGAACGACCTCTTCCCCGAGTCGTTCGCCGCCGTCGCCACCGCCGCCGGCAAGGAGCACGGCATCAAGGTGCAGGTGCTCGACGAGAAGGCGCTCGTCAAGGGCGGCTATGGCGGCATCCTCGGCGTCGGCCAGGGCGCGGCCAACGGCCCCCGTCTGGTCCGCCTCGCCTACACGCACCCCAAGGCGGAGAAGACCCTGGCCCTGGTCGGCAAGGGCATCACCTACGACTCGGGCGGCATCTCGCTCAAGCCGGCCGGTCACAACGAGACGATGAAGTGCGACATGGCCGGCGCCGCCGCGGTGTTCGCCGCCGTCGTCACGGCCGCCCGCCTCGGCCTGCACGTCAATGTCACCGGCTGGCTGGCGCTCGCCGAGAACATGCCGTCCGGCACCGCCACCCGCCCCGGCGACGTCCTGCGCATGTACAGCGGCAAGACGGTGGAGGTGCTCAACACCGACGCCGAGGGCCGTCTCGTGCTGGCCGACGCGATCGCCAAGGCGTCCGAGGAGAACCCCGACGCGATCGTGGACGTGGCGACCCTGACCGGCGCGATGGTGCTGGCGCTGGGCCACCGCAGGTTCGGTGTCATGTCGAACGACGACGCCTTCCGTACGTCGGTCCACGAGATCGCCGAGGAGGTCGGCGAGGACTCCTGGCCGATGCCGCTCCCGGCCGACCTGCGCAAGGGCATGGACTCCCCGACCGCCGACATCGCGAACATGGGCGAGCGGATGGGCGGCGGCCTGGTCGCCGGTCTGTTCCTGAAGGAGTTCGTCGGCGAGGGCATCACCTGGGCCCACCTGGACATCGCGGGCCCGGCCTTCCACGAGGGCGCCCCGTTCGGCTACACCCCCAAGGGCGGCACCGGCTCCGCGGTGCGCACCCTGGTGAAGCTCGCCGAGCGCACCGCCGCGGGCGACCTGGGCTGATGTGACACAGGGGGCGCGGCGTCAGCCGCTCCGGTGGGAGCCGGTGCTCGCGCCGGGGTACGGCCTCGGGAATACCCCCGGGGCCGTACGCCTTCAACGAAATCCGTAGGTTCATACGGACGAGTAACCGCAAGGACGGCAGAACCGCCGTCTCGGACCCCGGCCCCGCGTCCCGCCTTCCGTCAACAAGTGCGAAGATGGGTTCTCGGCAGGACAGGGCCCCCACCAGAGGGCCGACGATAAGCGGCCGAACACCAGCCGCCGCGTGGGTCTGGACGACCGGCGCCCGGCGCACATGCATGGAGGACGTGACGTGGCGAACGACGCCAGCACCGTTTTCGACCTAGTGATCCTCGGCGGTGGTAGCGGCGGTTACGCCGCGGCACTGCGCGGAGCGCAGCTGGGCCTGGACGTCGCCCTGATCGAGAAGGACAAGGTCGGCGGCACCTGCCTGCACCGTGGCTGCATTCCCACGAAGGCCCTGCTGCACGCCGGCGAGATCGCCGACCAGGCCCGCGAGAGCGAGCAGTTCGGTGTCAAGGCCAGCTTCGAGGGCATCGACGTCCCGGCTGTCCACAAGTACAAGGACGAGGTGATCTCCGGGCTGTACAAGGGCCTGCAGGGTCTGATCGCCTCCCGCAAGGTCACGTACATCGAGGGTGAGGGCCGGCTGTCCTCCCCGACCTCCGTCGACGTCAACGGCCGACGCGTCCAGGGCCGGCACGTCCTCCTCGCCACCGGCTCCGTGCCGAAGTCGCTGCCGGGTCTGACCATCGACGGCAACCGCATCATCTCCTCCGACCACGCGCTGGTCCTGGACCGGGTGCCGAAGTCCGCGATCGTGCTGGGCGGCGGCGTCATCGGCGTCGAGTTCGCTTCCGCGTGGAAGTCCTTCGGCACCGACATCACCATCGTCGAGGCCCTGAAGCACCTCGTCCCGGTCGAGGACGAGAACAGCTCCAAGCTTCTCGAGCGCGCCTTCCGCAAGCGCGGCATCAAGTTCAACCTCGGCACCTTCTTCGAGAAGGCCGAGTACACGCAGGACGGTGTCCGGGTCACCCTCGCCGACGGCAAGACCTTCGAGGCCGAGGTACTGCTGGTCGCCGTCGGCCGCGGCCCGGTCTCGCAGGGCCTGGGCTACGAGGAGGCCGGGGTCGCCATGGACCGCGGCTATGTCCTCGTCGACGAGTACATGCAGACCAACGTGCCGACCATCTCGGCCGTCGGTGACCTCGTCCCGACCCTCCAGCTCGCGCACGTCGGCTTCGCCGAGGGCATCCTGGTGGCGGAGCGCCTGGCCGGTCTGAAGACGGTCCCGATCGACTACGACGGCGTGCCGAAGGTGACGTACTGCCACCCCGAGGTCGCCTCCGTGGGTCTCTCCGAGGCCAAGGCCAAGGAGATCTACGGCGCGGACAAGGTCGTCGCTCTGAAGTACAACCTCGCGGGCAACGGCAAGAGCAAGATCCTGAAGACCGCGGGCGAGATCAAGCTCGTCCAGGTCAAGGACGGTGCCGTGGTCGGCGTCCACATGGTCGGTGACCGTATGGGCGAGCAGGTCGGTGAGGCTCAGCTGATCTACAACTGGGAGGCCCTGCCGGCCGAGGTCGCGCAGCTCATCCACGCGCACCCGACGCAGAACGAGGCGCTCGGCGAGGCCCACCTGGCCCTGGCCGGCAAGCCGCTCCACTCCCACGACTGAGTTCTGGGGGTCTGGGGGGCCGCCCCCAGAGAGCGCAGTAACGGGCGCGACGACCACTACCGCACATTCGTAAGGAGCAACCGAAACCATGCCGGTTTCCGTAACCCTTCCGGCGCTCGGAGAGAGCGTCACCGAGGGCACCGTCACCCGCTGGCTGAAGGCCGAGGGCGAGCGCGTCGAGGCCGACGAGCCGCTGCTCGAGGTGTCGACCGACAAGGTCGACACCGAGATCCCCGCCCCGGCGGCCGGCGTCCTGGCCGCCATCAAGGTCGCTGAGGACGAGACCGTCGAGGTCGGCGCCGAGCTGGCCATCATCGACGACGGCACGGGCGCGCCCGCTGCCGCCCCGGCCCCCGCGGCCGCCGAGGCTCCGGCCCCGGCCCCGGCCGCCCCTGTCGCCGAAGCCCCCGCGGCTCCGGCGGCGCCCGCCGCGCCCGCCGCCCCGGCGGTTGGCGCCACCGGCACCGACGTCGTGCTCCCCGCGCTGGGCGAGTCGGTCACCGAGGGCACCGTCACCCGCTGGCTGAAGGAGGTCGGCGAGTCCGTCGAGGCCGACGAGCCGCTGCTGGAGGTCTCCACGGACAAGGTCGACACCGAGATCCCCGCGCCCACCGCCGGTGTGCTGCTGGAGATCGTGGTCGGCGAGGACGAGACCGCCGAGGTCGGCGCGAAGCTCGCCGTGATCGGTGCCCCGGGTGCCGCTCCGGCTGCTCCGGCCGCCCCCGCCGCGCCGGCCCCGGCTGCCGCCCCGGCTCCGGCGCCCGCTCCGGTGGCCCCGGCCGCCCCGGCTCCGGCGCCCGCTCCGGTGCAGGCCGCTCCCGCCGCTGCCGCTCCGGCTCCGGTGGCCCCGGCTGCTCCGGCTCCGGCCGCGCCCGTTGCCCCGGCGGCCCCGGCGCCTGCCCCCGCCGCCCCGGTGGACGAGGGTGCGTACGTCACTCCGCTGGTCCGTAAGCTCGCCGCCGAGAGCGGTGTGGACCTGTCCACGGTCAAGGGCACCGGTGTCGGTGGCCGTATCCGCAAGCAGGACGTCATCGCCGCCGCCGAGGCCGCGAAGGCCGCTGCCGCACCGGCTCCGGCCGCGGCTGCCCCCGCCGCGAAGAAGGCTCCGGCTCTCGAGGTCTCCCCGCTGCGTGGCCAGACGGTCAAGATGACCCGCATGCGCAAGGTCATCGGCGACAACATGATGAAGGCGCTGCACGGCCAGGCCCAGCTGTCCTCGGTCGTCGAGGTCGACATCACCAAGCTGATGAAGCTGCGCGGCCAGGCCAAGGACGCGTTCGCCGCCCGTGAGGGCGTCAAGCTGTCCCCGATGCCCTTCTTCGTCAAGGCGGCGGCCCAGGCGCTGAAGGCCCACCCGGTCATCAACGCCCGGATCAACGAGGACGAGGGCACCATCACCTACTTCGACTCGGAGAACATCGGCATCGCCGTCGACTCCGAGAAGGGCCTGATGACCCCGGTCATCAAGGGTGCGGGCGACCTCAACCTGGCCGGTATCGCCAAGGCCACCGCCGACCTGGCGGCCAAGGTCCGCGGCAACAAGATCACGCCGGACGAGCTGGCCGGTGCGACCTTCACGATCAGCAACACCGGTTCGCGCGGTGCGCTGTTCGACACGATCATCGTGCCGCCGAACCAGGTCGGGATCCTGGGCATCGGCGCGACGGTCAAGCGTCCGGCCGTCATCGAGACCGCCGAGGGCACGGTCATCGGCGTCCGCGACATGACGTACCTGACGCTGTCCTACGACCACCGTCTGGTGGACGGCGCCGACGCCGCGCGCTACCTGACGGCGGTCAAGGCGATCCTGGAGGCCGGCGAGTTCGAGGTCGAGCTCGGCCTCTGAGCCACTCGGCTGTAACCAGCCTCACGAGCGGCGCCCCTGCCCGGGAGTACTCCCAGGTAGGGGCGCCGCCGTATTGTCTAGGGGTCTTCTCTTCTTGAAGGAGCGGTCCATGACCATGCCCGTCGTCCACTCGCTGCGCGATCAGATCCGCGAGCACATCGTGGAGGGCATCGTCAGCGGCCGCTGGAAGCCGGGCGAGCGGATCGTCGAGCGCCGCATCGCGACGGAGCTGGCGGTGAGCCAGACGCCCGTACGGGAGGCGCTGCGCGAGCTGGAGTCCCTGCGGCTCATCGAGTCGGCGCCCAACAAGGGCGTACGGGTACGGAATCTGACGGCGGCCGACCTGGAGGAGAGCTATCCGGTACGGGCCGGCCTGGAGCAGATCGCGGCGGAGCTGGCCGCGGAGCGGCTGGCGGCGGACTGCTCGGCGCTGGAGCCGCATGTGGCGGCGCTCTACGAGGCGGACCGGGCGGCGGACGGCACGGCGCAGGTGCGGCACACGGTGGCCTTTCACCGGGAGCTGGTGAAGGCGGCGGGCAACGGGGTGCTGCTGCACACGTGGGAGGGCCTCGGGATCGAGGTCTTCACGGCGCTGTCGATCCGGTGGCTGGGGACGAAGCAGAAGTCGTACGCGGAGGAGCACGAGGAGCTGGTGGCGGCCTTCCGCCGCCGGGACCCGCAGATCGGCGCGCTGGTCAAGGCCCACGTCCTGGGCTGCGCGCCCCGCGCCTGACCCTCCGGCTCAGGGCACGTTTGGGTTGCCCCCGCCACGGGCGCGGGGTGCCTCCGGCGGGGGTGCGTGGTTGACGGGGTCGCCCTCTGCCGCGGGCGCGGCACCGGGCACACCGTCACCCCACCCCCGCCGGAGGCCACCCCGCACCCCCGGTCCCGGGGCCGTGGGGCGGAGCCCCGCCACAAAAGATCCGGCACCGCGTGCCCGGATTCGCGGCACCCTGTGCCGACTTTCTCGATCTGAAGAAGTTTTTCCCTTCACGCTTTGATCGATCATCGATCGTCGGCTTACAGTCGACGACGGACTCACCAGTCCACGGCCCCGTCCTGCCAGACAAGGCCCCCTTTCTCCACCCCCCTCCTCTCCGGAAGGCGGCGATCATGACCGACCCCGTAGGCAGCAAGCTTCCGCTTCCGAGCGAGCTCGACCAGCTCCCGGACCGTGACACCGAGGAGACCGCCGAATGGGCGGCCTCTCTTGACGCCGTCACCAAGGCTGCCGGCCCGCACCGCGCCGCGTACCTGATGCGCCGCACCCTCCAGCACGCCGAGGGTGTCGCCGGGCTCGACCTGCCCAAGCTGCTGGAGACGGACTACGTCAACACCATCCCCACCGCCGCCGAGCCCACCCAGGCCGCCGGTGACGAGGAGATGGAGCGCCGGATCACCGCCTGGAACCGGTGGAACGCCGCCGCGATGGTCACCCGCGGCTCCAAGTACGGCGTCGGTGGCCACATCGCCACCTTCGCCTCCGCGGCCTGGCTCTACGAGACCGGCTTCAACCACTTCTTCCGCGGGAAGGAGGCCGACGGCTCCGGCGACCAGCTCTACATCCAGGGCCACGCATCGCCCGGCATCTACGCCCGCGCCTTCCTCGACGGCCGCCTCACCGAGGCCCACCTGGACAAGTTCCGACAGGAGTCCGGCGGCGACGGCCTCCCGTCGTACCCGCATCCGCGCCGGCTGCCCTGGCTGTGGGAGTTCCCGACGGTCTCGATGGGCCTCGGCCCGCTCTCCGCCATCTATCAGGCGCGGTTCAACCGCTATCTGACGAACCGCGGCATCAAGGACGTCTCCGCGTCCCACGTCTGGGCGTTCCTCGGCGACGGCGAGATGGACGAGCCCGAGTCCACCGCGGCACTCGCGCTCGCGAGCCGTGAGGGCCTGGACAACCTGACCTTCGTCATCAACTGCAACCTGCAGCGCCTCGACGGCCCGGTCCGCGCCAACTTCAAGATCGTGCAGGAGCTGGAGGCCCAGTTCCGCGGCGCCGGCTGGAACGTCGTGAAGACGCTGTGGGGCAACGCCTGGGACGAGCTCTTCCAGCTCGACACCACCGGCGCGCTCGTCCGCCGCCTGCGTGAGGTCCCGGACGCGCAGGTCCAGACGTACCAGACCCGCGACGCGGCCTACATTCGCCAGGACTTCTTCGGCGCGGACCCGGCGCTCGTCGAGATGGCGAAGCTGCTGTCCGACGACAAGATCCTGGAGTGCTTCCACCTCTCCCGCGGTGGCCACGAGCCGCGCAAGGTGTACGCCGCGTACAAGGCCGCCGTCGAGCACAAGGGCGCGCCGACCGTGATCCTGGCCCAGACGGTCAAGGGCTACACGCTCGGCGAGGGCTTCGCGTCCAAGAACGCCAACCACCAGATGAAGAAGCTGACGGTGGACGAGTTCAAGGACATGCGCGACCTGCTCGGGCTGCCCATCGCCGACTCGGCGTTCGCCGACGGCCAGGTGCCGTACGGCCACCCGGGTGCCGACTCCCCCGAGGTCCGCTACCTCCAGGAGCGCCGCGCGGCTCTCGGCGGCCCGGCCCCGGCCCGCCGCGTCCACCCGGTCGGCGCGCTGCCCGCGCCCGCCGAGAAGGCCTTCGCCGCCTTCGACAAGGGATCCGGCAACCAGTCCGTGGCGACCACCATGGCCTTCGTCCGGCTGATCAAGGACCTGATCCGGGACAAGGAGACCGGCAGGCGCTGGGTCCCGATCGTCCCCGACGAGGCCCGTACCTTCGGTATGGAGTCGCTGTTCCCGTCGCTCGGCATCTACTCGCCGAAGGGGCAGACGTACGAGCCGGTCGACCGCGACCAGCTGATGTACTACCGCGAGGCCAAGGACGGCCAGATCCTCAACGAGGGCATCACCGAGGCCGGTTCGATGGCCGACTTCATCGCCGCCGCCACCGCGTACTCGACGCACGGCGAGACGATGATCCCCTTCTACATCTTCTACTCGATGTTCGGCTGGCAGCGGACCGCCGACCAGATGTGGCAGCTCGGCGACCAGCTCGGCAAGGGCTTCCTGGTCGGCGCCACGGCCGGCCGTACGACGCTGACGGGTGAGGGTCTGCAGCACGCGGACGGCCACTCGCCGGTGATCGCGGCGACGAACCCGGCGGCGCTGACGTACGACCCGGCGTTCGCGTACGAGGTCGCGGCGATCGTCAAGGACGGTCTGCGGAGGATGTACGGCGAAGCCCGCCCGGGCGAGGACTCGGACGTCTTCTACTACCTGACCGTCTACAACGAGCCGATGCCGCAGCCCGCGAAGCCGGAAGGCGTCGACGAGGGCATCGTCCGCGGTCTGTACCGCTTCAACACGGGCGAGGGCGCCGCGGACGACCCGCGCATCCAGCTGCTCGCCTCGGGTACGGCGATCCACTGGGCGCTGGAGGCGCAGAAGCTTCTCGCCGCCGACTGGAACGTCACGGCCGACGTCTGGTCCGCGACCTCGTGGACCGAGCTGCGGCGCGACGCGCTGGAGGCGGACGCGGCGCTGCTGCGCGGCGAGTCCCGTGTCCCGTACGTACGCCAGGCCCTTGAGGGCGCCGAGGGCCCCGTGCTCGCGGTGAGCGACTACATGCGCCAGGTCCCGGACCAGATCGCCCAGTGGGTGGAGCAGGACTGGTCCTCGCTCGGCGCGGACGGCTTCGGCCTCTCGGACACCCGTGACGCGGCCCGCCGTCACTTCGGCGTCGACGCGCAGTCGATCGTGGTCGCCGCGCTGGCCCAGCTCGCGCGGCGTGGCGAGGTCCCGGCCTCGGCGGTCAAGGACGCGCGGGAGCGGTACGGCCTGTAGGGCCTGTGCGGTGCTGTGAAGCCCCCGTCGCCTCCGGGCGGCGGGGGCTTCGCGCCTGCGGCGGGCCTTCCCGCTGTGTCGATGTGCGGCTCCGCCGCGTGGGGGGGGCGCTGCCCCGGACCCGCGCCTCGATCTCCCCTACGCCCTACGGGCGTGCGGGGCGCCCCCGGCCGCCGGACGTGGGCGGCGCGCCTCGGAGCCCGCCCGCCGGGCGGACCGGGGCACGCGGCGCCGGCCCCGCGACAATGACCCCATGCGCGCTGCCCGCCTCATCAAGATGGTTCTCCTCCTTCAGTCGCGGCCCTCCATGACCGCCGCCGAACTCGCCGAAGAGCTCGAAGTCTCCGAGCGGACCATCACCCGGGACGCACTCGCGCTGTCGGAGGCAGGGGTTCCGGTGTACGCGGACCGCGGGCGGGCCGGGGGCTACCGGCTGATCGGGGGGTACCGGACGCGGCTGACCGGGCTGGCCCGGAGCGAGGCGGAGGCGCTGTTCCTGTCCGGGCTGCCGGGGGCGTTGCGGGAGATGGGACTCGAGGACGCGGCATCCGCGGCCCGGCTGAAAGTGTCCGCCGCACTGCTGCCGTCACTGAGTGACGCGTCACGGTCGGCCGCGCAGCGCTTCCATCTGGACGCGCCCGGCTGGTACCAGGAGCCGGAGACCCCCGCGTTGCTGCCGACCATCGCGGAGGCGGTGTGGGACGACCGGTTCGTCGACGCACGCTACCGGGACGCCGAGCGGCAGCTGGAGCCGTACGGCCTCGTCCTGAAGGCCGGGGTCTGGTACCTGTGCGCCCGGGCCGACGGTACGGCGTTCCGGGTCTACCGGATCGACCGGTTCACCGCCGTCGCCCTCTCCGAGAACCGTTTCGAACGGGACGAGTCCTTCGATCTGCCCGCCTTCTGGGAGGAGCGCGCCGCGCAGTTCGCCCGCTCGATCCTGCGCTCCGGGATCGTCGTCCGGCTCTCACCCGACGGCGCCCGGCGGCTCCCGTACATCACGGACCGCGCCGCCACCAGCGAGGCGCTGGAGGCCGCCGGGCCGCCGGACGAGCAGGGCTGGGTCACCCTCACCCTTCCGGTCGAGTCGGAGGAGGTGGCCTTCGGTCAGCTCCTCGGCCTCGGCCCGGAGTTGGAGGTGCTGGAGCCGGCCGGCCTCCGCAGGCGGTTCGCGGAGGCCGCGGCCCGTATGCACGCGCTGTACCCGGAAGCTCAGCGGTAGTCGTCCACCGGCGCATCCTTGCCGCCGTAGACGACCTCCTCGAAGTACCGCCAGGCGTCGGGCCGGCTGCCGTCCGCGTCCGTGAATCCGTACTCCTTCGCGAGCTGTCCGCTGGAGAGTGACCGGCCGTTCCACCTGGCCCGGTCGGGGTCACCGGCGAGGGCGGCCACCGCCCGGCCGATGTAGAGGGGCGATTCGGCGATCGCGAAGTGCGGCTGCTTGGCGATGGCGTCCCGCCAGTTCTCCTCGCGTACGCCGAAGATCTCCAGCATCTGCTCGGAGCGGAGGAAGCCGGGGGTGACACAGACGGCCGTGCCGCCGACGCTCTTGAGGTCCTCGCCGAGCGCGAAGGCCATCCGGATCGGGGCGTACTTGGTGAGGTCGTAGTAGAAGTTCTCGCGGAAGCGCCGGTTCGACTCGGCCGTGCCGTCGGTGACCTCGACGACCAGCCCGCCGGGGTTGCGGACCAGGAGCGGCAGGGCGCAGCTGCTGGTGATGATGTGGCTGCGGACGCCGAGCTCCAGCATCCGCAGTCCGCCCTGCAGATCCGTGTCCCACATCTTCGTGTTCCAGACGATGAGGTGCTCGCCGCCCCAGATGTCGTTGACGAGGATGTCCAGGCGGCCGTGGTCCCGGTCGATGCGCGCGACCAGGGCACGGACCTGGTCCACGTCGAGATGGTCGGTGGGGACGGCGATGCCCTCGCCGCCCGCCTCGGTGACGAGTTCCGCCGTCTGCTCGATCGTCTCCGTCGCCCTCCCGACCTCGCTGGTGTGTTCCCTCGTCGTACGGCCGGTCACATAGACCGTCGCGCCCGCCGCGCCCAGCTGTACGGCGATGGCGCGGCCCGCGCCCCGTGTCGCGCCCGCGACCAGCGCGATCTTCCCCTGCAGTGCTGTGTCGGTCGTCATGGTGCAACGCTTGCAGGAAAATCCGACATCCTCTGTCCACATTTCCGAAAGGCAGCATTTCGGCGGCTCCACGTGCGCCACTCTCCGCAAACCCCGATGCTTGTCCCGTGATGGACGAGACGGAGTTCTGGGAGATCATCGACAGCACCCGGGTGGCCGCCGAGGGCGACCCCGAGGACCATGCCGAGCTGCTCGTCGAGCGGCTGCTGCAACTCGATCCCGACTCCGTCCTGGACTTCGCCCGGCATTTCGAGGCGCGCTACAACCGCGCGTACCGCTGGGATCTGTGGGGCGCGGCCGCCGTGCTGCTCGGTGGCGCGAGCGACGACGCGTTCGACTACTTCCGCTGCTGGCTGATCGGCCAGGGGCGGGAGGTCTTCGAGACCGCGGTGCACGACCCGGACGCCCTCGCCGATCTCCTGGACGACTTCGACGAGGAGATCGACGGGGACGGGGAGGAGCTGGGGTACGCGGCGGACGAGGCGTACGAGCAGCTCACCGGTGCGGTCGCACCCGATCTGGGGATCCCCGGGCAGGCGGCGGAGCCGGAGGGCACGCCGTTCGACTTCGACGACGACCGCGCACTGGCGGAACGGTTCCCCGCGCTCTGGGACCGCTTCGGGATCTGACGGTACGTGCGCGTACGCATGTGCGCGCGTACGTATGGTGCGCGTACGTCAGAAGTGCGTACCGCCGTCGATACGGATCTCGGTGCCGGTGATGAAGGCGCCGTCCTGCGAACCGAGCATCGCGACGACGCCGGCCACGGTGTCCGGGCTCGCGAATCCCGCTCCGATGGCAGGGGCGAGTTTCATGAAGAGCGACATGTCGGCGTCCTCGGGCAGGCCGGGGCCGGTGCCGCTGGTCATGTCGGAGGAGATCGAGCCGGGCGCGACGGACACGGCACGCAGGCCCTGCTTGCTGTATTCGCTCGCGATGGCGTGGGTCATCGACTGGATGCCTCCCTTGCTGGCCGCGTACGCAGACATGTACGGGTGCGCGAAGCTCGCCGACGTCGAGGAGAAGTTGACGACGACCGGCGCGTCGCCCGCCAGCAGGGCCGGCAGGGACTCACGGATCATCAGGAAGGTGCCGGTGAGGTTCACCGTGATGATCTTGTTGAAGAGGTCGAGCGAGGTCCTGTGGGTGTGCTCCGAGCGAAGGATTCCGGCCGCGTTGACGAGCACGTCGAGACCGCCGAGGGTCTCGACGGCCACGGCGACGCCCGCCTTCACGGCGGCCTCGTCGGAGATGTCGAGCAGTGCGGTGGTGAGGCGGGCGGCGGTGCCGTCGGCAACGGCCCCGGCGAAGGTCGCCTTCAGGCCCTCTTCGCTGACGTCGACGCCCACGACACGGCCGCCCTCGGCGAGGATCCGGTGCACGGTGGCCCGGCCGATGCCGGATCCGGCGCCGGTGATGAGCACGCGGCGACCTTCGTAGCGGTTCATGGGTCTCTCTCTTCACTCCTCGGCAGTCCGCCACACGGTACGCCTTGATGGCACGTTTTGCCATGTCGACAATTCATGTCACACGAACGGTGCCGGGCGTACGCTTCCTCCGGTGAGCACCCATCCACCGTCCCCGCGGCTGTCGCTGACCGAGCGCCGCAAGGCCGCGACCCAGCTCGACATCGCGCGCGCCGCCGCCGAGCTCTTCGCCGAGCGGGGCCCCGACGACACCACGGCCGAGGAGATCGCGCGCAGCGCCGGGGTCGCACTGCGCACCTTCTACCGGTACTTCCGCAACAAGCAGGACGCCGTCGCCCCGCTGCTCGCGGGCGGGGCGGAGCGCTGGCGCGCGCTGCTGGCGGCCGCCGAGCCCGGTACAGCGGTGCCCGAGGCGCTGGAGCGGTCCATCGCCGAGGCACTGTCCGTGCCGGACGACGGGGCGGCGGAGGGGTTGCGCTGGACCCGCGGGCTGCTGCGCGCGGCCGCCCAGGACCCGGCGCTCCGGGCCGTCTGGTACCGGGTGAACCAGGAGTCCGAGGAGCGGTTGCTGCCGGTGCTGGCCGCGCTGGCCGGGCCGGCGGCCGACCCGCTGGAGCTACGGCTCGCGGCGGCGGCAGCCACGGACGCGATCCGGGTGGCGCTGGAAGCGTGGGCGGAGACCGACGCTCCGGTCAGCGGCGCGGATTCGCCGGCGGAGCTGGCGGTGCGCTGTCTGCGTGAACTGATGGGCGGGATGCGGCCGTTGGCCGGCCCGGGGATCACGGGGTGAGCGAACGCCCCATCAGTACGTCGTCGACGTACCGGCCGGCCAGGAAGAACTCGCCGGGCAGGACGCCTTCGACGGCGTAACCCTCGGATTCGTACAGCCGGCGGGCGGGTGTGTTGTGGCCGAGCACCCGCAGGGTGATCCGGGCCGCGCCCTGGCGCCGCGCCTCGGCCGCCGCGCCGCGCAGCAGCGCCCGCCCCACGCCCTGTCCGCGTGCCCAGCCGGCCACCGCGAGGCCCTGGATCTGCCGCACATGCGCGTTGCAGGCGAGCGAGGTGGGGGCGCCGAGGCGGATGTATCCCGCGATCCTGCCGTCCTGGGCCTCGGCGACGAGATGGCCGTGTGGCGGACGGGTGTCGTCGAAGAACGGGTCGTACGGCGACAGCGGACGCGGCTGTACGGAGTGCAGGGTGGACCAGGTGGCCCTGTCGAGGTCGCCCAGCGCCGCATCGTCGGAGCTGCGTGCGGGGCGTATCACGTGCGGCGCGCGGGTCTCTGACATGACGATCACTGTGCCATGCGGGCAGGATGGACGGCATGCGCATTGCGGTCACCGGCTCGAGCGGGCTCATCGGTTCAGCACTCGTACGTTCCCTGCGGGCTGAGGGCGGGCACGACGTGGTCCGGCTCGTACGGCGGGCGGCACGCGAGGCGGACGAGGTGGAGTGGGATCCCGCGCGGCAGTACGTGGACGCGGCGGGGCTCATCGGCTGCGAGGCGGTCGTCCATCTGGCGGGGGCGGGGGTCGGCGACCAGCGGTGGACGGAGGCGTACAAGAAGGAGATCCGGGACAGCCGGGTCCTCGGCACGGCCGCGATCGCCGAGGCGGTGGCCTCGCTGGAGCAGCCGCCGCGGGTGCTGGTGTGCGGGTCGGCGATCGGGTACTACGGCGACACCGGTGACCGCGCGGTCGACGAGAGCGCCCCGCCCGGCGCGGGCTTCCTCCCCTCCGTGTGCGAGGAGTGGGAGGCCGCGGCGGCCCCGGCCGAGGAGGCCGGCATCCGTGTGGCCTTCGCCCGTACCGGCCTGGTGGTGGCTCGCGAGGGCGGCGCGTGGGGCCGGCTCTTCCCCATCTTCCGGGCGGGTCTGGGCGGCCGGCTCGGCAACGGCCGCCAGTTCTGGAGCTTCATCTCCCTGCACGACGAGATCGCGGCGCTCCGCCACATCGTCGACACGGAAACCCTCTCCGGCCCGGTCGACCTCACGGCCCCGGCCCCCCTCACCAACCGCGAGGTCACGGCGGCCATGGGTCGCGTCCTCCACCGCCCGACCCTCTTCACGGTCCCGCCCTTCGCCCTCCGCATCGCCCTCGGCGAATTCGCCGGGGACGTCCTCGGCAGCCAGCGCGTCCTCCCCAAGAAGCTCCTCGACTCGGGCTTCACCTTCGCCCACCCCTCGATCGACGCGGCGATCCGAGCGGCCCTCGACTGAGCCCGGGCCGCGTGCCCCGGGGTTCTCTCCCCCTCCCCCCGGGGCCAGGGCCTGTCCGGCGGTCGCCGGGCGTCGCGAGCCCAGCAAGATCCGTCGGACAGGGCGTGAGCGCGCCGCGTGCGACCCCGTGCCACAGGGCGCCCCGCCGCGCGCGAGTGGCACGGCGTGGCGAGGTTTCTACGCTCGATCCGAACTTCGGCATTCCGGTGGCCGGTTGGGGGCATGAGGACCCCACACCAGCCGCGCCGACCTCGGGGAGGGGCACGTGCTCAGCAGCGCACGCCACGCGGACGTCGTCATCGTCGGAGCCGGGGTCGCCGGGCTTGCGGCGGCTCATCGGCTGACCCGAGCGGGAGTCACGGTCACCGTGCTGGAGGCCGCCCCCAGGGTCGGCGGCCGGATGGCCACGGAACTCGTCGACGGGTTCCGGCTGGACCGGATCGGGCAGTTGCTCAACACGGCGTACCCGGACCTCCGCCGTACCCCCGCCCTGTCCCAGCTGCCCTTGCGCCAATTCTCACCCGGTGTACTCGTGCACAGCGACGGCCGCCACCACCGCGCCGGCGAGGCGCGCAGCACACGGAGCGCAAGAGGCGCACTCACCGCTGCACGCGCCCTCGCGAGCGCCCCCCGCACGCCCCTGGGCGGGGCCTTCGACCAGGCCCGCCTCGCCGCCGCGCTCGGCCGGCTCGCCGCCACCCCGCCCCGCCGTCTGCTGGCCCGCCGTGAACAGCCCACACTGGACGCCCTGTTCACGCGCGGACTGCCCCCTCGTACCGTCAACGCCTTCCTCCGCCCGCTCCTTTCCGCCCTCCTCGGCGACCCGGAGCTCAGCACCTCCAGCCGCTGCTCCGACCTCGTCCTGCGCGGCTTCGCCCGGGGCAGGCTCTGCGTCCCGGCGGGCGGCGCCGCCACCCTTCCCGAGCTGCTCGCGGACACTCTTCCGCCCGGTACCGTCCACACCGGTGTGCGCGTCACGGACGCCTCGATCAGCTCCGTCACCACCGAGGAGCACGGCACGGTCACCTGCCGCTCCCTCCTCCTCGCCACCGGCGCCCGCGCTGCCGCCACGCTCCTCCCCGGCCTCCACGTTCCGGCTTTCCACCCCGTGACGGTCCTTCATCACACCGCCCCCGCCGCACCGTTGACCGAGCCTGCGCTGCTGCTGGACGCCGAGCGCTGCGGCCCGGTCGCGCACACCGCGGTGATGAGCGAGGTCGACCCGTCCCGCGCCCCGGACGGCCGCGCCCTGATCACCTCCACCGTCCTCGGCCGCCCGTCCGCCGATCTCGACCGCCGTGTACGCAGGCATCTCGCCACGCTCTACGGCACGTCCACCGGAGACTGGGAACTGCTCGGCCTCCATCACGACCCGAAGGCGGTTCCCGCCATGCCGCCGCCGCACGATCCGCGCCGCCCGGTGCGGTTGCTCTGCGGGCTCTACGTCTGCGGCGACCACCGCGACACGAGCACCGTCCAAGGCGCCCTGTTCTCGGGCCGCAGAGCCGCGCACGCGATCCTGCGCGACTTCGGTATCCAGCCGGAGTTCGACACCGCACCCCTCAGCACAGCAGCCGCGTAAGCCCCAGGCGAAGGTGACGGTCGCCCGGGAGAACCAGGCGAAGGGCCGTCCGGCCACCTAGTGCCGCGACCGGCAATGTTTGCCCGTCGAGGAGCGTCGTCCGGTGCATGGGGTCTCCCCAGGCCCGCAGGGCCGAGGGGAAGCATCGCAAGGCGGCTGGAAGTCCTTGTAGCGGAGCTACCAGGGCTTTTGGCCAACGCAGCATGGCTGCGTGCCGGGCGGCGCGACAGGGCAAAGCTTGCCGGGAGGGGCACTAGCAGTCGGCAGCCTGGGACACCCAGGCGTCCCGCGCGGTGGACGGCAACACGGACGGCGCGTTCTCCGGCGGCTCGGTCACGGACACGGCGGCCGTCACGGCGATCCACGTCCCGGCCCGGGCGGGCCGCCCGACGACGATCCCCCTGCCACCGGGCACCACCGCCCGCAACGTCCGCATCCAGTTGTCGTCCCCGACCAACCCGCTCTCCCCGGCCGGGGTCCAGGTCCGGGGCACCCGCGCGTAGATACGCCCGGCCACCCACCAGGCCCGTCCGACCACCCGCCAAGCCCGTCCGGCGTTTGAGGACGGACGCACCGGCTCACTCAACGGTCCCGGCCACTCACCAAGCCCGTCCGGCGCTTGAGGACGGACACCCGACCCACCCGGCGTGGAGCGTCGCGCTCACCGAACCCGCCCCCGCGGAGCGGCCCGTCAGCCGATCGCCGTGACGCGGTCCCGGTACGTACGTACCGCGGCCGCGTCACGGTACGGCTCCAACCGCCGCTCGAAGTCCCGCACATACTCGATCGCACGAGCCGACCGGATCTCCGACGCCTGCTGCGCCGCCTCCGCCCCCAGCGCGCAGGCCTGGTCCAGCTCCCCCAGCCCGAGCCGGGCCGTCGCCAGGACCACCCGGCAGAAGAGCCGGCTGCGGGCGAACGCGGGGGCGCGCAGCTGGAGCGAGCGCTCCGCGTGCTGCACGGCCGCCCGGTACTGCTGCAGATCGCGGTGGCAGTGCGCGAACTCGTCGGCCAGCTGCGCCTCGTCGAAGAAGCGCGCCCAGTGCGGAACGTCGTCACCGGGCCGTGCCGTCTCCAGCGCCCGCTCGGCCCGTGCGAGCGAGGCCGTGCAGGCCCGGATCTCGCCGAGCACTCCGTGGCCGCGTGCCTCGACCGCGTGGAGCAGAGCCTGGACGACGGGCGGGGCGGAGGAGCCGACGCCCTGCTGGGCGACCCGGGTCAGCTGGACGGCCTCCCGTCCGTGCCCCAGATAGACCGCCTGCCGGGCCATCGTGACCAGCACGTACGACCCGTACGCACGGTCGCCCGCGGCCTGGGCCAGGCGCAGCGCCTGGACGAAGTACCGCTGGGCGAGGCCGTGGGCGGCGATGTCGTACGAGGTCCAGCCCGCCAGCCGGGTCAGGTCGGCGGCGGCCGCGAACAGCCGCCGCCCGGTGGTCTCCCCGTACGCGCCGCGCAGCATCGGCTCGGCCTCGTGCTCCAGGTAGCGGACGAGGGCCTGCCGGGCGTGCCCGCCGCCGTACGCGTGGTCGAGGCTCCGGAACAGCTCGCCCACCGAGCGCAGGGCCGCGATGTCGCCGGAGGTGACCTTCTGGCCCGGGCTGCGGTCGGTCCCGCGCTGTCGCGGCACGGAGGGGCGGCCCTGCGCGGGCACCCGGGCCGGTGTGCCGTTGTGCGCGGGCTCCCCGCGGCCCACCCGCTCGTCGGCCCGGCCGATCAGCCAGTCCCGGCTCGGTACGACGAGCCCGGCCGGGGTGAACGCGATCTTCCGCAGTTCGGCGTGGCTGCCGGAGTCCTTGCGCCACAGCCCGCTGACGATGTCCACGGCTTCCTCGGGCGTGGCCGCGAACTCCAGCCCGGCGTAGACCGGTGCACACGCGTCGAGCCCCAGGTCCTGCGCGGACAGCCGCCGGCCCAACCGCCGGGTGAAGACCTCGGCGATCAGGGCTGGGGTCGTGCCGCGCGGCTGCTGCCCGCGCAGCCACCGGGTCACCGAGGTCTTGTCGTACCGCAGGTCGAGGCCGTGCTCCAGGCCCAGCTGGTCCACCCGGCGGGCAAGCCCTGCGTTGGAGAATCCGGCTTCTGCGATGAGTGCGGCGAGCTGGCGGTTGGGGATGCGCTGCGGGGGTCGTTCCGTCATCAGCTGTGCGGTCTCCTGCCTTCCGGGCCCGGGTGCAGCCCATGGGGGTACCTCCTGGGGGTCCCCTCAGGCGCGGCTCTGGGGGAGAAGCTCTGGGAGGAACGGCGCGAATTTAGCGGCCCGTACCGGCCCAACCGCCACCTTCGCCGCGCATTCATCCGATCGTGTGAGGATTGAGGGCGGCGCTGACGGGTCCGGCCCGGGGCGCCGCGCGGCCCGGGTCGTAGAGTGACCGGGGGCGCGATGAGTGCACCGTGAAAGCTTTAGGGAGGCACAACGGTGAGCGAGCTGCGATTTGTCCATCTGGGCTTCGGCGGCGACGCGGTCGAGTACCAGGCGGCCTGGGACGAGCAGCGCCGTGTGCACGCGGCTCGGTTCGCCGGCGAGATCACGGACACCTGCCTGCTGCTGGAGCACCTGCCCGTCTACACGGCGGGGCGGCGCACGGAGGACAGCGAGCGCCCCCTGGACGGCACCCCGGTCGTCGACGTCGACCGCGGCGGCAAGATCACCTGGCACGGCCCGGGCCAGCTCGTCGGCTACCCGATCATGCAGCTGCCCCGCCCGGTGGACGTCGTCGCCCACGTCCGGCGGCTGGAGGAAGCCCTGATCCGCACATGCGCGGAGTTCGGCGTGGAGACCACGCGGGTCGAGGGCCGCAGCGGCGTCTGGGTCCTGGGTGACCCGGTGGAGCAGCGCCCCGCCGTCGGAGGGCTGTCGCTGGACTTCGACCCACGACTGCACGACGAGGAGTTCGACGCGCGCCTGAACGGCCCTGAGTACGCCCCGTCCAACGCCGGCCAGCGCCGCGAGGACCGCAAGCTCGCCGCCATCGGCATCCGGGTCGCGAAGGGCGTGACGATGCACGGCTTCGCGCTGAACGTGAACCCGGACAACACCTGGTTCGACCGGATCGTGCCGTGCGGCATCCGCGACGCGGGCGTGGCGTCGCTCGCGAACGAGCTGGGCCGGGACGTGACGATCGCGGAAGTCCTGCCGGTGATCGAGAGGCATCTGCGTGCGGTACTGGAGAACGCGGACCTGAAGCCGCGGGAGATCGAGCCCGAGCCCGAGCCGGCCCCGGTGCCGACGGCCTGAGGAATGCCTCCCTCTGGCCAGAGGTTGGCCACGGGTGAAGGCATCACAATCAACGGGCGTACCCTGGGGTCCGCCGAAGAATCGAAGTGGTAGGGAGCCGGTCGTGTCCGCTGTCGCACCCGACGGACGCAAGATGCTGCGTCTGGAGGTCCGGAACAGCCAGACCCCCATCGAGCGCAAGCCCGAGTGGATCAAGACCCGGGCGAAAATGGGCCCCGAGTACAACCAGCTGCAGAAGCTCGTGAAGAGCGAGGGTCTGCACACGGTCTGCCAGGAGGCCGGCTGTCCGAACATCTTCGAGTGCTGGGAGGACCGCGAGGCGACCTTCCTCATCGGCGGTGACCAGTGCACCCGGCGCTGCGACTTCTGCCAGATCGACACGGGCAAGCCGCAGGCGCTCGACCGTGACGAGCCCCGCCGCGTGGGCGAGTCGGTCGTCACGATGGACCTGAACTACGCCACGATCACCGGCGTCGCCCGCGACGACCTGGAGGACGGCGGCGCCTGGCTGTACGCGGAGACCGTGCGCCAGATCCACGCGCAGACGGCGGAGCGCGCGGCCGGCCGCACCAAGGTCGAGCTGCTGATCCCCGACTTCAACGCGGAGCCGGACCAGCTGGCCGAGGTCTTCTCGTCGCGCCCCGAGGTGCTCGCGCACAACGTGGAGACCGTGCCGCGGATCTTCAAGCGCATCCGCCCCGGCTTCCGTTACGAGCGCTCGCTGAAGGTGATCACGGAGGCCCGCGCGGCCGGCCTGGTGACCAAGTCGAACCTGATCCTCGGCATGGGTGAGACCCGCGAGGAGGTCAGCGAGGCACTGCAGCATCTGCACGAGGCGGGGTGCGAGCTGATCACGATCACGCAGTATCTGCGCCCGTCGGTCCGGCACCACCCCGTCGAGCGCTGGGTGAAGCCGCAGGAGTTCGTGGAGCTGCAGGAGGAGGCCGAGGAGATCGGCTTCTCCGGTGTGATGTCGGGGCCGCTGGTCCGTTCGTCGTACCGGGCGGGGCGGCTCTTCCAGCAGGCGATGCAGAAGCGGGAGGAAGTCGCGGCTGCGCAGGCCGTGTGAATTCCCGCACAAGAACTTACTGGTCAGTAATGGCCGATTCGGCGCGGCCCGTACGCTCCCCGCAGGTCGGGGGCGCGTACGGGCCGCGTCAGCGTCCGGGCCATCCGCGTAAACGTTTCATCGGTGTTTGACCGGCCAGTCACGCCCTGGTAACACCAATCAGTGACACTGGCTTCACGCACCGCACGCACC
Source organism: Streptomyces sp. NPDC053673 (assembly GCF_055585225.1). NCBI lineage: Bacteria > Bacillati > Actinomycetota > Actinomycetes > Kitasatosporales > Streptomycetaceae > Streptomyces > Streptomyces sp. NPDC053673. The sequence goes on along the minus strand of NZ_JBVJKN010000006.1, from coordinate 61,525 downwards.
CTCCCACTCGTCACCACGCCCCCGAGGGAGACCCCCGCCATGCAGGCCGCGACTTCCGTACGCGCCAACGCCATCCCGTCCGTCACCGACGCCCTCCGCGCCCTGGAGTCCGTGCTCCTGCGCGGCGGCCAGCGCACCGCCCGGCGCAACGCCTGGGCCGCGGTCCTCGAGGACCGCCGACGCGCCAAGGACCGGGTCGAGGCGCAGCATGTGCTGGAGGCCGTTGCGACTCGCTCGTCCTGAGGCACGTAAACTTCAGGCATGGCGAGGAAGGAACAGGCAGAGAGCTCTGCCGCGAACCCCGGGCGACTGAAGCAGATCGCCCTTACCTACAAGATGACCCGGCGGGCCGACTCGAAGGTCGGTCTCGTCGTCGCGGGTGTGGGAATCGTCACCTTCGGTGCCTTCCTCGCGATCGGTTTCGTGATCGATCACGAGATCTACCTGGGCATTCTGGGCTTCCTGCTGGCCTTCCTCGCGATGGCGATCGTCTTCGGACGCCGCGCCGAGCGAGCTGCCTTCGGGCAGATGGAAGGACAGCCGGGTGCGGCTGCCGCGGTGCTCCAGAACGTGGGCCGAGGCTGGACCACGACCCCCGCGGTCGCGATGAACCGCAGCCAGGACGTCGTTCACCGGGCCGTCGGCAAGGCCGGCATCGTCCTGGTGGCCGAGGGCAACCCGAACCGGTTGAAGAGCCTGCTGGCGGCCGAGAAGAAGAAGATGGCCCGCATCGTGGTGGACGTGCCGGTGCACGACCTCATCGTCGGCAACGACGAGGGCCAGGTGCCGCTGAAGAAGCTGCGGACCACGATGCTCAAGCTGCCGCGGGTGCTCAGCGGCCCGCAGGTGACGCAGGCGAACGAGCGGCTGCGGGCGATGGGCGACCTGATGAGCAACATGCCGCTGCCGAAGGGCCCCATGCCGAAGGGCATGCGGATGCCGCGCGGCGGAAAGATGCGCTGACACTTCCACGAGTACGGATACGCGAAGGGCGCCCCGGTCGACCGGGGCGCCCTTCGCGTATCCGTACTGCCTATCCGTATTCGTACTGCGCGTGCGTACCGCATTCGTACTGCGCATGCGTACCGCGCATCCGGCTCGCCACTCGTGCCGGATTCCGTGGACCCGCACTCGTGCCGGATCCGTGGCCCCTCGCCTGAGCGCTAGTGCCCCTCCCTGCAAGCTTTGCCCTGTCGCGGCACTAGATGCGCACCTGAACGGCGCGGGAGAGGCGGTCGTGCAGTCCGCGCCCGTCGCGGTCCCAGATGAGCGCGGGGATCGCCAGGCAGAGCAGCACGCTGCGCACGATCACGCGGGCGACGCCCAGCCGTCCGCCGTCCTCGGCGACGACGCGGACACCGAGGATCCGCTTGCCGGGCGTGCTGCCGACGGTGCCGACGGTGAGCACGCTCAGTACGAGGAAGATCAGGAGCGCCCAGTTGCCGGCCGCCTGCTGGTCACCATTCGCGAACAGCCCGTATGCGATCAGCATGCACAGGGACCAGTCGATGAAGAGAGCGCCGAAACGCCGCCCGAGAGGGGCGATGGCGCCGGGTCCCTCCTGCGGGAGTCCGAGCTGCTCGCCCCGGTAGCCGAAGTCGGCTCCCATGTCCTCGGCCGCCGCGCGGGGGCCGGAAAGCCACGAACCGATTGCCTGCCTCTTGTCCACCCGTCCACGGTACTGTGCGCGCTTTTGATCACCCCTGCCCGGGTCCGACCGGCGGTGGCGGACATGATTCATCACCGGCCCGGTTAACTTCTGCGAAACAAATGAGTCATGCTGGAGAAATCCCGCCTGCCTAAGGTCGGGTCCAGCGTGTGCCACCGCACTGGCCGCACGACCGAGCTACGACCCCGCCCCTGCCCCGGGTCGGGAGTAGGAGGAGTTGGATGTTCCAGAACGCCGACGACGCCAAGAAGTACATCGCGGACAACGACGTCAAGATGATCGACGTCCGGTTCTGCGACCTTCCGGGCGTCATGCAGCACTTCACGATTCCGGCCACGGCGTTCGACCCGTCCGAAGAGCTCGCCTTCGACGGCTCGTCGATCCGCGGCTTCCAGGCGATCCACGAGTCCGACATGGCGCTGCGCGCGGACCTGTCCACGGCGCGTCTGGACCCGTTCCGCCGTGACAAGACCCTGAACATCAACTTCTTCATCCACGACCCGATCACCGGCGAGCAGTACAGCCGTGACCCGCGGAACATCGCCAAGAAGGCCGAGGCCTACCTCGCCTCCACCGGCATCGCGGACACCGCGTACTTCGGTCCCGAGGCCGAGTTCTACGTCTTCGACAGCGTCCGCTTCGAGACGAAGTCGAACGAGGGCTTCTACCACATCGACTCCGAGGCCGGCGCCTGGAACACGGGCGCGATCGAGGACAACCGCGGTTACAAGGTCCGCTACAAGGGCGGCTACTTCCCGGCCCCGCCGGTCGACCACTTCGCCGACCTGCGCGCCGAGATCTCCCTGGAGCTGGAGAACGTCGGCATCCAGGTCGAGCGCCAGCACCACGAGGTCGGCACCGCCGGCCAGGCCGAGATCAACTACAAGTTCAACACGCTGCTCGCCGCGGCCGACGACCTGATGCTCTTCAAGTACATCGTGAAGAACGTCGCCTGGCGCAACGGCAAGACCGCGACCTTCATGCCCAAGCCGATCTTCGGTGACAACGGCTCCGGCATGCACGTCCACCAGTCCCTGTGGCAGGGCGGCTCGCCGCTCTTCTACGACGAGCAGGGCTACGCGGGCCTCTCGGACACCGCCCGCTACTACATCGGCGGCATCCTCAAGCACGCCCCGTCGCTGCTGGCCTTCACCAACCCGACGGTGAACTCGTACCACCGCCTGGTCCCGGGCTTCGAGGCCCCGGTCAACCTGGTGTACTCGCAGCGCAACCGCTCGGCCGCGATGCGTATCCCGATCACGGGCTCCAACCCGAAGGCCAAGCGCGTCGAGTTCCGCGCCCCGGACCCGTCCTCGAACCCGTACCTGGCGTTCTCCGCCCTGCTCCTCGCGGGCCTCGACGGCGTCAAGAACAAGATCGAGCCGGCCGAGCCGATCGACAAGGACCTCTACGAGCTCGCCCCCGAGGAGCACGCGGGCGTCCCGCAGGTCCCGACCTCCCTCCCGGCGGTCCTCGACGCCCTGGAGGCGGACAACGAGTACCTGCAGGCGGGCGGCGTCTTCACGGCCGACCTGATCGAGACGTGGATCGACTACAAGCGGACGAACGAGATCGCGCCGATCCAGCTGCGTCCGCACCCGCACGAGTTCGAGCTGTACTTCGACATCTAAGAACGTCGCAGGTCAGAGCGGGTTTCCGCTCGCCTGGGTAGTCTGTGGGCCGTCGGCCGTGCTCTTCCTTCACCGGAAGGCACGGCCGACGGCCTTTTGCGTGAACGCGGTCGGGCTGTGGGACGGCTACGGCCACTACGACATGGCGCTGGACGACATCCTCGCGGCGGTCCGCGTCGTCGCCACCGGAGACGGTCTGATCGCTCCGAGCGTCACCCGCCGTCTGATCAAGGAGTTCGCCGGCCGCCCCGCACCCGCCGCCGCGCCACGCACGGTGGAAGGCGTCACCGACCGGGAACGCGAGGTGCTGACCCTCGTCGGAAGCGGCCTGTCCAACGCCGAGATCGCCGACCGGCTCTGTATCAGCGTCGCCACCGCCAAGACGTACGTGACGCGACTGCTCTCCAGGCTCGACGCCCGCGACCGGGTCCAGCTCGTCATCATCGCCTACGAGACGGGCCTGGTGACACCGCCCCGCTGAACGATCGCCCTCGGTGGCGCGCGGTCGGAGCTGCTCGCCCTGGCCGCCGGTCCCGGCGGGACCGGCGGGACCGGCGGGACCGGCGGGACCGGCGGGACCGGCGGGACCGGCGGGACCGGCGGGACCGGCGGGACCGGCGGGACCGGCATCGCGAAGGCCGGCGCTCCGTGCGCGCCGGCCGATCGCTCACCGGCCCCGGCCCGAGCGGGACTTCTTCAGCCCTCGGACCGCTCGGACCCCACCAGCTCCCGGAGCTCACCCACCGCCTCCCGGAGCCGGTCGGCGAAGGTCCGCATCTGGTCCGCGACCGCCAGTGGCGTGCTCAGATAGAGGTTGAAGCGCTCGGGCAGCAGCACATAGGCCACCCCGATGCAGCGGCTGCTGGTCGATCCGAAGCCGAAGTACTGGATGTTGTGGGACGGCGCGGAGCTGGTGCTCAGGTAGTCGTCCCGCATCGTGACCCAGCCCGGCGACCGGTAGAGCGCGGGCTGCTCGGGTACGCCGAGCTCCGCGCCGCGGCGGCGCTGGATCAGTTCCAGTTCCCACAGGTGCTGCTCGGGGACCTGGCCGGCCTGGGACGCCTTCGCGCGGGAGACGTGGGCCTCGGCGGCGGCCCGGAAGGCGGCTCGGCGGGCTTCCGTGCCGGCCGCCGGGTCCTCCATCGCCGTCACGAAGGCCACCATCTCGGGAGTGACGACGCGCATCGCCTCGGTCCGGCCGTTCCGGTACTGACGGGTGGCGATCGACTCGTACGTGGCGCCCAGAAGCCCCTTGGCCCGCTGGTGGGCGAGCTGGTAGGCGACCTGGACGAACGCGTCCGGGGACACGCCCAGGGCCTTGGCCGTACTGCTCCCGAAGTCCGCGAAGGACACGGTCGTGGTCGCCGTGGCCTCCCCGTACGCGGCGAACGCGTCGGCGGCGGCGCGCACCTGGGCCCGTAGCGCGTCGTCCAGCTCGAACACGACCGGCTCCAGCGCCGGCAGGCCCTGGGAGCGTGCTCCGGACTGCCGGGAGTGCTCCTCGGCCGGGGTGCCGAGCAGGGCGTCGACGAAGCTGAGGATGGTGGTCCCGTCCAGCTCGCAGTGCTCCACGTTGATGCCCGCCCGGCCGTCGGCGAACACGATCAGGGACACAGCCTTGTCGAACCAGCGGTTGCCGCGGTCACCGTAGAGCAGCTCGTCGCAGGCCTCCTGGGTGTCCGAGGGAGCGAAGTCCTCCAGACAGACGCAGAACAGCGCGGCCTCAACATCCTCCAGTGCGTCCGCGTTGCGGGGGTGGCAGGCGAGCAGCGACTCACGGGCGGCCGCCCACTCCGCGCGGGCCATGGTGGTGAGGTGGCCCACCGAGGTGTCCGCGGCGCCCGGCTCGGCTCCGGCCTTCATCACGGCGCGCAGGCCCGCCTCGAGGTCGTCCAGGCTGTGCGGGACGCCGTCCGCGCCGAGCACGTCCAGCCGGAACATGCTGCCGCGGAAGAACACCACGATGTGCCGTGCCTTGGACGGGCCCGGCCATTCCTCGCTGTAGGGGGCGCGGACGGTGTCCTGTTGCGCGCCGGGGATCCGGGTGGTGGAGAAGAGGAACTTGTTCTGCACCATCGACTGGGGCACTCCGCGCTGCACCACCGGCGGAATGCGCTCCTGGTCGAGCTGCCGCTTGTAGTTGAGGGCCCCTGCGATGAGCCCGGCCGCCCGCTCGACCTGCGCCTGGCCGGAGTCCTGGAACAGGAAGAAGAAGTTGGCGTTGAGCGCGATCCGGTCCCGGCGGCCCAGGTAGCGGTACGGCCAGAAGGTGTCGAGCCAGCTGTGCACGCCCGCAGTGGCGTCGTACTCCTCCAGCGCCGCGTGCAGCACCCGGCCGGGGCCGTCGGGCCGGAGGAAGGCGGCCACCTCCGCCTCGGTCGCCGCCCGCTCGTCCGGGGTGAGCAGCGGCGCGCACCAGGCGAGGAACCGCTCGCAGCTCGCCTCCAGCGTGGGCAGCGGCACGCGCGGCAGACCCTCCTCATGGGCGAAGGTCGTCGTGCCGCCCGCTACACCCTGACTGTTGTTCACTTCTGCTCTCGATTCGGATCGTTGGGACCTGAAGTGCCGTACGGACGGGAAAGATAGAGCTGTGCGTAGAGCCAGCCTTCCGCCTCCAGGCCCCGTGCATCCACCCCGGCGGACAACATGCCGTCCAGCACGAGGGCCTGCTCCTCCGGGGAGGCGAACTGCCGCTGTCTGAACACACCGTCGACGCGGACGGTCCGGTATCCCAGCCCGGCCAGCGCGCGCTCGACGGGGTCGAACGGGAACATCCGCAGTACGAAATGTGCCATCCAGGGCCGATGGTCGCCCTGGGCCAGCACGACGTGCGTGAGCGTCCGCTCCGTGACGTACCCGAGGCAGCCGGTCGAGATCACCAGGTCCGTCCCGGTGAGCTGGTCGAGCTGACGGGATGTGGGCTCGTTGTTCTCCAGGTCGGCGTGCACGGCGTCGTCGAGGAACCCGGCCTCGAGTGCGTAGGACAGCGCGCTGCCGGAGGTGTCCAGGCCGACGAAGCGCATGTCCTGCGCGGGCCGGCGCGAACGGGACAGCTCCCGGTCCCGGGTCAGCAGGGCTTCGCGGCTCTCCCCCTCGCGGTCCTCGTCGCCGTAGCGCTCATACAGCTCGTCCATGGTCGCGTCGTACTTCAGCAGGGCGGCGTTGATTCCGTACGAACAGCCGATGTCCAGAACCTTCGGCACCGCGACGGACCGGGACGCCCGGTACTCCTGGATGAACTTGGCGAAGTACGGCTTGGCGTGCTGCGGAACGCTGTAGCCGAGTGGGCGCAGTGCTCTGAAGTAGCTGCGCGGATCGGGCTGGGTGTAGATGTGGTCGAGCGAGACTTTTCCGGTCGCGTCGAAACGCACAGGGCTTACTCCTCCGTGGATCTCAGAGTGGATCTCAGAGCGGAACGCAGAGTGGATCTCAGAGCGGGGAACGCCTCAGGCCCGGCGGCTGGCGGGTGTCTTGCAGATCTTGCCCGGCCGATCCACAGGACATCCCTAGTCCAGCAGTCGGTCGCCCCGGACGGCTCGGTCCTCGGCCGCCAGGTGCTCGGGCAGTACCCGGCCGAAGAGCTGCCGGGTCCGTGCCACGCTCCCGATGACCCCGGGGCGCTCGCTGAAGGCGAAGATCGCGGAGTGGCGCGCGATCCCGCCCCGCACCGGGCTCACCCGGTGCAGCGAATAACGGCCCTTGAACAGCTGCAGGTCGCCGGGTTGCAGGGGCAGGCGCCGGATCAACCGCTCGCCCCGGCCGTCCAGTACGTCGCGGACGTCGTCGAATCTCTCGTCGTGCGCGCTCCTGATGTTCGGGCAGTACTCGAAGTCGCCCCCGGCCTGCGCCTGCTGGGTGAGCATGCTCACCGTGAACTCGTTGGTGTCGAAGTGCCAGGGGTGCTCCATGCCCGGCGCGACGACGTTGAGTACCAGCCCGGAGAGCGGGTCCGCCAGTTCGTGCAGCTGCGGCAGTCCGAAGCAGCGGGCGATGAAGCGCTGGAACACCTCGTGGGTGTAGAGCCGGCTGATGAGGGCGTCCGCGGGGACGCGGTCCCGCGCGACGAACGCGTTGCCCCGTTGGAACGTCCTGCGGCCGGGGTGGTCCGCCGGCAGGACCGAGTCGACGGCAATGTTGTAGACGTTGACGGTTTCGACGTCGAAGTGCGCCCGGGGCGCGATGGCCGAGCATTCCTGCCGCAGGACGTCGCGGAGCGACGGACGGATGAAGTCCGGCAGCACTGTACAGCCGTCGGTCAGCAGTTCGCGCCGGGCACGGGAAACCACCGCCTGGCCCTCGGCGCTCTCGAGTTGCGACAGGGGATACCGAGCCGTGTCGACCACCTGGTCGAGCGTCATGGCTTCCAGGGTGCTCATTCGATCCTCTCGACGTGCGGACAGACCGTGCCGGGCCCTCACTCTCGGCTCTTCGGCAACTCCACTGAGGAACAACAGAGTTGAAGCTCCCACAGCCTCGCCGAGTTGTCTGTGACACGTCGCACTGTGCGGCCGCGGCGCGCCCGGCCGTGCGGAGGCACGGCACCCGTGGACCCACCGGCTCGGAGCGCCCTGCGGCGCGCCGCACCGTACCGCACCGCACCGCACCACACCGCGCCGAAAAGCCGAGGCCGCGCCCGCGACGTACGCGGGCGCGGCTTTCGTCATGGCGGTGCCGGTCGAGGAGCAGGCCGGATCAGGCGGTGTGCAGGGTCAGCCCGTAGCGGCTCAGGATCTCGTTGACGGGCTGGAACCAGGTGTTGCCGCCCGAGCTGCAGTTGCCCCAGCCCCCGGAGGTCACGCCCTGGGCCTGGTCGCCGCTGATGAACGAGCCGCCCGAGTCGCCACCTTGGGCGCAGACGTCCGTCCTGACCATCTCGTACACGGCGCCCTGCTGGTAGTTGACAGTCTCGTTCCTGCCCAGCACCGTGCCGCAGTGCCAGTGCGTCGTGGAGCCCGACCGGCAGATCGACGTACCGACCGGGGCCTCCCACGAACCGCGCACCAACCGGTCCGGGGTCTGGCCCCAGCCCAGGACCACGGGGACGGTCCACCAGCCGTAGCCGGTGCTCACCCAGGCGTAGTCGTTGCCAGGGAAGGACGAGCCCTGGAACCAGCCCATGTCGGAACCGTCCCAGCCGCGCACGAAGCTGCCGGGCCCGCCGCAGTGCCCGGCCGTGACGAAGCCGCCGTACACGGAGAAGCCGATGGAGCAGCGGACGTTGCCGGTGTAGTAAGGGTCGCCGCCGACGACCCCTGCGGCGTAGGTGGAGGGCGCCTGACCGACGGCCTCGACCTGTACGGGGCCGGTGCGCCGGGCACGGTCGAGGAACGCCTTGACCTCGGCGTCGCCGCCGCGGCCGGCGACGACGCGGACGACGATCCGGTTGGCCTTCGGGTCGACGTGCCAGCTGCTCACACCGGCGGGCGCGTGCTGGCGGTCGATGCGCTGCTTGGCCGCGTCGAGCTGCGCGGCGGTGTGGGTGACGATGCGGGTGTCGGCGCCGGCCGCCCGTACGGCGTCGGCCTTCTGACGGCTGGTCACGGCGACGGTCAGCTTGCCGCTGTCCGCGTCGAACCACGTACCGGCGAAGGCGGGGCCGGCCGCGCGTTCCGCCCTGCCCTGGACGGCGAAGGCCGCCTTCTCCTGGGCGAGGCGTTCGCGCGCCTGCCGCTCGGTCAGGCCCAGGTCCTTCTGCATGGCGCTGATCAGTCCGGGCGAAGCCGGGGCTTCGGGGGTCGGTGCCGCGGCGGCGGTGGGGGCGAACACGGCTCCGCCCCCGGCGCCGAGCAGGAGGAGGGCGCAGAGGGCGGAGAGGACTGTACGTAAGCCGGTTCTCTGGTCGGTCTTCTTGCGTCTCACGTCGATGAACCCTTCTGTTGTCCCAGCGTTGTGGGGGTGGTGGGAGTGATGGGGGTGGAACATCAGGCGCTGAGAGCGCTCTCACAGAGAGTAGGAGCTCCGTCGGCCGCCGCACAGTCCCCGGAACGCACCTACCGGCTCAAGGCGGAGACGCCGCGGGTGGACGGAACGGCGAAGGAAGTCATGGCGGGGTGCGAGCGGTTCACTACCAGGAGATAGGTACAAAAGGGTCTAAATTTGCGGGCTATGACGCAGCAGACCGAACTCGTCGGCAGCAGCTCCGCCCCGGAGGGCGGCCCCGAGAGCGGCCGGGCCGCGGACGGCCCCCGCACGGAAGACTCCCGCACGGAAGACTCCCGCTCGGACGGCGCCTCACCGTTCGGCGAGAAGAGTCCCGGCGGGCCCGGCGGCACACCCGGGGTCCTCGCCCGGGCGGCCCACCAGGCCGACGCCTGGACCGCGAGGAAATCGATCGTGGCCCTGTACGCGGTCTGGACCCTGACCCGGCTCGGCATGCTGTATCTGCTCGTCCAGGACAGCATCGGCGTCAGCAATGTCTCGGACGAGGTGAACTTCGTCTACCCGCGCTGGTACCAGCAGCTGGCCGACGGCTCCTTCCCCGTCAACGACGTCACCTGGCAGTACCCGCCCGGCGCAGGCCTGGTGTTCCTGTTCCCCGCCGGCCTGCCGTTCCTCGGCTACTTCCAGGCGTTCCTCGTCCTCACCGTCGCCGCCGACGCGATCGTCGTCCTGGCTCTGGCCCGCGGTGGACGCAGACTCGCCGGGGCCTGGCTGTGGACGGGCGGACTGCCTCTGCTCCTGAATGTGCCGCACGGCCGGTTCGACATCCAGGTCACCGCCCTCGCCGTGCTGGCCCTGCTCAGCGCCCGCCACCGCCCGCGCCTCGGCGGGGTGTTCGCCGCCCTCGGAGCCCTCGTCAAGGTCTGGCCGCTGCTCACGCTGGTGGGCATGGAACGCGGGCGCACCAGCCGCAGCGCCTGGCTGTCCGCCGCCGCGGCCGCGGCCGCGCTGCTCGCCGTACTCGCCCTCGGCTTCCAAAACAGCCTCGGCTTCCTGCAGCAACAGGGCGCCAGAGGCGTGCAGATCGAGTCGCTGGGCGGCACCGTACTGTCGCTGATGCGGGCGGCGGGTTCGCCGATCTGGATCGAGTCCCGCTACGGCGCCCTGGAGTTCAGCGGGACGCATGTGGAGACCGTCGCCCAGCTGTCCATGCTGCTCACCGCCGCCGCCTTCGGCTGGCTGATGTTCTGGCGGGGCAGGGCGTCGCGGTGGACCACGGCGACACCGTTCGACGCCGCACTCGCCGCCGTCCTGCTGTTCACCGTCACCAGCAGGGTGATCAGCCCGCAGTATCTGGTCTGGCTGATCGGCCTGGCCGCGGTCTGCCTCACCTCCCGGCACACCACGCAACGCCCAGTGGCATGGGTGCTGCTGGCCACGGCGGCCGTCACCGCGTTCGCCTTTCCCACCAACTATCTGGACGTCATGTACGGAACGGCGCTGGGCAACACGCTGATGACCGTACGCAACGGCCTGCTGGTCGCCGCCACGCTGCTGTCCTGCCGCCGCCTGTGGAAGGCCACGACGGGTACGCACGACACAAGCGGCGCCGGCGACACCGCGGGTACGAGCGCCCACACGGATACGAGTGCAACCACGGGTACGAGCGACCGCACGGATACGAGCGACGGCACGGGCACGAGCGCAACCACGGATGCGGAGGCGACGACGGCCACCGGGCCGACGCCGACCACGGCTTCGGCAGCCGCGAGATAGAGCCCCAGCGCGCTCCTGCCCTGCGGCTCGCACATCTGCCGCCGTACGGCGAGAAGTAGCGGCGCGGCGGTACGGGCGCGTGCGGGACGGCCGGCGGCGATCTAGACTCCGGATGCGGATCAATCGCTCATAGGGGGCATAGCCCCTGTCCGGAGGGGCTGCTCGATGGCCGATGCCGACGCCGGCGCCGATGCCGATGCCGATGTGACGAGTGCACTCGCCGCCGAGGCGTATGTGTACGGCTATCCGCTGGTGTACGCGCTCACGATGGCCGGGGCGCTCGCACGCAAGGGCATCGGTGCACTGCCGCCCACCCCGCTCAACACCTTCGCGCACGCCCGGAAGCTCGCCGACCATCACGACAGCCTCGTGTCGGTCAACAACGACATCGTGTACTCGGTCGCGCAGCTCGACCTCTCCGGCGGACCGCTGGTGCTGCAGGTGCCGGACACCGGCGGGGCCTACTACGTCCTGCAGTTCGTGGACGCATGGACCAACAACTTCGCGTACGTCGGCACGCGCGCGACCGGCACCGAGGAGGGGCGGTGGCTCATCGCGCCGCCCGGCTGGGCCGGTGTGGAGCCCGAAGGGATGCGCGGGGTGATCGACGCGCCGACCGCCGTGGTGGCGGTCGTCGGACGGTTCGCATGCGACGGGCCCGACGACATGCCGAGGGTCGCCGCGTTGCAGGACCGGCTGACGGTGGAGGCGCTGGACGGAAGGGCGCATCCGACCGGGCTGCCGACGCCGGAATCGGGGGTGCCGGAAACGCTCGGCTTCTTCGAGAAGCTGCGGGTGTGGATGGGCGACTTCCCGCCTTCGGCCGAGGAAGCCGCGTACCAGGAGCGGTTCCAGCCGCTCGGGCTGCTGGAGGAGGGGCCTTCGCCGTACGTCTCCCCCGACGCCGGCCTCCTGGCGGCACTGAGGGACGGATTCGTCGAGGGCAGGACACGGGTCGGAGAGGCGGTCCGGGCCGCCGCCGCCACGGCGCCCGGGGAGTGGGCGCTCGACCCGCACTCCTTCGACTACAACCTGGACCACTTCGGGGTCGGCACGCACGACTCGCCGCAGTGGAAGATCGCGGACCGCGAGGAGTCGTACCTCGTACGGGCCGTGGCGGCACGCACCACGCTCTGGGGATGCCACGGCTACGAGGCCGTGAACGCGCAGGTCTTCACCGACGCCGAGGGCGAGCAGCTCAACGGCTCGAAGGCGTACACGCTGCGCTTCGAACAGCCGCCGCCCGTGGAGTCGTTCTGGTCGGTGACGATGTACGACACCCCGGACTCCTACCTGGTCGCCAACCCGCTCGGCCGGTACTCGATCGGCGACCGCACTCCTGGTCTCGTCCACGCCGACGACGGCTCGCTGACTCTGCACATCCAGGAGGGGCGGCCTGCCGATCCGGCCGAAGCCGCGAACTGGCTGCCCGCCCCGCCCGGGGACTTCCGGCTCATGGCGCGCCTGTACACCCCCAAGGCCTCTGTGCTGGAGGGAAGTTACCGGCTGCCGCCGATCGAGCCGCGGCAGCCGGGACACTGAGGTCCGGCCCCGGGCGGACGCGCCCCCGGGCCGGACCTGCCCGACCTACCCGGCCGCCCCGACCTGTCCGGACCTGTCCGGACCTGCCCGTACCTGGCCTGCACCGGACGCGGCACGTCGGACATCAGGCGTCAGGCGTCGCCTCAGTCGGCGTAGTGGATCAGCTCGCGCACCATGTGGCACGTCGTGTCGGACGGCGGGCGGATGCCGATGCACTCGGCCGTGGTGCGTATCCGGCGATTGCTCGCGTTCGCAGGGTGGTAGATGCCCGTGTCGAGCAGGGCGATGGCCAGGCGCATGGCCTTGAGCCGGCGGTTGTGGGTTTCGTACCAGTCGCGGGGCAGACCCGCGGGCAGTGGCTGCTTCGTCAGTTTCGTCGGCGTCGACCCGTGCATCGGCTTCGGCCCTGACCTCGTCGTTGTCTTCGTCTTCGGCCCCGTCTTCGTCGTGACTGCGGCAACGGCCATCGGCGACCTCCTGGCGCGGTGGTTGGACCCTCACGAACTAGTTCGATTTTACTGCCCACCACTGACAATCGCTGCTGGCCAGCGGGTGTTCAGGATGTTCGAGGGGTGCCTGGGGAGTACGGTGTCGGAATGGAGATCTGGATCAATCCCGCGTGCTCGAAGTGCCGCAGTGCACTGCATCTGCTCGACGAGGAAGGCGCCTCGTACACCGTGCGCCGCTACCTGGAGGACGTGCCGTCACAGGACGAGATCCGCGAGGTGCTCGGGCGGCTCGGTCTCGAACCGTGGGACATCACGCGGACCCAGGAGGCGGTGGCCAAGGAGCTGGGCGTCAAGGACTGGCCACGCGAGGAGGCTTCGCGCGACCGCTGGATCGCGGCGCTCGCGGAGCACCCGAAGCTGATCCAGCGTCCGATCATCACGGCGGAGGACGGTACGGCGGTGGTGGGGCGCACGGAGGAGGCGGTTCGGGACGCGCTGGGCCGCTGAATCCGCTCCCCCGGTCGGATCGGCTGCCGTAAACGCCCAGCTCCCCGCCCACCTGCGAAAACTTAAGCCGCAGTTAAGGAAGTCACCGCTGTGGCAGTTGAGCAGAGCCGTCGGCCTACTCGTACGTAACGGCACACGGAACCGATCCGGCCGCCGTTCACGGCCGGGGACAGGAGCTCTCACGTGTCGCGCAAGAAGACCCTCAGCGGCAAGAAGAAAATCGCTCTGCTCGTCGGCGCAGCGGCGCTGGTCGGTGGCACTGCGGTTGTCATGACCGGGACAAGCCAGGCCTCGGTGGCCTGCGACGGACTCGCCCAGGCGATTCGCAACAACGAGAACTTCATCGCCGGTCAACGGGCCAATCCGGACGCCCAGTCGGCCGCTCGGATCGCCAACCGCGAGGCAGTGATCGCGCAGATCAAGGTCCAGCAGGAGGCGTCGGGCTGTGAGGAGGGCTCCGGCGGAGGAGCAGAGCAGGCAGCTCCCCCGGCCGAGCAGGCTCCGCCCGCCGAGCAGCCGCCCGCGGGCGACGCCGACAACGGCGGCGACCAGGGCGGTGCCGCCGGCGAGGTCGTCTGCGCCGGGTCGACCGTGACGCTGTCCGGCGAAGGCGGCGCACCCGCCGCCTCCAGCAACCAGTTCCCCATCGGCACCAAGCTGAAGGTCACCAACCTCGACAACAACAAGTCGACCACCGTCGAGGTCACGTCCACCTCCGGCAGCTGCGCCCTGCTGAACAACGCCGCGTTCGAGCAGGTCCGCGAGCCCGGCAAGAACCTCATCCGCAAGGCACGCATCGAGCGCGTCGGCGGGCAGGCCGAGCAGGCGCCCCCGGCCGAGCAGGCGCCCCCGGCCGAGCAGGCTCCGCCCGCCGAGCAGCCGCCCGCGGGCGACGCCGGCAACGGCGGCGACCAGGGCGGTGCCGCCGGCGAGGTCGTCTGCGCCGGGTCGACCGTGACGCTGTCCGGCGAGGGCGGCGCACCCGCCGCCTCCAGCGGCCAGTTCCCCATCGGCACCAAGCTGAAGGTCACCAACCTCGACAACAACAAGTCGACCACCGTCGAGGTCACGTCGACCTCCGGCAGCTGCGCCCTGCTGAACAACGCGGCGTTCGAGCAGGTCCGGGAGCCCGGCAAGTTCCTGATCCGCAAGGCACGCATCGAGCGCGTCGGCTGACGCAACCAGCCTCGCCGGGCGCCTCCGACCGCCCCGGAGGCGCCCGGTGAGAAGCGGAGGAGCGGACGGTCGGCTCAGACCAGCCGCTCCTCCGCAGGCCGCTCGTCCGACTCCCCCAACCGCTCCTCCGCCTCCGCCAGGATCTCCGTGATCCGCAGCCCGAGGTGTACGTCGCACGCGTGCGCATCCCCCGTACGTACCGACTCCAGCAGCGCGTCCACCGCCGACCGGAACGCGCCGATCGCGTCGCCCCGCGCGGGCATGAGGACCCGTCCCCGCTCGCCGTAGAGGTCGATGCTCGCGCCGGCCGCCTCCGGTGGCGCGCTCAGGCCGAGTGTGGCCGTGCTCGACGCCCCGGAGGCGTGCCGCAGCGCGAGATGGGTGGTGTCGGCGGGGCCGCGCAGGGCCGTCAGCTCGGTGACACCACCGAGGACCGGCAGCAGCACGGACAGCGCATGCGGGCCGACGTCCCACAGCCCGCCCTTCTCCCGCCGCCAGGGCGAGGCCGCGTACGGGCTCGTCGTGCCGTTCGCGAGGTGCGAGCCCAGCCAGTGCGCCCGGGCGGTGAACCAGCCGCCCGCGGCGGCCTGTTCCGCGATCCACGGCGCCGTGTCCGCGGCGAAGCGCAGTGTGCAGAAGACGATCGACGCGACGCCTGTGCCCTCCACCGCCGTCACGACCTCCTGGGCCCCGGCCACCGTCGTCGCCACCGGCTTGTCCAGCAGCAGATGCCGTCCGGCCGCGGCAGCGCGGGCCGCCAGTGGTGCCTGGATGTCGGGCGGCAGGGCGACCGCGACGGCATCGCTCGCCTCGATGAGGGCGTCCACGTCCTCGTACGCCTTGACGCCATGGGCGGCGGCCAGCGCGGAGGCAGCCTCAGGGCGCCGCCCCCACACCCCACTGAAGACGGTCTCCGGGTGCGCGGCGAGAGCCGGGGCCTGGGTGCGCTCCGCCCAGGGGCCCGTTCCGAGTAGTCCGATCCGCAGCTTCGTCATACGGGCCAGTGTGCACCCGCCCGCACAAAACGGTCCCTCACTCTGCGGCTGCTCATGGCGGAGATCGAGCAGTCGTAGGCGGGGCGCCATGTGAAAACCGGTGGCGGAACGGCCGGTGACGGGTGTTACGTTGCCCGGGCCGGCCGCGGGACTCCGGCGCGACTTCCGAGACCTGCTTCTGACGCAATGATTTCGCTGCTCGCGCTCCCATTCCCCGGCCGGCCTTCGCATACGTACGCACGGGGGATGTTCGGGGAACGCCATGGCGGACACGCACACCGATCTCGTCGCGGCCGAGGACGTACTGCTCTTCGTCAATGCCGCGATCACGGCGACCGGCCAGCGCGAGTTCCGGTCCGAGGCGTACGAGCAGCGGATCTCGCTGGGCTTCGTGCACGAGTACGTGCGCGTCAACTACCGGCCGCTCTACGCGGCGACGCTCGCGCTCGACATCAACGATCACAACGCCGTACGGATCGTCGAGTGGCTGCTGCGTACGGCGGGCGAGGCCGACGACGACCAGAAGGGGGTCGAGGGCCGGCTGATCGCGGCGCGGCTCGCCGTGCTGCCGCCGCAGCGCGTGTACCGGCTCTTCCGCGCGCTGCGTGCCGCCAAGGTCAACAACCGTCGTACCCGCGCGATCATGCGGGACTGGCTGGCGGCCCGGCCGGACCCGGCGCATGACGCGGTGAAGTACCGCCCGGGACTGAAGGCCGCCGCCCGGCACGCCCATCACTCCTTCGCAGACCCGGAGTTGGGGGACTTCCTCTTCGCGCCAGGGCGGCGCGTCCGCTACGAGCACCCGTACCTGGACGCCTACCGCCGCGCGCATTACGAGCAGGGCGCGCTGTACGAGCTGCCGTTCACCGTCGCCGAGGGCTTCGCCGCCAAGCACGGCGTCCGGCGCGAGCAGTTCCTGGAGCGGATCGCACCCCGGATGACCCGGCTGGAGCGGCTGCGCACACAGCGCTCCGGCGGCCCGGCCGCCGATCTCACCGCCATGCCGCTGACCCGGCTCGCGCTGTACGTCCTCTCGCTCACCTTCGAGGAGCGCGTGGCGCGCCGCGCGGAGCTGACCGGAGCGCTCCGGGCGGCGGCGCGGCGCGCGGCCGGTCCGTACGCGGGGACGTGGGGGCGGGTCGCGGCGGTCCTCGACGACAGCTACTCCGCCTCCGGCTCGGGCGTGAAGCGCCGTCGGCCCCTGGCGGTGGCCCTGGCCGGGCACTTCCTGCTGGAAGCCCTCTCGCAGACGTACACCGCGCTGTGGACGTCCGGCGGCACCGATCCGCTGCTCGTGCGGCCCTGGGGGCCGACCCCGCTGGGCACGCGGATCATCGACGCGCTGGAGACCTCGCCCGAGCGCCTGGTGATCGTCTCGGACGGCTGGGACAACGCGCCGCCGGGGCTCGCGGGCGAGGTGCTGCGCGTCTGGCGCACGCGGCTCGACCCGGACCGGCGGACCGGGGTCGTGCACCTCAACCCCGTATACGACGCGGACGGCTTCGACGTACGGCGGCTGGCGCCGAGCGTGCCGACCGCCGGGATCCGCGACGCGGAGGATCTGCCGGCGCTGGTGGAGATCGCGCAGTTCGCGGAGGGGCGCACGGGGCCGGCCGAGCTGCGGGCGTATCTGGACCGCCGGGTCGCCCTCTTCCTGGAGCACGAGGACACGCGATGACGAAGATCGATCTCGCGGGACTGACGGCTCGTCCGGCGCAGGTGTGGGGCGCCATCCGGCTCGTGCCGCTGGTGCGGGAGGAGCCGCTCGAAGGGCTGCGGCTGCGCCACGAGGTGTACGGCGGTCTCGGCATCGTGGACGTCGGCCCGCGTACCCACTACGTCTCGTACGTCCCGCACGGCTTCGTCGCGGACTGGTCCGGTGACGGCACGCAGTCGGCGGCGTACGGGACCCAGCTCGGCGGCGGGGCCCCGAACCGCATTCACGTGCGCCGCCATCACCGCATGGCCAAGCGGAAGCAGGGCGCGAACCGGCTGCCCCGCGGCGGAGCTGCAAAATGTCGCTTCCTGCCGCTCCATCTCGCCCTGGAGGGATATCTGGCGCTGCACTTCGGCGGGCCGTCCGTCGTCTGGGACGAGTGGTCCCAGCAGGCGGTCCGGCAGGGGCTCTCGCCGCGCGCCGAGGACGCGTACACGGGCCGGGAGGTGTACGGGCTGTCGGAGGCGCTTCGGGTCTTCGAGATCCATCCGGGGCAGTGCGGGGTGATGGTGTACGCGGCAGACGCGCTCGCCGCGGCGTTCGTCGTGCCGCACCCCGACGACTACCGCGCGCTGCATCCGTCCCTGCTGGAGGACCTGTACGGCGAGCTGGTCCATCAGTACGCCCTCTACGGCAGACCGGTGCCGGACTTCGCCGCGCGGATCGGGGACGGCCTGCACCTGGAGACGCTCGCGGCTCTGCGGGCGGCGGCCCGTGCCCAGGAGCGGGCCTGGGAGGAGGCACACACGGGTCTGTTCGCCCGGGACCTGCTGGAGACTCCGTACGCCTTCGAGCGGGTCCACCGGATGGGTTCGTACGCCCTCCATCGCTTCCTTCCGCCCTTCCACCGGGCGCAGAGCGCGCAGCACATCGGTGAGCTGATCACGGACCACAAGGGGCGCACGGCCTATCTGAAGACGTTCCGGCTGTCCGAGAACCAGATCCGCCGCGGCCATCTGCTGCGCATGCTGGCCGGGCACGACTGGCACCTGGGACGCACCGCCGAGGCACTCAGCAGCAGCTACGCCGAGCTGGTCCGACGAATCCGGAATGCCGGATTCGAGTCGCTGCTCAACGCCCATGTGGTCGCACAGAGATCACGACAAACGAAGGAAACCTGAGTAACACGGGGTTCACAATCGGGCAATGGACGGGAAATCCCGTGTTGCGAAGCTGCGCCTCATACCCGCTGCCCCCGCAAAGGATGAGGCCCCGTGACCTTCAAGGCTGAGTACATCTGGATCGACGGCACCGAGCCGACCGCGAAGCTTCGCTCGAAGACGAAGATTCTCACGGGCTCCGCCGCAGGCATCGCCGAGCTTCCCATCTGGGGCTTCGACGGGTCCAGCACCAACCAGGCCGAGGGCCACGCCTCCGACCGGGTGCTCAAGCCGGTCTTCTCCTGCCCGGACCCGATCCGCGGCGGCGACGACGTGCTGGTGCTGTGCGAGGTCCTCAACACGGACATGACCCCGCACGAGTCCAACACGCGTGCCGCGCTCGCCGAGGTGGCCGAGAAGTTCGCCTCCCAGGAGCCGATCTTCGGCATCGAGCAGGAGTACACCTTCTTCGAGGGCGACCGTCCGCTCGGCTTCCCGGTCGGCGGCTTCCCGGCCGCGCAGGGCGGCTACTACTGCGGCGTCGGCTCGGACGAGATCTTCGGCCGTGACGTCGTCGAGGCGCACCTGGAGAACTGCCTCAAGGCGGGTCTGGGCATCTCCGGCATCAACGCCGAGGTCATGCCCGGCCAGTGGGAGTTCCAGGTCGGCCCGCTCTCGCCGCTGGAGGTCTCCGACCAGCTGTGGGTGGCCCGCTGGCTGCTCTACCGCACCGCCGAGGACTTCAACGTCTCCGCGACGCTCGACCCGAAGCCGGTGAAGGGCGACTGGAACGGCGCGGGCGCGCACACCAACTTCTCGACGAAGGCGATGCGCGAGGGCTACGACGCGATCATCACCGCGTGCGAGTCGCTCGGTGAGGGCTCCAAGCCGATGGACCACGTCAAGAACTACGGCGCCGGCATCGACGACCGTCTGACGGGTCTGCACGAGACCGCCCCGTGGAACGAGTACAGCTACGGCGTGTCGAACCGCGGCGCCTCGGTCCGTATCCCGTGGCAGGTCGAGAAGGACGGCAAGGGCTACATCGAGGACCGCCGTCCGAACGCGAACGTCGACCCGTACGTGGTGACCCGCCTGCTGGTGGACACGTGCTGCAGCGCGCTGGAGAAGGCCGGCCAGGTCTGATCCGTCCGCACCTGTTGTTGGGGGCGCCCGCCGGAACCGGCGGGCGCCCCTTTCGTTGTCAGTGGGCTCTGCCATGGTGGTGCGCATGCTTGCGATCACCGTGGAGACAGAGAACCGGCAGCGTTACGTACGGGCGACGGCGGAGCAGCTCCGCGAGCTGGTGCACCGGATAGGCGGCAGGAACGACCAGTTCCTCGTGGTGCAGCGGATACCGGACCTGCCGGACGTCTTCATCCAGGTGTGGCACAAGAAGCGCGGCGACTACACGCTGGAGCACCGCGACGGGAGGCACGACCGGCACTTCCAGGTGCGGCTCGACGACCCGGACGCCGTCGTGGCGGCGATGCTGGGCTGGGCGCGGCAGGAAGACGGCTGGGCTGCGGGCCTGGACTTCTCGCTGCTCGACTTCGGGCCCGCGCCGGAGCCGGCGCCCGAGCTCGACGAGGACGATCGCGAGCAGATCGAGAAGCTGGTCCGCGGTCTGCTCGTCGGGGGTTACGCGACGCGGGCGGAGCTCGCCGAGGCGGCCGAGGACTACCTCGTCTCGGGGGACGAGCGTCCGGTCTCGCCCGAGCAGGCCCGGCAGCTCGTCGACCGGATGTGGCTGGAGCGGGTGGCGGAGCAGGCCGCCTGGGAGGGTGAGACGGACCCGGAGCGGCTCACCCGCGCCTTCGCGGCCCTGGAGTCCCGCTCCATCACGGCCAGGGAGAATTTCACGTGCTGCCGCAACTGCGGGCAGACGGAGATCGGCGGCGCGGGCTCGCCCGACGCCCGGGGATTCGTCTACTTCCATACGCAGTGCACGGATTCGGCAGCCGCGGGCTACGGACTGACGTTGCTGTACGGCGGGTTCGACGGCTCCCCGGAGACGACGGCGGCCATCGGGCACGAGGTCGTGGCGGCCCTCGCCGACGTGGGGCTGACGGTCGAGTGGGACGGCGATCCCGCCCGGGGCCTGACGGTCACGCCACTGGACTGGCGCAGGCGCCTGGTGGGCTGACGACGAGGGGGGACGGCTCTCGTCCGCTTCGTGAGAGGGGCCTCGTGCGAGGGGACTGCTGTCGTCCGCCTCGTGAGAGGGGTCTGCTGCCGTCCCACTTCATCTGCTTGAATAAGGGAATGGCCAGCCTTCAGAGCAACGTGACAGGTCGCAGCGACCTTGAGCCGTTCTGGCCTTCCCGTCAGCACCACGACTTCGACCGTGTGTGTTGCCGCGCGAGGAACGCGTCGGCCCTCTAAAGCCTCTCCGAGGCCTTCGGCCGACGCGCACGACGTACGTACGTCCTGTCGATCTCGACGACTACTCCGCGCGAAAAGAGCTGACCTCTCATGGCGAACTCCCGTTCCTCCTCGGCTGCGACCGTCACCAGCACCACGACCACCGTCCAGAAGCGGCACCGGCTCCGGGCCGTCGACCCGGACGAGGTGGTGCATGTCGCGGACTTCCTCCCGCCGGGGGCCACTTGGCTGCCGGCGCCCCAGCACACGCTGCCCGTCCTCCCTGGCCGGCCCCCGATGGTCGGCTACCTCGTTCTCGTACCGGCCGACCAGCAGCCGCCGGTCCTCGCGGCCGCACCGGCCCTGGAGCCTGGCCTGGCCCCGGACCTCGACCCCGGCGCCGCCCCCGGCCTGAGCCCGGACAGGGCCACGGACGGGAACGGGCACGGTCCGGTGCGGATCGACAGCGCCCAGCGCACCGCGGCCGTGGACGGGCGGACCCTCGATCTCACGTACCTCGAGTTCGAGCTGCTGGCCCATCTCGTGGCGCATCCGCACCGCGTGCACACCCGCGATCAGCTGGTGACGACCGTGTGGGGCTACGGTCACGTGGGCGACGGCCGGACGGTCGACGTCCACGTGGCGCGGCTGCGCCGCAAGCTGGGCGCCGAGCACCGTCACACGATCCAGACGGTGCGACGCGTGGGCTACAAGTACACGCCCTGACGGAAGCGCGAGGGGGCCGACGCGTACGCGCCGGCCCCCTCGGTTCGTCACGCCTTCGCGCGTGCCCTGCCCACCAGGCCCAGTGCGACGTCGACGGCGAGGAACACCAGC
The DNA here is from genome assembly GCF_055585225.1 of Streptomyces sp. NPDC053673. Taxonomy (NCBI): domain Bacteria; kingdom Bacillati; phylum Actinomycetota; class Actinomycetes; order Kitasatosporales; family Streptomycetaceae; genus Streptomyces; species Streptomyces sp. NPDC053673. The sequence goes on along the minus strand of NZ_JBVJKN010000006.1, from coordinate 39,882 downwards.
AGGCTGATGCCGAGCAGCGGTACGAACCAGCCCACCAGTGCGGTCGCCGCGGCGAGCGGGAGCAGGGCGGGCACCGGCACCTTGTGCCAGGCGCCGCGCGGCATGGGGCGGCCCGCGCTCAGCTTGCGTTCCTTGGTCGGCCGGCGCAGCCACCACATGCGGTAGCCCCAGATGACGAGGAACACCAGCGCGACAGCGAGGGACGCGAGGGCCAGCTGGTTGACCAGGCCGAAGGTGTAGCCCATGTGGATGTCGATACCGAAGCGGGTCAGCTTGGCGAGCAGCGGGTAGTCCGCGAAGCGCAGGGTGTCCATGACCCGTCCGCCGGCCGGGTCGACGGCGACGGAGTCGAGGTGGACCGGGAACTGCCGGTCGCGCTCCTTGACCACATATCCCTGGCCATCGCCGGGCAGGGTGATCTGGATCTGCTCGTCGACACCTTCGGCCCGGGCCGCCTCGACGACCTTGTCGAGGCCGACGTCCGGGCCGGTGGCAGGCTTGGGGCTGCCGTGTCCGGCCCCGTGGCCCTGGTGGCTGCCGCCGGAGTCCTGTCCGTCGAGTGCGGCTGCGACGGACGGGGTGGCCCCGCCCAACTGGGTCTGGATCTTGTCGATGTTGGCACCGGCGTACGTCGACCAGGTCAGGCCGGTGGCGGAAAGGACGAGGAGACCGACGACGGCCCACAGGCCGACGGAGCCGTGCCAGGACAGGGTCCTGCGGCGGCCGGTGGCGGTGCGGTCGGGCAGCAGGAGCGCCTTGCGACCGGACCGCTTGCGTCCGATCCACAGCAGCAGACCGCCGAGGGCGACGACCCACATCCAGCTGGCGGCCATCTCGCTGTAGATCCGCCCGGTCTCGCCGAGCTGCAGGTTCGAGTGCAGCCCCGACAGCCAGGTGCGTATCGGCAGCGCGTCACCGGAGGTCTCCAGCTGTCCGCGCACTTTCCCGGTGTAGGGGTCGACGAAGACCGTGAGGTCCTTGTCCTCGCCGGCCTCGGGACTCTGCATGAGGACCCGGGTGGTCGCGCCCTCCTCCGGCGACGGCCACACCGCGGTGACCGTGCCCTGCGGATGGGCGTCGCGTGCCGCCGAGACCTGGGTCTCGAGCGAAACGCTCGTCTTGCCGACGTCGGTGGTCAGCTCGTGGCTGTAGAGCACCTTCTCCGCCGGCAGCGCGAGCGCGTACAGCAGTCCGGTGGCGGCGGCGAGAAGGAGCAGCGGGGCGACGAGCACACCCGCGTAGAAGTGGAGGCGCAGGACGAGCGGGCGCAGTGCGCTCCAGGTGGAGCGGGACTCGGCCGCGGGTGGCGCGTCGGGACTTTCGGTTCCCCGTACGGGGTCGTCAATGGCCATGATGGTCCTTGGAATCGGCAAGTCGACATGGGGTATCGGCCCCCGGTGTCAGACGAGTGCTCCAGGGACCGTGGCGCGGGTGAAGGGGCGGCCGGGCGGGCCCCGCAGGGAGACGCTGTGCGCGAGGACGACGCCGTGGAGGCGTCGGGTGCGGGGTCGCGGGCGTACGGGGTACGGGAGTTCCGGCACGCGTACGACGGCGAGCAGCAGGCGCAGCGGTGTGAAGGCCAGAGTGGCGACGGTCCGGGCCAGCCGGAAGAAGGCGGCCTCTCCGCGCGCGAGCCACAGCGCGCAGACGGCGGCGGCGAGTACATGGGCGGCGAGCATGGCGCCGGAGCCGGCGGTGAGGTGCGCCAGTTGCGCGGTGGCCGAGGCGATGGCATCCGCGGTCATGGTGTCCGCACCCAGGGAGTAGGCGGCCCCCATGGAGTCGGAGCCGGAGCCCATGGCGCCCGCGGCCATGGAGTCGGAACCCATGGCATGAGCTGCCGAGGCGTCGGCGGCCGTGGTGCTCGCGGCAGTTGCCGCCGCACCGGCAGTGTGCCGGCGAGCACCGGCGGACGAGCCGTGCGACTCGGCGCCGGCGAAGATCAGGTGCAGGACGCCCTGCACGCCCAGCAGTCCCGCGCCGAAGGTGAGCACGCCGCGGCGGCGGTTGCCCGCGAGCCAGGCCGCGGCCAGGGTCACCGGGAAGGCGAGCAGCACTGCGGTGACCGGGAGATCATGGCCAGATACGGATGAATGCCCCACCGCTGCCAATGTCACGCATACCGCCGCGAATAGTGCGGCTCGGAGGGCGCGTATCGGCGAGCGGGTATCCGTCATGGCTTGAACATGGTGCCATCCCGGAGGCGGATTCCGGCAGTTGGGCGGCACCGCCGGATTTCCCTTGCAGCGGAAAACCGCTCGTCACAGGTCCCGAAGGGGCATGGTCACCACCATGAGGCTTCTGATTCTGGGCGGCACGGAGTTCGTGGGGCGGGCGGTCGCGGAGGCCGCGCTCGCGCGCGATTGGCAGGTGACGGTGTTCCACCGGGGGCGGCACGAGGCACCGCACGGTGTGCGGGTCCTGCACGGCGACCGGGTCGCGCCCGGTGGCCTGGAGGCACTCGCGGAGGGCGAGTGGGACGTCGTGGTCGACACCTGGTCGGCCGCGCCGTCCGCCGTGCGCGAGGCGGCACGGCTGTTCGCGGACCGGACGGGGCGTTACGTCTACGTGTCCAGCCGCTCGGTCTACGCGTGGCCGCCCGCCGCGGGTCTCGACGAGGACGGAGCCCTGGTCGAGGGCGCGGCGGCCGATGCGGACGCCACGGACTATGCCCGCGACAAGCGGGGCGGCGAACTGGCCGCGGTGGAGGCGTTCGGCGAGGACCGTTCGCTGCTGGTGCGTGCGGGACTGATCATCGGCCCGTGGGAGAACGTGGGCCGACTGCCGTGGTGGCTGGGCCGGGTGGCCCGCGGCGGCCCGGTGCCCGCGCCCGGACCGCGGGATCTGCCGCTCCAGTACATCGACGTACGCGACTTCGCCGAGTGGACCCTCGACGCGTCGGAGAAGGGGCTCTCGGGCCCGTACAACCTGGTGAGCCCGAGCGGGCACACGACCATGGGCGAACTGCTGGCGGCGTGCGTACGCGTGACCGGCTCCGACGCGGAGCTGCACTGGCTCGACGAGGACACGATCGCCGCGGCCGGGGTCGAGCCATGGTCGGATCTGCCGATCTGGCTCCCGCGAGGTGAGCTGTACGACGCGATGCACGGGGGGGATGTGTCGAAGGCGCTGGCGGCGGGCCTGCACTGCCGGCCGGTCGAGGAGACGGTGGCCGACACCTGGTCCTGGCTCCGGTCCCTCGGCGGCCAGGCTCCGCAGCGCCCGGACCGCGGTGCGGTGGGCCTGTCCCCGGCTCAGGAGTCCGCGCTGCTCGCCCGCCCGTGACGCGGGGCCCGGGGCGGTGGTTCTTCGCGAAGCCGGCCCTGACGGCACCGGACGAGACAACCGGCGGGTCCTCGCGATACCGGCCTGTCTCGACCGGTAATCACGCCTTCTCACATGGTCTACGCCCTCCGTCCGGTTTGCGAATGGAGATTTCTACGAATTCCAACTCCCGTTGAACAAGCCATGATTGGTGTCCGTATGGAACGACGCGCTTCTCCCCTCCCGGGATTGGAGTTCCATGGGACGCACATCACGCAAACGCTCGACGCTGGCAAACCGAGCGATCGCCGCCTCGGCTGCCCTCATTCTGGGCGGGGGTGGGCTGATCGCGGTCAACGTCTACGCATCCGCAGGTGAGGGCTGGACCGGTCAGAGCCCTGAGAACCAGACCCAGGCCGCCGCCGGACAGTCGGTTTCCACCATCGACTGCCCGGACGTCGGCAACGAACTGCCCGAAGTACCCCAGCAGGAACGCGGTTCCGTCGACCGCGAACTCGCCACGCTGGACACCCAGATCACCACGGCCTATCAGAGGTTCGCCGAGAACAAAGAGCGGATCGAGAGCGATCCCGCTTACGGCCAGCAGCAGATCCTCTCCCCGCTGAGGAATGAGCGGCTGGTGATCATTCAGCGGATCATCGCGCTCATCGAGCGTGGCGCCGCCAAGCCGCAGGGCCTGGAGAACATGGCGCCGTGCACGCTGCGAGCCGACGACAACCAGGACGGCGGCCAGGACCAGGACCAAGGCCAGGACCAGGGTCAGGATCAGGGTCAGGACCAGGATCAGGGTCAGGATCAGGGTCAGGGTCAGGACCAGGATCAGGGTCAGGACGGCGGCCAGGACGGCGGTGACCAGGGCAACGACAACGGCGGACAGGCCGGCAACGGCCCCGAGGAGGCCGACTTCGTCGACATCCAGTCCGTCCAGCCGAACGTCCAGAACCCGCAGCAGCGCCGCGGCGCCTCGCGCGGCACCTTCACCACCGACTGCGGCAAGAACGAGAACGGCAAGTTCAATCCGGACAATGTCATTGTCGCGCCCGGCGTGAGCAATGGCGCGCACCATATGCACGACTACGTCGGCAACCAGGCGAACGACGCTTTCGCGAGTGACGACGACCTGGCCAACGGTGACACGAGCTGCCGCAATCAGGGCGACAAGTCGACTTACTACTGGCCCGTGCTGCGCGTGCAGAACGGGCAGGACGAGAACGACGCCCAGGCCGACGGCGGCGGCAAGGACCAGAACGTCGGAGAGATCCAGCAGCCGGCCCAGGTCACGCTGAATTTCGTGGGAAGTCCGGTCAGCAAGGTCACGGCCATGCCCCGTTTCCTGCGCATCATCACCGGTGACGCCAAGGCTTTCGTCAACGGTGACGCCAATGCCAATGCGTCCTGGAGCTGCACCGGATTCGAGGACCGCCAGCTGAAGGACAAGTACCCGATCTGCCCCGAGGGCAGTCAGGTGGTACGGACCTTCAAGTTCCAGAGCTGCTGGGACGGTCAGAACACCGACAGCGCCAATCACCGCACCCATGTCGCCTTCGCAGATGAGAACGGCAGCTGCCAGAACGGTTTCCGTGCCATTCCGCAGCTGGTGCAGCGCATCGTCTACGACGTTCCGCCTCCGGCATTCGGCGGTGACAACCCCAGCGTCTTCGCGGTCGACTCCTTCCCGGAGCAGCTGCACAAGCCGATCACCGACCACGGCGACTTCATCAACGTCTTCGACGAGAACCTGATGAACAAGGTGGTGAACTGCATCAACAGCGGCAGCAAGTGCCGTTGACCGAGCCGGCGCCGAACCCCGGGCCTCCAGGCTGAGCCCCGGGGTTCGACACCGCTCACCACCTTCCCCCTACCTGCGCGGCCTGCTCAGTGATGGCCGGAGTGCTCCTCGTTCCCCCCACTACCACCACTGCTCCCCGCGTGCTGGTCATGTGACGAGGCGGTCTCCACGGTCCCACCGAGCCGGCCGCGCAGCGCTGTCACCACCTTCGGCTCACCGACCGCGACCCACTTCCTGCCGACGAGATACGAGCCGCCGTAGTCATTGGCCTCGTTGATCCACTCACGCTGGCCGCGGTCGGTGTCGAAGGTGGCGAGCACATACTTGCCGTCCTTCGTCGTGCAGTTGGCCTGCCGGAGCTCTTTCGCATCCGTCTGGATGTTCGGTTCGCACTCGGCCTGCTTCGCCAGCTGTTCCAGGGTCCCCGTCGCCGTCTTCGGCACTTCGGGGGCCTTTTCGTCGTTCCCGCCGCATGCCGTGAGGGCCGTGACGGCCGTCAGGGCCATCGCGGCCAGGGCTATCTGTGCCGTAGGGGTGAATCGGGCTCGTTCCGTACTCATCCGGCCATCGTGCCCGCTCGGCGCCCTGGCGCGCTGCCGAACTCCGAGTAACGTGCCGCGCGACGCACACGCACCTGTTGTCTCACGAGCAACACGGAGGAGCGCCGATGACCGGACTGTCGAGACGTTCGCTGCTGGGCACGGCCGGGGCGATCGGGATGGGTGCGGCCTTCGCGTCCCCCGCATCGGGGGCCTCCGTCGGCCCGAACGCGGGGGCGGCCGCGGGGACGGCCGCGGCCCGGGCCGCGCTCCGCAGGCTCCTCCCCGCGCACGCGCAACAGTTCCGGCTCACGCCCGTGCACGGCGAGACGGGCTCCGAGCGTTTCCGGGTCTCCGGCACCACAGGGCGTATCGAAGTCGCGGGCACCGGCCCGGCCGTGCTGCTCACCGGCGTCCACTGGTACCTGAAGTATGTGTGCGGAGCCCATATCTCCTGGTCCGGTACCCAACTGGACCTCCCGGAGCGGCTGCCCGCGCCGGATCGCGTCCTCGAACGCGAAGCCACCGTCCCGCACCGGTTCGCCTTCAACGACACCCATGACGGCTACACCGCCCCGTACGCCGACTGGCCGCGCTGGGAGCGGCTGATCGACGTCCTCGCGCTGCACGGCTGCAACGAGGTCCTCGTCACGGCCGGCCAGGAGGCCGTCTACCACCGGCTCCTGCAGGACTTCGGCTATTCCGGCACCGAAGCGCGCACCTGGCTGCCCGCCCCTTCCCACCAGCCGTGGTGGCTGCTGCAGAACATGAGCGCGTACGGCGGCCCGATGAGCCCCGAGCTGATCGCGAAGCGCGCCGCGCTGGGCCGGCGGATCGCCGTACGGCTGCGTGGGCTCGGCATGTCCCCCGTCATGCCCGGCTACTTCGGCACCGTCCCCGACGGATTCGCCGACCGCAATCCCGGCGCACGCACCGTCCCGCAGGGCAACTGGTCCGGCCTGCGGCGCCCCGACTGGCTCGATCCGCGCACCGAGGCCTTCGAGCGGGTCGCCGCCGCGTTCTACCGCCATCAGCGGGATCTCTTCGGTGAGGTCCGGCACTTCAAGATGGATCTGCTGCACGAGGGCGGCTCGGCGGGCGACGTGCCCGTACCCGACGCCGCCCGCGCCGTGGAGCGTGCCCTGCAGACCGCCCGCCCCGGCGCGACCTGGATGATCCTCGGCTGGCAGGCCAATCCGCGCCGCGAACTGCTCGACGCCCTCGACAAAAGGCATCTGCTCGTCGTCGACGGGCTCTCCGATCTGGATTCCGTCAAGGACCGCGAGAAGGACTGGGGAGGCGCGCCGTACGCGTTCGGCACGATCCCGAACTTCGGCGGACGGACCACGCTCGGCGCCAAGACCCATATCTGGACGGAGCGGTTCACGGCGTGGCGCGACAAACCGGGCTCCGCCCTCGTCGGCACCGCCTACATGCCCGAGGCCGCCGAGCGCGACCCGTTGGCGCTCGAGCTCTTCTCCGAGCTGGCGTGGCGCGAGGAGGCGATCGACCGCGAGGAGTGGTTCGCTGCGTACGCCGATCTGCGCTACGGCGGCCGGGACGAGGACGCCCGCGCCGCGTTCGCCGCGCTGCGGGACTCCGTGTACCGGATCAGCAGCCGCGACGGCCGCCCGCACGACTCGATCTTCGCCGCCCGGCCGTCGCTGACCGCGGCTTCCGGCACGTACTACGCCACCCACACGCCCGCCTACAACGCCGGCGTGCTCGACCAGGCCTTCGCGGCGCTGCTGGGCGTACGGGAGCGGCTGCGCGGGTCCGACGCGTACCGCTACGACCTCACCGACCTCGCCCGTCAGGCGCTCGCCAACCGCTCCTGGCAGTTGCTGCCGCATGTCGAGGCCGCCTACGCCCGCGGAGACCTGGAGACGCTGCGCACCCTGTCCCGGCTGTGGCTGAAGCTGATGCGGCTCAGTGACGAGATGAGCGGGTCGCACCGTGCCTTCCTGCTCGGGCCCTGGCTGGACGACGCGAAGCGCATGGCCTCGTCGGACGCCGAGCGCGAGGAGCTGGAGCGCACCGCGCGGGTCCTCGTCACCACCTGGGCGGACCGGGTCACCGCCGACAGCGGCCGGCTCGCCAACTACGCCAACCGCGACTGGCAGGGCCTGATCGGGGACTTCCATCTGCCGCAGTGGCGGGCGTTCCTGGAGGAGCACGAGGACGCACTGGCGCAGGGCAGGCCGCCGAGGACGTTCGACTGGTACGCCGTCGAGGAGCCGTGGACGCGGGAACGCAGCGGCTTTCCGCTGCGGCCGCTCCACGATCCGTACCGCACGGCGCGCCGGGTGTACGAGGTGCTGTCCCGGGCCCCCTACCAGGGCACCGTCACCCTCACCGCCAGGCCCGCGGTGCTGGCGCCGGGCGGAACCGCAGAGGTCACCGCGGTGTTCCGCAACGTGAACGGGCTGCGCGCCACGGGCCCCGTGGAGCTCGGCCTCACCGGCCTCGGCGAGCAGCCCGCCCGGTCCCTGCCGCCGGTCCCGGCGGCAGGTTCGGCGACGGCGGCCTGGACGGTCCAGGCAGCGCCGAGGCCGCTCACCTCCCCGCTGGAGCCGCTCCCGTACGAACTGCGCACCACCTACGGCCCGCAGGGCGAGGAGCCGGTCACCGCCGTCCAGCGGGGGAACCTGCACATCGCCGGGCCGCTCGCTGCCGGGTGGCGTACGCATTCGAGCAACAGCGCCGTGTTCGGGCAGCTGGACGGGCGCTTCGCGATCAACGGCAGCGGCGGCGACCTGTGGCAGACGACCGAGCAGTTCGGCGCGCTCTACCGGCAGGGCGCGCTGCGGGACGGGGGAAGTCCGACGCTCCGGGTGGACATCCAGCCTGCGACGGGTCCCTGGGCCCGGGCGGGCATCGTCGTACGCAACAGCCTGGCGACGGCCGGCTCCGCGGGCTTCGTCAATCTCGCGGTCACCCCGGCGAACGGTGTGGTGCTCTCGTACGACTCGACCGGCGACGGCACGCTCGACACCTACCGGGGCGTCCCGGGGGTGCGGGCCCCGGTGCTGCTGCGACTGAGCCGCGAAGGTGGCCGGTTCACCGGCGCGTTCTCCACGGACGACGGCAGCACCTGGCGCCTGGTCGCCACGGTCCCGGTGCCGGGCGTGGCGGCGGCGCAGGACGCGGGGCTGTTCATGACGGCGGCGCACGGCGGCACCGGGGCGCGGGGCACGGTCGAGTTCAGCGGCCTGTCGGGGTGGCCGTCGGCCTGACCCTTCGAACGGCGTCGTCGAACGGAAGGCTGCGGCAAGCGGTTCCGCGTCGGTATCGTTCCGCGCGGAATCGGGCGACCGAACGCCGGCTCCGGAGGGGGAGTACGTGCCGACTGGCCGAGAGCGTACCCGGATGATCGCCACTGAGGACGGTCACCGGGTGACGCCCGCCGAGCTGTTCTTCGACTTGGTGTTCGTCTACGCGATCACACAGGTCACCGCCCTGATGGCGGCGAACCCCACGCCCACGCGGCTGGTCGGTGCCATGGTGGTGCTCGCGCTGCTGTGGTGGTGCTGGTGTTGCTTCGCCTGGCTGGGCAATGTCGTACGCGCCGACTCGGGAGCGATGTTCGCCGTGCTGGTCGCGGTGATGGCGGTGGTGCTGGTCGTCTCACTCACCGTGCCCGAGGTCTACGCCGACGCGCCCGGCGGGCTGTACGCGCCGCTGCTCTTCGTCCTCTGCTACGGCGCGGTCCGGATCGGGCACCTCGTCTCGTACTGGATGTCCAGTCCGGGTGACGAGGCGCTGCACGCCACGCTGCGACGGACCGCCCTGCTGTCGGTGGTACCGCCGTTCGTCCTCCTGCTGGTCGGCAGTGCCTTCAGCGGTGTCACGCAGGCACTGGTCTGGCTCGGTGCCGTGTTGATCGACTACGGCGGGATCTACGTCACCGGCTCCTCCGGGTGGCGGGTGACCTCGCCGGCGCACTTCGCGGAGCGGCACGGTCTGATCGTCATCATCGCGCTGGGCGAGTCGATCGTCGCGATCGGTGTCGGGGTGTCCGGCTACCCCGTCTCCGCTCCGGTCCTGGCCGCGACCGTCGCGGGTCTGTTCGTCGCCGCCGGCCTGTGGCGGGTGTACTTCCGCCGGCTCGGCGAGACCGCCGAACACCGGCTGACCGGTCTGGAAGGCGATGAGCGCACGCGCTTCGCCCGCGACACGTACACCTTCCTCCATCTGCCGCTCGTGGCGGGCATCGTGCTCACCGCGCTCGGTATGAAGACCGCGCTCCACCAGGTCGCCGACAGCAAGCACTACGCGCTGTCCGAGCCGCTGCACGGGGCGGCGGCGTGGGCACTGACCGGAGGGGTCGGAGTGTTCCTCCTGGCAGCGGCAGCGGTCCTGCTGCGCGCCGACGGGCAGCGGTCGCCGGTCCTGATCGTGGGAGGAGTGGGCTGTCTCGCCGCGGGCACGGTGGTCGTCATGATCCCTGCGCTGCTCGCGCTCGCTCTGCTGGCCGCGGCGGTGACCGCGATGGCCGTTCCGTACGGCCGGAGGGCCCGGGGCGTTCCGGAGGCCGGGGGCGTCCAGGGCACGGCGTGAGCGGACGAGGCGGTTTCCTGCCGATCGGTGAAGCGGCTTCCTGCCGGTCGGTGAAGCGGCTTCCTGCTGATCGGTGAAAGGGGCGGTCGGCCGGGCGGAGGTGCGCGTTCCGTCGACTACCGTTTCCCGCTGAAACGGTTGAAAACGCCCGCTGGAGCCGCCGTCATGACCTCGATTCCCGCCACCAGCGTCGCCAACCTCCGCGACCTCGGCTCCACCCCGCTGTCCGGGGGACGGGTCGTACGGCCCGGGCTGCTGCTGCGCTCGGGGCAGCTCGACCGGCTCGACCCGGTGGCCGATCCCGCGGTGGCGGGGCTGGAGATCCGGACGGTGGTCGACTTCCGGACGGAACGGGAGCGCCGGGCGCGCCCCGACCATCTTCCGCCGGGTGCCCGGTTGGTGGTCGCCGATGTGCTGGCGGACTTCCTCACCTCGGGTGCGCTGCCCGCGGCGGCCCGGTTGAGGGATGTGCTCAGCGATCCGGTCGCCGCCGAGCGCGAGCTGGGCGGGGGCCGGGCGCAGGCGCTGTTCGCCGACACGTACCGGGCGTTCGTGTCCACGGAGTCCGCGCGGCGGGGGTACGGCGCGTTCCTGGAGGAGCTGGCCGGACCGGACGCGCGGACCGTGCTGTTCCACTGCACGGCGGGCAAGGACCGCACCGGCTGGGCCACGACGATCGTGCTGAGCCTGCTCGGCGCGGACCGGGCGACGATCGCGGCGGAGTACCTGTCGGTGAACGCGGCGGTGCGTCAGGCGTTCGCGCCGCTCGTCGAGGGGTTCATCGCGCAGGGCGGCGACCCGGAGATCGCGCTGGCGATCGTCGGGGTGACGCCGGAGTATCTGGGAGCGGCGCTCGACGAGGTGGCAAGGCTCCATGGCTCGATGGAGAACTACGTACGGGAAGGGCTCGACGTGCCGGACGAGGCGGTGGAACGGATCCGCGAACGCCTGGTCATGCAGCGGTAGGGCCTGTCCGGCGGATCGGGCCGGGCCGGCGGACAGGCCTTCGTCACTGCTGGTGACTATCGGAGGATTCGCTCGTTCTGCTGAACGTGAGCACCCAGGAACTCGCCCCCTCCTCCGTCGGCGTCGAGCAGGCCGAGGCCGCGCTCGTCGAGCACTATCCGCGTCTGGTGCGGATCTCGTATCTCGTCCTGCCGCCGTCGCTCGGCCGCAACCGGCGGGTGCTGACCGCACACTCCCTGGTCCAGCGCTCACTGCCGCGCGGCCGGGCCCAGAGCGTGGTGCGGGCGCCGGCGCCGGCACTCCGGGGTGCCTCCGGGCCCGGGTATTCCTACGTCCGCGGGCGGGTGCTGCGGCAGGCCCTGGAGGCCGGGCTTCCGCTCAAGCGCCGGGCCTGGCCGAAGCGTTCCCAGTTACCCCCGCTGCTGCCGCAGGTGTGGGGGCTGCGACTCTTCCCGCGCTCCGGCGGGGCCGATGAACTCGCCCTGGACCAGCGGCTGTCCGCGCTCTCCGGGCCGGCCCGGGCCGCCTACGTACTGCGTGGCCTGGAACGGCTGCCGGACGGGGAGGTGCGGCGCGTCCTGAGCGACGCCGGGGTCGTGGACCCGCACGCCGCGCTCGTGGAGGCGGACGGCGTCGACGCGCCGGGAGGAAGGACTCCCGGAGGAAGGGCACCCGGGGGGAAGAGCACCGCGGCTCTGCTGGACTCACCCGAGTTCGACCCGTGTTCGCTGCAGGCCCGCCCCACCGACCTGATGCGCCGGCGCCAGCACGCCAAGGCGGGAATCGCGGCGGCCGCGGCGGTGCTCGTGTGCGGCACGCTGCTCGGACTGCCGGGTGAGGGCTGGGGACCGGACGGCGCGGCGGCCCCGCCGTACGCCCGCAACCCGGCGGCCGAGGCCGCGCTCGACCCCGGCCGGCTGCGCCGTGTCGCGCCCGACGCCTGGCAGAGCTCGACCCGTACGGACTTCTCCGTGTGGCCCGCGCGCGGGACGCTCACGGGTGACCGGGAACTGCTGCGCAGGGCGCTCGCGGTCTGGGCGAGGCCCGGCAGCCGGGTCCGGACGTCGGCGACGCCCAGCACCCCTCCGGGACCCCCGATGGACGCCCCTCAGCTGCTGTTCGCGGGTGTGGTGGACGGGTCGCGTGTGGTGCTCTTCCACGACGGGCTGCGGGTCGTCCGGTACGCCGAGCCGGGCGACGGCTCGACGGCCGGCGCGGCGCTCGACTTCGCCCGGGCCGACGGCGCGGACTCGGCCACCTCCGGGGCGCTGATCGTCGGCCGCGACCACGGCAACGTCCGCTATCTGACGGCTCCCTGGGTGCGCCGGGCCGCGGTGCGGGATCTGCTCGACCCGGCGGGGGCGCCCCGGCCGTTGCGGCGTGACGCGCAGGGGGTGACCGATCCGCTGCCGAGCGCCGCCCAGGCGCGGGACTGCCGTTCCTGGGACGCGCTGGAGCTGACGGACGACAGCGCGCAGCGGCTCGTCACCGATCTGGGCGAGTTGGTTCCGGCCCGGCTGACATGGGGTCCGCCGTCGGCGCCGGTGGATGTGTCGGATGAGGCGGCTCGGGCGGCGTGGGCACGTACGGCCTGTCTGCTGCCGGTGATGCGCTCGCACGGTGTGCGCTCGGTCAACTCGTGGGAGTACGCGCGCCAGATCCTGCCGGAGGAGAACGGAACCGCGGCCTGGCTGTGCACCCGCGCGGAGACCTGGCGCGGCACCGGCAGCCGGGTGCTCGCCCAGTTCCAGACGCCGTCGTCCCGGCCACCGGCCGAGTCGCCGGGCGCGATCGTGGCCCGCTCCGAGGGCTCCCCCGCCTGCGGTCCGCGCGATCCCCGGGTACTGGCGGGTGTGCTGTGGAAGTCGCGCGCGGGGCAGTGGTACGTGCTGGCGGGGGGCAGTGATCAGTTCACCTCGCTCGCCACGTCCGGCGGAGTGCCGGGCAGTGCGCAGGGCAACCTGCTCGCCGTACGGGCGAAGCGCGGCGCACGGGCACAGCTGAACGGCCGTCTCGCGGACGGGACGACGCTCGGCGCGTTGCGCTGAGCCGTCCCCGGCTCCGGCGCACGTTCGGCTCCGGCGTGCGGCGTGCTTCCGGCGTGCGGGGTACGGCGTGCGTCCGGCGTGCGGGTAGGGCGTGCGTCCGGCGTGCGCCAAATCCTCGCCGCACGACTCTGTTCCGACGGCGTACCCGTCAGTACATTGACGCCATGTCTAATACGCAGCCGGCGAAGGTGGCGTCGGAACACATCGCGCTCAAAGCCCGCAAGGTCTCCTTCGCGTGGGAGGAGACCCCGCTCCACTGGGTCCCCGGCGATCCGTTCGCCACCCACACCATCAACGTGCTGCACCTCCTGCTCCCGGCCGGTGAGCGCTGGTTCGTGCACGTGTACAAGCAGGTGCTGCCGCACATCCACGACGACCGGCTGCGCGAGGACGTCATCGGCTTCATCGGCCAGGAGGCGGTGCACTCCCAGGCCCATGACGACGTGCTGCCCCGTCTGAAGGAACTGGGGCTCGACCCCACCCCGTACACCGCGCAGGTCGACTGGTTCTTCGAGAAGCTGCTGGGCGACCGGACATTGCCGCCCGGCAAGGCGCGCGAATGGTGGCTCAAGGAGCGCGTCGCACTGATCGCCGCGATCGAGCACTACACGGCGTTCCTCGGTGACTGGGTGCTCAACGCCGATGAGCTGGACCGGCGCGGCGCCGACCCGATGATGCTGGATCTGCTGCGCTGGCACGGCGCGGAGGAGGTCGAGCACCGCTCGGTCGCCTTCGACCTCTTCATGCATGTCGACGGCAGCTACCGGCGCCGGGTACGGACCTGGGCGACGGCCTTCTCCGCGCTGGTCTTCCTCTGGCAGCGCGGCATCCGCTTCTTCATGGAGAACGACCCCACACTGCTCGACGGCAGGGCGAGCTTCCGGGACTTCTACCGGGCCGGGAACCGGGGCGTTCTCCCCTCCACTCCATCGATGCTGCGCTCGATCCCGCGCTATCTGAGCCGCGCGTACCACCCGAGCCAGGAGGGCAGTACGGCGCAGGCCGTCGCCTATCTCGCCAACTCCCCCGGCGCGAACGGAGGCTGCTGACATGCCCCGCCTCCGTACCGTCCTCCTCGTCGCCGGTGCCGCGCTGCTCGCCAAGCGGGCCGTGCGCCGCCGCATCGAAGCCTCGCCACTGTGGCCGATGCCCGCCCTGGAGGAGCCGGTATCGGGCCAGGGCGGTCGCACGCGCCGCTCCTCGTCGCACCGTGTTCTGGTCACCGAACGCACCTCCCCCGCCGAAGGCGTCGTCCAGCTCCGCCTGGAGGGCCAGGGGCTGCCGTCCTGGCAGCCCGGCGCACATATCGACGTCGTCCTGCCGTCGGGTCTCGTGCGGCAGTACTCGCTCTGCGGCGACCCGGCCGACCGCGACACGTACACGATCGCCACGCGTGTCATCGAGGAAGGCCGTGGCGGCTCGCGCGAAGTCCGCGAACAGCTCCACGAGGGCACGGAGATCGAGATCCGCGGCCCGCGCAACCGTTTCCGGCTGGTCGAGGCGGAGTCGTACGTGTTCGTCGCGGGCGGCATCGGCATCACGCCCGTCCTGCCGATGGTCCGGTCGGTGCACGCGGCGGGAGCCGCCGGGTCCCGGCTGCTGTACTGCGGGCGGGACCGGGCCACCATGCCCTACCTCGACGAGGCCGAGAAGCTCGGCGCGCAGGTCACGTTCGGCCGCCCGGACCTCGGGTTCCTGGCCGGCCTGTCCGCGGGGACGGTGGTCTACTGCTGCGGCCCCGAGGGGCTGATGGACGCGGTCGCCGCGGCCCTGCCCGAGGGCCGGGAGCTTCATCTGGAACGGTTCACGGCGGCGGCGGCCGCGCCCGGCGGCGCCTTCGAGGTCGAACTGCGCCGCTCCGGCCGTATGCTCACCGTCCCGGCGGACCGGTCGGTCCTGGCCGCCGTGCGCGACGAGCTGCCGAACGTCTCGTACTCCTGTCAGCAGGGCTTCTGCGGCACCTGCCAACAGCGGGTGCTGGAGGGTGAGATCGACCACCGTGACGAGCTCCTCACGGAGGCCGAGCGGGACGACTCGATGCTGATCTGCGTCTCACGCTGCCACGGTGACCGGCTCGTCCTGGACCTCTAGGGCGTGGCACCAGGCCCTGTCCGGGCGGCTCAGGGCAGCAGCAGCCAGTCCGCCGCCAGCGCCGCCACCAGGCCCGCGCCCAGCAGCCAGGTGCCCAGCCGGGTGCGGCCGTGGCGGCTCAGCTCGATGACAACTCCGCACAGGATCATGGCCAGTCCGTACACCCCGACCACGAGGACGGATGTGCGGCTGGCCAGCCGCACCGCCAGGACCGCCGCCAGCGCCACGAGCAGAACGGACGCGGCGGTGATCCGGAGGATCCGGGCCTGGCGGGGAGTCATGCCCTCGGGCGCCGGTGCCGGTGCCGGGGTTTCCTGGTCAGAAGCGGTCATATCCCGGGAGCGTACCCGCCGAGCGGCGGACGCCGTCCGACGGCCGCCGGTTACGCTGTTCGCATGACGACCGGGGTTCGCCGCAGGATGGGCGTCGAGGAGCGCAGACAGCAGCTGATCGGGGTGGCGCTGGAACTGTTCAGCCACCGCTCCCCCGACGAGGTGTCGATCGACGAGATCGCGGCCGCCGCGGGGATCTCGCGCCCGCTGGTCTACCACTACTTCCCCGGTAAGCAGAGTCTGTACGAGGCCGCGCTGCGCCGGGCCGCCGACGAGTTGGCCGCCCGGTTCGTGGAGAAGCACGAAGGACCGCTCGGCGGGCGGCTGCTGCGTGTCATGGGCCGGTTCTTCGACTTCGTCGACGAGCACGGCCCGGGGTTCTCTGCGCTGATGCGAGGCGGCCCCGCCGTGCCCGCAGGCGGAGCCTGCTCACTAGGCACAGCCACCACGACCAACGCCATGATCGACGAGGTCCGGCAGGCGGCCTACGACCAGATCATGGCGCACCTCGGGATCACGGACCCCCCGGCGCGGCTGCGGCTGGTCGTACGGTCGTGGGTGTCGCTCGCCGAGTCGACCGCGCTCATCTGGCTGGACGGCCGGGAGATTCCGCGCCACGAGCTGGAGCTCCAGCTGGTCCATGACTTCGCGGCGCTGGTGGCGGTGCCGGCGGCGTACGACGCCGAGATGGCGGACGTGCTGCTGCGCATCTTCGCGGCCGAACCGGCCGAGCCGGCCGACGGCGTTTTCGGCGACCTCGTGGGCCGGATGGTGGCGCTCATGCCGCAGCCGGTACGAGTGCCGGAGCAGCGCGCCTGAGCCCGGCGAAGGCCCGGACGCGCTGCCCCTTTGTCCACCGTGCCGGTCAGCCGCGGTCGAAGACCGCGACGGTGCGCGCGGGGACGGTGAAGGTTCCCGAACCCTGCTCGTACGACGCGGACTTCACGACCTCGTCGGAACC
Source organism: Streptomyces sp. NPDC053673 (assembly GCF_055585225.1). Lineage (NCBI taxonomy): Bacteria > Bacillati > Actinomycetota > Actinomycetes > Kitasatosporales > Streptomycetaceae > Streptomyces > Streptomyces sp. NPDC053673. Next base: position 23,311 of record NZ_JBVJKN010000006.1, on the reverse strand, counting down.
CCCCGCCTGCACCGCGTGCAGCGCGAACGGTGTTCCGGCGAGCGCGCCGATCCGCTGGGTCCGCCGCTCGGGCGTGGCGTTGAAGACCACCACCAGATCGCCCAGCTTCATGGTGATCACACCCGGGGTCTCGTCGGTGCCGGAGAGCGGGAACGACAGCGCGGACTGCACCTGATCCGCCGAGCCGAGACCGAACGCCTTCTCCGTCGTACGGATCTTCAGCAGCTCCCGGTACGCGGCGGACGCCCCGTTGATCTCCGCGCAGCCCGGCTTGAGCGTGGGCGCGGTGAGCAGCGGCTTGGCGTAGGGCCACTTCGCCTTGTTGTCGGCGGCCGGGGGCAGGCCGCGGCCGAAGCCGTTGCCGTCGCGGCAGTCCCAGTGGAGGGCGTTGAACCAGTCGCCGCTGTCGTACGAGTTGCGGTCCAGGGACTTCGACCGGAGCAGGTCCGAGCCGGCCTGCGACAGCGCGGGCCCTTGCGAGAGCGCGGCCGTCGCCATCGCGAGCACCTGCATACGGGCCCGGTCGGCGGCCGGAACGGACGCCGGCAGCTTGAAGGCGAGCGCGTCGTAGAGGGTCTCGTTGTCGTGGGCGTCCGCATAGGCGAGGGCGTCACCGGGCGCGGCGGCGTAGCCGGCCGGTGAGCCGTTGTAGTCCACCTCGGAGCCCTTGACCTCGACGCCACGGGTGTCGGTGAAGCTGTACGACGCGAGGTTGCCGGACAGCCCGACCTTGATCAGGTCCTGGTAGTGGAGCAGCCGGGCCTTCTGCTCGGCGGGGGTGCCGTTGGACTTGGAGGAGTTGGGGTCGGTGTAGAGGCCGGAGGCGAAGCCCTGGATGCCAGGGTCCTCGTCGAAGGGGCCGCCGCCACGGACGGCGTCCCGCGCCCGGTCGGAGAAGGTCGCGATCCCGGTCCCGGCCATGTTCTTCTGGGTGGCCTGGACGAAGCGGGCGTCGTCGGCGATCTCGCCGAAGTTCCAGCCCTCCCCGTACAGGATGATCTTCTTCCCGTCGACGCCGTCCTTCTCGACGGTCAGCGCGTCGAGGGCCTTGCGGACGGCGAGGATGTTCGCCTTCGGGTGGTGGCCCATGAGGTCGAAGCGGAAGCCGTCGACCTTGTACTCCTTGGCCCAGGTGACGACCGAGTCCACGACGAGCTTGCCCATCATGGCGTTCTCGGGTGCGGTGTTGGCGCAGCAGGTGGAGGTGGCCACGGTGCCGTCGGCGAGGAGCCGCTGGTAGTAGCCGGGCACGATCCGGTCCAGGACGGACTTGCTGTCCTGCCCGCTCGCGACGGTGTGGTTGTAGACGACGTCCATGACGGTGCGCAGTCCCGCGTCGCTCAGGCCCTGCACCATCTGCCGGAACTCGACCGTGCGGCGCGTGCCCTCCGGGTCGGAGGCGTAAGAGCCCTCCGGGACGGTGTAGTGCAGCGGGTCGTAGCCCCAGTTGAACGCGTCCTTCGAGGCGGCCTTGGTGACGCAGGCCTGCTGTTCCTCGGAGTCCGGCGCGTACGCCGTGAGGTCGCAGGCGGGCACGGCCTGGTCGGACTTCCTCTCCGGGATGGTGCCGATGTCGAAGGCGGGCAGCAGGTGGACGTACGACGTGCCACTGTCGGCGAGCGACTTCAGGTGCTTCATGCCGGCCGATCGGCGGTCGGTGAAGCCCAGATAGCCGCGGGCCGAGAAGTCGCGGATGTGCAGCTCCTGGATCTGGGCGTCGCGAAGCGGTACGGCGGCCGGCTTCCTCAGTCCGGCCCAGCCCTTGGGGGCGAGCTCCGGGTCGGCCAGGTCGACGACGAGGCTGCGGGCCGAGTCGGTGGTGAGTGCGGTCGCGTACGGGTCGGTGACCTTGTTGGTGACAAGCTTCTGGACGCTGGGCGCCCAGACGGTCACGGCGTACCGGTACGGCTTTCCGCGCCAGCTCGACGGTCCGGTGACCGACCAGACGCCGGAGGTGTCGTCGCGGCGCATCGGGACGGTCTTCCCGTCGAGTTCGAGGGAGACCTTCTGTGCGGTCGGCGCCCAGACGGAGAGCGACGGACGGCCCTTGCGGAACACGGGGCCGAGAGCCGCACCCGTCGCCTTCCGTGCGTACAGATCGTCGAGGGCACCCGGGATCTGCACACCGGTGGCGGCGAGCAGGGCCCCGTTGGCGGCCCGCTGGGTGGCGACGAGCTGGCCGCGCAGGGCGGCGCGGACGCGGTCCCGGTCGCGCGGGTCGACGGTGAAGGCCGGGAAGTCCTTGAGGTGCGGGTACTTGGCCTTCTGGGCGTCGGTCAGCGCGGACGGGGTGAGCCGCAGCCACTGACCCTCATCGTTCAGCGCGCCGTCGACGACCTGGATGCCGCCGCCGGGCGCGTACACGAGCTGCTGGCTGGTGGCGTCGGTCGCCTTCACCTTCCAGACGACGGTGTTCCGGTCGATGAACTGCGCCTCCGCCTTGGCGAGGTCGAGCGAAGGCGTGCCACCGGTCTGCGGAAGGAGGTACTTCGGCTGCCCCGCGAGCAGCCACACCTCACGCCCGTGAGTGCCGAAGGACAGCGACTGGTCGGTGGGCAGATCCTTCTGGTCGCCCTTGTGGACGATGTAGCTGAGCGAGGTGGCCCCTTCGGCGAGCGGGACCTCGAAGGTCGCCCCGTACGCGTCCGTGCGGACGGGCATGAGGGGCTTGGACCAGTCGGTGGGCTGGGCGGCGCCGGTCCAGGTGTGCAGTCCCCAGCCGTCGTAGTCGCCGTCGGCGCGCTGGTAGTGCAGCACGGCCTTGGTGGTGTCCTGCGGCGGGTACGTGCCGTCGGGCGCGGTGTCGGACTGGCCGTCCTGGCCCTGCGTGATCCAGACCTCGCCGGTGCGGGCGAGGGTGATGCTTCGCTGCGGGCCGTCGGTGGTGCCGTCCTTCTCGACGGTGTACGGGATCGTCGAGGCGCCCTCGGGGACCTTGACCCAGGCGAACGCGCCGTGGGCGTCCCGGCCGGTGAACGCGGCCGTTACGCCGCCCGTCCTCAGCTGCCAGCCGTCGTAGTCGCCGCCCGGCCGCTTGTAGTGGACGACGGCGTACGTACGCTCCACCGCCGTCGGCTTCTCGGGCGGCGGGGCCTGGCCCGCGGTGGTCTCCGCCTGCGCGCTCGCCGTCCGGCCGAGGCTGTCGACCACGACGGCCTTGTAGCGCAGGGCAGTCCCGGCCGGAGCCGTGATGTGCTGGGTGACCTTGTAGGGGGCGTGGTCGGCGGTGCCGAGGGTGCGCCATGCGCCGTTGCCCACCTGGGCGGCGAAGACGACCCGGTTGAGCTGCCCACCGTCGGCGTCCGCGGAGATCTCGACCGTGCCGGTGGCGCCGGCGGCCGGGGCCTTCAGGGTGAGGGACGGCTTGGCGGAGGGGGCGGCGAGGGGCTGCTGAGCGCGCAGCACCAGCGACGACAGCGCCGGTACGGTGACGGTGATCCTGCCGTCGGTGGCGCGGACCGAGCCGGAACCGCCGTACAGGACACGGAAGTCCGCCGCGTCCACCGGCAGCGTCACGGTCTTCTCGGCGGCCGCGTTGTTGACGGCGACGACGTACTCGCGCTTCGTCTTCGCGTCCGTACGGGAGAAGGCGTACACGGAATCCTTGGCGTACCGCTCCTGCTGGATGCCGTCGCGCAGCGCCGGGTGCTCGCGGGTGAGCTTCGAGAGCGCGGCGATCGACCGGTAGACCGGGTGCGTGGTGTCGTACGCGTCGTCGGCGTGCGTACGGTCCGTGCCGAGCTGGTCGTCGTCCAGGTAGTCGGGGGTCTTCGAGGCGAAGAGGGTCTGGCGGGCGTCCTTGTCGCCGCCCGCGCCGGTGAAGCCCTGCTCGTCGCCGTAGTAGACGACCGGATTGCCGCGGCTGAGGAACATCAGCTCATTGGCGAGCCGGGCCCGCTTCAGCAGCTCGGCATCGCTCGCGTCCGGGTTGTCCTGCTTGAGGAACGTCCCGATGCGGCCCATGTCGTGGTTGCCGAGGAAGGTCACCTGCTCGTAGGCGTTGGCCTTGTCGGTGGTGTACCGGTAGTCGTCGGCGAAGACCCGGGCGAGGCGGCCGGCGTCGGCCCCCTGCGAGGCATAGGCGCGGGCCGCGTCCTGGAAGGGGAAGTCGAGGGTGGCGTCGAGCCGGCCCCGGGTCACGTACGGCGAGGTGACGGCTGTGTCGGCGGAGAAGACCTCACCGAACATGAAGAAGTCGTCGCGGCCCCGCCCGGCGGCGTACGCGTCGAGGGCCGTGGCCCACTGGGTCCAGAAGTCCAGGTCGACGTGCTTGACGGTGTCGATGCGGAAGCCGTCGATACGGAAGTCGCGGACCCACTTCTCGTAGATCTTCTTCATACCGTCGACGACCTCGGGACGCTCGGTCCACAGGTCGTCGAGGCCGACGAAGTCGCCGTACTCGGCGCTCTCTCCGGCCCAGGTGGAGTCGCCCCGGTTGTGGTACATCGTGGGGTCGTTGAGCCAGGCCGGGGCCTTGGTGACGCTGCCCGCGCCGTTGACCGGGGTGTACGGGAAGGAGTCCGCGTCGATCTTCTCGATCCCGGCGCGGTCGTCCCGGTCGTCGAAGGGACGGCCGTCCTTGTCGAGGTACGGGTAGGCGCCCTTGGGGCGGTAGCCGTAGGCCTTCTCGGCGTAGTCGACGGTGTCCGCGGTGTGGTTGGTGATGACGTCGAAGAAGACCTTCATGCCCTTGGCGTGGGCCTTGTCGATCAGCCTCGTGAGGTCGGCGTTGGTGCCGAAGTGGGGGTCGACCTGCGTGAAGTCGGTGATCCAGTAGCCGTGGTAGCCGGCCGACGCGTCCTTGCCGCTCCCCTGCACGGGCCGGTTCTTGAAGATCGGGGCGAGCCAGATGGCCGTCGTGCCGAGCCCCTTGATGTAGTCGAGGCGCTGGGTGAGCCCCTTGAGATCCCCGCCCTGGTAGAAGCCCTTGTCGGTGGGGTCGTACCCGGTCTCCAGCCGCGAACCGGTGAGTCCGCCGCGGTCGTTGGCGCTGTCACCGTTCGCGAACCGGTCCGGCAGCACGAAGTAGAACTGCTCCCGGGTCAGATCGTGTCGTGCGGGCTCCGCCGCGAGCTTCGCGTCGGACGGAGGTGCGGGGGGTTTCGCGGCGGCCGCGACCGGTACGGCGGGCGCGAACGCGGCGCAGACGGCCGCGGCCAGGGTGGCCGCGACCGCTCTGCGCCGGCGCTGCGCGGGCGGGCGTATCACAAAGGTCTCCTCTTCTGGTGCGGATGGGTGGGTGGTTGCGGGGAAGCGTGCCGCTCCACGTCGCGCAGCCGGTGTGTCCGTCCTCGATCTCCCCCAGAGCGTCGCCTGGGGTGCCCCCGACGGGCTCCTATGGACCCCGTCCGGCGCAGCATCAGCTCTACCCGCCGCCGCAGTTCCTCGCGCCCGCGTGCAGTGCGACCGCCGTGTTCGGGCCGAGCGTCCGCGTGAACTGGCCCGCGCTGTTGACCGTCACGCCCATACCCGACTGCACGTCGCAGTAGGTACCGGCCGGGAGCGAGGTCTGGAACGTACGCGTCAGCGAGGACGACTCGTGGTTGATGGCCACGTAGGCCTGGGCGCCGCGCCCGAAGGCGATCGCGTCCGCGCCGTTGTCCCACCAGTTGGTGACCGACTGGCCACGGGCCTGGTTGCGGAAGGCAACCATCGAGGAGATCTCGCGCCACGCGTGCTGGCACTTCCAGCCGTCGCTGTAACAGGCGTTCACCGTGCCGCCGTTCGGCGGGCCCGCGTCCTTGTCGGACCATTCGTAGCCGGAGTGGACGTCCGGGGAGCCGTACGGCCAGGCGAGCATGAAGACGTTCGCCAGGGTGTAGTTGGCGCCGTCCTTGTAGTTGAGGGTGTCGCCGCCGCGCTCGGTGTCGTGGTTGTCGACGAAGACGGCGGACTGGCCGCTCGCCATGTAACCCCAGCCCTCGCCGTAGTTCTTCAGATAGGCGAGGTTCTCGTTGTTGAAGACCCGCTTGAGGTCACGGGCGTAGCGGAACTCCTGGACGTCACCGTTCCCGAGGTACTCCGTCGGCTGGACGGCCTCACCGGCTCCGTAGATGGCCTCCTGCTTCCAGTACACACCCGGGTTGCTGAGCTTCGCCTTGATCGCGGCGAGGTCGGCGGCGGGCATGTGCTTGGCGGCGTCGATCCGGAAGCCGTCGACGCCCAGCGACAGGAGGTCGTTCATATAGCCCGCGATCCTGGTGCGGACGTACTCCTCGCCGGTGTCGAGGTCCGCGAGCCCGACCAGCTCGCAGTACTGGACGTTCACGCGGTCCTGGTAGTTGGTGATGTGCGCGGTGCAGTCGTCCATGTCCCAGGACGCGTACAGGCCGGGGTAGTCGTACTTCGTGTACGGCGAGCCGCCGGTGCCCGTCCCGGAGCCCGCGGCCATGTGGTTGATGACGGTGTCGGCGACGACCTTGACGCCTGCCGCGTGGCAGGCGTTGACCATGTTCGTGAAGGCGGTGCGGTCGCCCAGCCGCCCCGCGATCTTGTAGCTGACGGGCTGGTAGGAGGTCCACCACTGCCCGCCCTGTACGTGCTCCTGGGGCGGCGAGACCTGGACGTACCCGTATCCGGCCGGGCCCAGGGTGTTGGTGCATGCCTGGGCGACCGAGTCGAAGCGCCATTCGAAGAGGACGGCGGTGACGTCCTTGGTGCCGGGCGGGGCCGCGTACGCGGCCCCGCCCGGCGCGATCACCGCGGCCGCTGCTCCCGCCGCGAGGGCGAGTGCGGCGGCCAGAGATCTGCTGGCCATGAATCCTCCTGCGGCTCAGGGAGGGAGGGAAACCGAGCGAGGGCCGGAGTGGGGATTGAATGTTCTTGCTGCAAAACTGCAAGGCCCTCTGCGCAGGTGACCGTAGGGCCAGACGGTTGCAAGGTCAACCGTCTGGACACATGAACGACACACGAAGGACATGCCTGTGCAAGAAATTGCAGGCTGCCGCGGCCCGCACCGCAGGTGCCGAAGACACCGCGGGGCTGCAGGTCTGCGGACCCGCAGCCCCGCAGCCCCGCAGCCCCGCAGGCCCTGGGGGATCAGCGCGCCCGCGCCGTGGAACCCCGTACCACCAGCTCGGGCTGGAAGACGTACTCCGTGCTCGGCACGGGATTGCCCCGGATCTCCTCCAGCAGCGCACCGACCGCCGCCGACGCCATGGCCTGGACGGGCTGCCGCACGGTGGTCAGCGGCGGATCCGTGAACGGGATCAGCGGCGAGTCGTCGTACCCCACCACGGACAGTCCGCCCGGCACGTCGAGGCCGCGCTCCCGGGCGGCCCTGATGACACCGAGCGCCATCATGTCGCTGCCGCAGACGATGCCGGTGCAGCCCGCGTCGATGAGGTCGGCCGCCGCCGCGTGTCCGCCCTCGACGCTGAAGAGGGTGTGGCGGACGTACCGCTCCGCGCCCGGCCCCGCCGCCTCCAGGAAGCCCTCCGTCTTGCGCCGCGACGGTACGTACCGGACGGGCCCGACCGCGAGCCCGATCCGCTCGTGCCCGAGCTCGGCGAGATGGCGTACGGCCATGGCCGCCGCCATGTGGTCGTCGGGCGAGACGAAGGGGGCGTCGACGAGCTCGTTGTAGCCGTTGACGAGCACGAACGGGACCCGGCGCGCGGCCAGTTCGGCGTAGCGGCCCTGGTCCGCAGCCGTGTCCGCGTGCAGCCCGGAGAGGAAGACGATGCCGTCGACGCCGCTCTCCTCCAGCTGCTCGACGAGTTCGTCCTCGGTCGCTCCGCCGGGCTGCTGGCAGCACAGCACCGGCGTGTAGCCGTGTCCGGCCAGGACCTGCTCGATGACCTGGGCGAAGGCGGGGAAGATCGGGTTGGTCAGCTCCGGCACCACCAGCCCGATCAGCCCGGCGCTGCGGCGGCGCAGCCGTACGGGACGCTCGTAGCCGAGGATGTCGAGCGCGGCGAGCACCCGTGTGCGGGTCGCCGCGGAGACGCCCGGCTTGCCGTTGAGGACACGGCTGACCGTGGCCTCGCTGACTCCCGACTGGGCCGCGATGTCGGCGAGCCGAGGGGTGGCCGCACCACTGGTGCGACCACCCTTAGGGCCCCGCGTCCGGATCATGCCGGGCTCGCGTGCCCTGGCGCCGCGCCTCGCCGCGTTGTCGTCAGTCGGCATGGCTCCGCCATGACTCCCTCCTCCGCCTTGCGATCCACGGCGCCAGACCCCGCTCCCTGATCCGGCCTGATCCGAAAGCGAGGCCCTCGGCCGGGGGATCGTCACACCGTCCACCACGCCGTGGTGTCCGCGGGCAGGACGACGGTGCCGTCGCCCGCGGCGGCAGCCGCAGTCGCCACCGGATCACTGGCCAGCAGGAGCGTGCCGGGCGCGGGGAGGCGTACCGGCGCGCCCGTGGTGTTGGTGGTGCAGACGAACCCGTCGCGGGACAGGGCGAGGACGCCGTCAGGAGCGTCCAGCCAGGTCACCGCTTCACCCGCGCCCAGCCCCGGGTGTTCTCGGCGGGCGGCCAGCGCCGCCCGGTACAGCTCCAGGGTCGAGCCCGCCACCCCGGTCTGCGCCTCCACGCTCAGCTCGGCCCACGCCGGCGGCTGCGGAAGCCAGCTGCCGCCGGAACCGAACCCGTACGAGGACCCGGAACGCGTCCACGGGATCGGCACCCGGCAGCCGTCACGGAAACCGTCCTGACCCTCCGCGCGGAAGAACGACGGATCCTGACGCACCTCGTCCGGAAGATCGGTGACGTCCGGCAGGCCGAGCTCCTCGCCCTGGTAGACGTACGCCGAGCCCGGCAGCGCCAGCATCAGCAGCGTCGCGGCACGCGCCCGGCGCAGACCGAGCTCGCGGTCGCCCTGCTCGCGCAGCTGGGTGCCGAGTCCCGGCGGGTTGCCGAAGCGGGTGGCGTGCCGGGTGACGTCGTGGTTGGACAGCACCCAGGTGGTGGGGGCGCCGACCGGGCGCATCGCGGCGAGCGAGCCGTCGATGACCTCGCGCAGTTCCTTCGCGTCCCAGTTGGTCGTCAGGTACTGGAAGTTGAAGGCCTGGTGCATCTCGTCGGGTCGCACGTACATCGCGGTGCGCTCGACCGTCGGTGTCCAGGCCTCGGCGACGAGGATGCGCTCACCTTCGTACTCGTCGAGGATCCGCCGCCAGGAGCGGTAGATCTCGTGGACGCCGTCCTGGTCGAAGAACGGCATGACATCGTTCCCCAGCAGCTTGAGCTGGTCGCCGGAGCCGATGTCGGGCAGGCCGGGCGCCTTGACGAGTCCGTGGGCGACATCGACGCGGAAGCCGTCGGCGCCCAGGTCCAGCCAGAAGCGCAGGATCGAGCGGAACTCGTCCTGGACGGCCGGGTGCTCCCAGTTGAAGTCGGGCTGCTCCGGCGCGAACAGGTGCAGGTACCACTCGCCGTCGCTGCCGTCCGGGTTCGTGGTCCGGGTCCACGCCGGGCCGCCGAAGATCGACTCCCAGTCGTTCGGCGGCAGCTCGCCGTGCTCGCCCTTGCCGGGCCGGAAGTGGAACCGCTCGCGCAGCCGGGAGCCGGGGCCCTCGCGCAGCGCCTGGCGGAACCAGTCGTGCTGGTCGGAGCAGTGGTTGGGGACGAGGTCGACGATGATGCGCAGCCCCAGCCCGTGGGCGCTGCGGATCAGCGCGTCGGCGTCGTGGAGGGTGCCGAACATCGGGTCGATGGCCCGGTAGTCGGCGACGTCGTAGCCCGCGTCGGCCTGTGGGGAGGCGTAGAAAGGGCTGAGCCAGACCGCGTCGACACCGAGCTCCTTGAGGTACGGGAGCCGGCTGCGTATCCCGGCGAGATCGCCCATGCCGTCACCGTTGCCGTCGGCGAAGCTGCGCGGATAGACCTGGTAGATCACCGCGTCCCGCCACCATGGCGCTGGCTCGGCACGGGTGCCGGTCGTCGTCGTGGTGGTGGCGGGGGCAGCGAGGTGCTGGGTCATTTCATCCCTGCGATGGTGGTGGATGGGGGGAGCGTACGTACGGTCGGGCGCGGCCCGTGGCGGGTCTCAGCCCTTGACCGCGCCTGCCGACACGCCGGTCACCAGATGGCGCTGGGCGAAGAGGAAGACGATCGCGGCGGGGATGGCGATGAGCACCGAGGCCGCGGTCATCGGCCCCCACTGGGCGCCGTACTGGTTGACGAACTTCTGCAGTCCGCCGGCGAGGGTCAGGTTCTCGTCGCCGACCATGAAGGCGGAGGCGTAGGCGACCTCGCCCCAGGCGGTGATGAAGGAGTAGAACGCGGTGACCGCGATGCCGGGCTTGGCGAGCGGCAGGATCAGCCGCCAGAAGGTGCCGAACGGGGTGAGCCCGTCGACCTGCCCGGACTCGTCGATCTCCCGCGGAATGGTGTCGAAGAAGCCCTTCATCATCCAGGCGCAGAACGGCACGGCGATGGTGAGGTACGTGATGACCAGACCGGCCGGCTCGTTGAGCAGGCCCATGCCCGCCATGATGTTGTAGATCGGCACGATCAGGACCGCGACCGGGAACATCTGGGTGATGAGCAGGGTCCACATGAGTCCGCGCTTGCCGGGGAAGCGGAACCGGCTGACTGCGTAGCCGGTGGTCGCCGCGACGAACACACCGATGACCGTGGTGAGGCCCGCGACGAGCAGCGAGTTGCCGAACCAGGTGAGGAACTCGGTGTCCTCGATCAGCTTGGTGTAGTTCTCGAACGTCGTCTCTTTGAAGAAGTCGGTGGTGATCGCGTACTCCGCGGGCTTGATGGAGGTCAGGAAGACCCACAGCACCGGGAAGACGGCGATCACGGACGCGACGAAGAGCGTCAGATGCAGCGCGACCGAGGCGATCGGCGAACGGCGGCCGCGCGCCGGAGCGTTGGCCGGGACGTTGGTCGTGGTCACCAGGTTTCTCCCTGCTTGCGGAGGACGCGCTGGTAGACAGCGGCGAAGGCCATCAGGAGGACGAGGATCAGCACGCCCCAGGTGGAGGACTGCGCGAAGTCGCGCGGGCTGATCTCGAACGAGAACTTGTAGGCCTGGGTCACCAGGATCTGGGTCGCCTCACCGGGACCGCCCCGGGTGAGCAGGAAGATCACCGGGAACATGTTGAAGGTCCAGATGGTGCTCAGCAGGATGACCGTCGTGGACACCGACCGCAGACCGGGCACGGTGATGTGGCGGAACCGCTGCCAGGCGTTCGCTCCGTCCATCTCGGCCGCCTCGTACAGCTCGCCGGGGATGGACTGCAGACCGCCGAGCAGGGCGACCATCATGAACGGCACGCCGAGCCAGACGTTGACGGCGATCACCGAGAACTTCGCCCAGGTGGGGTCGTTGAGCCACGGCACGGCGTCGATGCCGCCACCCGCGAGGATCTTGTTGAGCAGACCGTTGTCCTCGTTGTAGAGGAAGCGCCAGGCGAAGACGGAGACGAAGCCGGGCACGGCCCACGGCAGGATCAGCATCATCCGGTAGAACGACCGGCCGGCGATCCTGCGGTTGAGGATGTTGGCGAGGGCGAGGCCCAGGCCGAAGGTGACGGCCACGCAGGAGACCGTCCACACCAGCGTCCACCCGAGGGTGTCGAGGAACTGGCTGCCGGTGAGCGCGTCGGCGTAGTTGTCGAGTCCGATGAATTCGTAGGTCGCCGGGAGGTGGTTGACCCCGATCGACCGCTCGACGTTCCGCTCGTTGGCGTTCGTCAGCGACAGATAGATGCCGCGGACGAGCGGATAGCCGATGATCACCCCGATCACGATCACCACGGGGGCGACCATGGTCCAGGCGTACCAGTGGGTGGAGAGGGCGCGGCGGAGCGGACCCGGTGCGCCGGCGGTGTCGCGGCGATGGCCGCGGGCCCTGTTGGGCTCCGCGGCCTTCGCCACCGACTGGCCGCTGGTGTGGACAGCCATCAGTCGGTCTCTTCCCTTACTTCCAGTCCTTGAGGAGCTTGCGGTAGGCGTCGCCTGCCGCCTTGCTCCCCTTCTCCGGGGTGGTCTGGCCGGTGAGGACCTTGGTGTACTCGGTCACCAGCGGGGCGAAGAGGCTGCCGGTCTCGGGGATCCAGGGGCGCTCGACGGCCTTGTCGACGACCGGCTTGAAGAAGCCGACGATCTCGTTGCCGCTGACGGACGGCTTGCTGTAGACGGAGGCGCGGGTCGGGAGCAGGCTGAGCTCCTTGGCGACCGTGGTCTGGGACTCGACGGAGCTCATGTACTCGACGAAGGCGTAGGACGCTTCGAGGTTCTTGGAGCCGGCGTAGACGGCGAGGTTGTGGCCGCCCTGCGGGGCGCCCTGACCGGCGGAGCCGGCGGGAACGGGCGTGATGCCGAGGTTCGCCTTGTCCTTGAACTCCTTGCCGGCGTAGGTGTCGGAGACGGCCCACGGGCCGTTGATCATCATGGCGACCTTGCCTTCCTTGAAGGCGGTCTGCATGTTGTTCCAGCCGTCGGTGGCGTCGGTCTTGGCGGCGCCGGAGTCGACGAGGTCCTTGACGACCTTCATGGCCTTGACACCGGCCGGGTTGTCGACCGTGACCTGCTTCTTCTCGGCGTCGACGAGGTCGCCGCCCTCGCCGTAGAGGAAGGACAGGAACCAGTACGCGTCGTCGCCGCGCAGGTACAGACCGGTCTTGCCGGTCTTGTCCTTGATCTTCTTGGAGATGGACTTCAGCTCGGCGATGGTGCCGGGCACCTCGACGCCGGCCTGCTGGAAGATCTTCTTGTTGTAGAAGATGCCCATGGAGTCGATGACCTGCGGCACCGCGTAGGTCTTGTCCTTGTACTTCGTGGAGGCGGCGGCCTGCGGCAGGAAGTCCTTCTCGTCCTTGAGGGCCGCGGTGCCGTCCAGCGGGGCGAGGTAGCCGAGGTCGGCGAACTCGGGGGTCCAGGCGACCTCGGAGCGGATCACGTCGGGGGCGCCGGAACCGGACTGGGCCGCGTTCTTGAACTTGTTCTGCGCCTCACCGAACGGCACGTTCACATACTTGATCTTGACGTCCGGGTGCAGCTTGGTGAAGCCCTCGGCGACCTTCTTGAAGACCTTGTCCTCGCTGCCGACGGTCGACGTGTCCCACCAGGTAACCGTGCCGGACAGCTTGCCCGAGCTGCTCTTGCCGCTCTCGGCGTCGTCGCCGCCGCACGCGGTCGCCGTGAGCGCCAGGCTCGCGACCAGAGCGGTGGCCGCTATGCCACGTCGCATGTGAACTCCTTCAACCTGGGCCGCTCCATCACGGCGCCGATTCGTCGAGGAACGTAACAAGGTTGAAAGAAGACCGAAAGACCTTGCGAGAGATTTCCGCAAGCAGCCGCGATCGTTACATCCGCGTGTCCTCACGGTGGCCGTTACGAACCTTGTCAGCGGGGCCTTCGCCCACTCCGCCGCTTCTCACAGTGTGCGCAACTGCTTCCGCAAGAGATTGCAGCGCTGTTACCTTCGAGATAGGTCGCCGTTGATCCGGTAGATCCGGTACGTCCGGAACATCCTGAGACAGCATCCGAAGGGGAGCGCCCATGACGCAGGAGCTCAGCACGACCACCCCGCCGCAGCTCGCCGGGCGGACGCCGGACTGGTGGCGGGACGCCGTCATCTACCAGGTGTACGTCCGCTCCTTCGCCGACAGCGACGGCGACGGCATCGGCGATCTGCGTGGCATTCGCGACCGGCTCCCCCATCTCGCGGGGCTCGGCGTGGACGCGGTCTGGCTGACCCCCTTCTATGCGTCCCCGCAGGCCGACGGCGGATACGACGTCTCGGACTACCGGGCCGTCGATCCCCTCTTCGGCGCGCTCGACGACGCCGACGATCTCGTCCGCGAGGCCCACCGCCTGGGCCTGAGGGTGATCGTCGACATCGTCCCGAACCACACCTCCGACCAGCACGCCTGGTTCCGCGAGGCGCTCGCCGGCGGCCTTGAGCGGGCGTACTACCACTTCCGCCCCGGCCGGGGGGCGGGCGGGGAACTGCCGCCGAACGACTGGGAATCGGTCTTCGGCGGCCCGGCGTGGACCCGGACCACGCATCCGGACGGCAGCGACGGGGACTGGTATCTGCACCTCTTCGCGCCGGAGCAGCCCGACCTCAACTGGGAGCACCCCGCCGTGCGCGAGGAGTTCGACGCGGTCCTGCGCTTCTGGCTCGACCTCGGCGTCGACGGTTTCCGTATCGACGTGGCCCACGGCATGGTCAAGGCCGACGGGCTGCCCGACATCGGCGCCCGCGAGCAGGCGAAGATGATCGGCGCGCAGGTGCTGCCGTTCTTCGACCAGGACGGCGTCCACGAGATCCACCGCTCCTGGCGCCGGCTTCTCGACGGGTACGACGGTGAGCGCATCGGGGTCGCCGAGGCCTGGGCCCCCACCCCGGAGCGGCTCGCGCTGTACGTACGCCCCGACGAGCTGCACCAGGCCTTCAACTTCCAGTTCCTGCGCTGCCCCTGGGATCCGGCCAGGATGCGGCAGGTCATCGACGCCTCACTGGCCGCGACGGCCTCGGTGGGCGCGCCCACCACCTGGGTGCTCTCCAACCACGACGTCGTACGGCACCCCACCCGCTACGGCGACGGCCCCTCGGGGCTGCGGCGGGCCCGTGCGGCGGCCCTGCTGATGCTGGCGCTGCCCGGGTCGGCGTACGTCTACCAGGGCGAGGAACTGGGCCTTCCGGATGTAACGGACCTTCCGGATGAAGTACGCCAAGACCCCTCATTCTTCCGCGCGGACGGCCAGGACGGCTTCCGCGACGGGTGCCGGGTACCGATTCCCTGGACCAGGAACGGATCCTCGTACGGCTTCGGCTCCGGCGGCAGCTGGCTTCCGCAGCCACCGACGTGGGCCGAGCTGAGCGTGGAGGCACAGACCGGCGTACAGGGCTCGACCCTGGAGCTCTACCGCGCGGCGCTCTCGGTCCGCCGCGAGCATCCCGGCCTCGGCGCCGGCTCGGACCTGACCTGGCTGGATGCCCCTGAGGGTGTCCTCGCCCTGGCCCGTGACGGCTTCCTCTGCACGACGAACACGCGCGGCACGGAGGTGGAGATCCCCGTACCGGGAAGTCTGCTGCTGTCGTCCGCGCCACCCGAGTTCAACGGCGGGACGGTCCGCCTTCCCGCCGACTCCAGCATCTGGTGGGCAATCTGACATGCGACCGGTACAGTCCAATCCCATGACCGCACGGCTTGCCGACATCGCAGCCCAGGCGGGGGTCAGCGAGGCGACGGTCAGCCGGGTGCTCAACGGCAAGCCAGGCGTTGCCGCGACCACCCGCGAATCGGTGCTCGCCGCACTCGACGTCCTCGGCTACGAGCGTCCCGTACGACTGCGCCGCCGCAGCGCGGGGCTCGTCGGGCTCATCACGCCCGAACTGGAGAATCCGATATTCCCAGCCCTGGCCCAGGTCATCGGACAGGCGCTGACCCGCCAGGGCTACACCCCCGTGCTCGCCACCCAGACCCCCGGGGGCTCCACGGAGGACGAGCTCACCGAGATGCTCGTGGACCGTGGGGTCTCGGGAATCATCTTCGTCTCCGGACTGCACGCCGACACGAGCGCCGACATGCAGCGCTACGAGAAGCTGCGCGCCCAGGGCGTGCCGTTCGTACTCGTCGACGGTTTCTCGCCGGACGTGCAGGCACCGTTCATCTCGCCCGACGACCGGGCGGCCATGCAGCTGGCCGTGACCCATCTCGTCTCCCTCGGCCACACCCGTATCGGACTGGCCCTCGGACCCCGGCGGTTCGTCCCCGTCCTGCGGAAGATCGAGGGCTTCGTCAAGGCGGTCCGTGACCAGCTCGGCCTGAGCCAACAGGAGATCGAGTCCCAGCTGATCCAGCACTCCCTCTACACCCTGGAGGGCGGGCAGGCCGCGGCGTCCGCGCTGATGGACCGCGGCTGCACGGCGGTGGTCTGCGCGAGCGACATGATGGCGCTCGGCGCGATCCGCGCGGCACGGCAACGCGGGCTGGACGTACCCGCCGACATCTCGGTCGTCGGCTTCGACGACTCCCCGCTCATCGCGTTCACCGACCCGCCGCTGACGACGGTCCGCAAGCCGGTACCGGCGATGGGACAGGCGGCGGTACGCACGCTGCTGGAGGAGATCGGCGGTACGCCCGCCCCGCACAGCGAGTTCGTCTTCATGCCGGAGCTGGTCGTCCGCGGTTCGACCGCCGCGGGTCCTGTGCACGGCTCCTAGGGCCGGCCCGCGTCCGGAAGACAGACGCCCAGGGCCTGTCTTCCGGATCAGTCCCTGATCAGTCCCCAGTCCCTGGTCCCTAGTCCCCAGGACGTACCGAGCACGGCCAGAACCCGACTGGGGGATGATCGGACGAGCCGTACCTATCTGGCAGACTCTGCTCCCATGGGTGAAGCGACCGTGAAATCTGTGGAAGACCGGACTGCGGCCCCGTCACCCATGGTGACCGAGGACGTCCCGGCCCCCGGGGAAGGCCGACTGCAGAGGATGCGGTCGGTGCGGCGGCCGCGTATCTGGTTCGAGATCCTGCTCATTGCGGTCAGTTACTGGATATACTCCCTCATCCGTAACGCGGTTCCGGAGCAGAAGGCTCAGGCCCTGCGGAACGCCGACTGGATCTGGGACGCCGAGAAGGCGCTCGGCATCGCCGTCGAGCAGACGGTCAACCACGCCGTGAATTCGGTGACCTGGCTGATCGTGACGATGAACTACTACTACGCCACCCTGCACTTCATCGTGACCATAGGCGTGCTGGTGTGGCTCTACCGCCGTCACCCGGGCCGCTACGCCCCGGCCCGCCTCGTGCTCTTCGCGACCACCGGCGTCGCGCTCGTCGGCTACTACCTGTACCCGCTGGCGCCGCCCCGTCTGATGAACGGCCAGAACTTCATCGACACGGTGCTGGTGCACCACACCTGGGGCTCGATGGCCTCGGGCAACCTGAAGAACATGTCCAACCAGTACGCGGCGATGCCTTCGATGCACATCGGCTGGTCGCTGTGGTGCGGGCTGACCATCTTCGCCCTGGCGTCGGCGCCGTGGGGGAAGATCCTGGGCCTGCTGTACCCCACGCTGACGCTGATAGTGATCGTAGCGACGGCCAACCACTTCTGGCTGGACGCGGTGGGCGGCCTGCTGTGCCTCGGCTTCGGATACGGGCTGTCGTACGCCTGGTACGGAGCTCTCCCGCACCGCCTGCCCCGGTGGGCCCAGGCGACCGGCACCGACACCAACGCCGACCCCTACCCCTACCCCGACACCGACAAGCACGACAACGTCCTGGCGGCGCCGGAACTGAACGCCGTACGGCGCTGAGCCGACGCGGGGGCAGCGACAAGGGGGCCGCCCTCACCGTGAGTAGCAGCCCCCGCCCCTCAGCCGAGTCGATGCGTCACGTGCCCACCCGCCATCGTGAGCACGACCGCCGCCTCCCCCACCTCGTCCACCGGCGCCTCCACGGGATCGACCCCGAACGCCGTGAGGTCGGCGCGGAGGCCGGCAACCCGCCCCGCCACCCCAGACTCCCCCGCCGCCACCGCCGCGTGGGACGTACACCCCTCCAAGGCCATCAGCCCGGTCAGCCCGCGCCCGAGCGACGCCGCACCGTGCGGCGCGCCCCATCGCCAGCACCTGCCGCGCGTCGTAATGCGCGATCGGCCTGTCCGAACCGAGCGCCGGCCACGCCCCGCATTCCGCAGATCACGGCAGCGCCACGCGCGCCCCGCCCGCTCGTCACCGAGCCGCTTCGACCATTCGTCACTGTGGTCGGCGCGCGTGTACGCGGTGTGCGGGGGATAGAACTTCAAGCCCCGTAGAACAGCTCCTCCACCACCGCCCGCGCCCGCCTCGTCGCCCGCCGGTAGTCGTCGACCATCTCGCCGCTGTATCCCATGTGCGGCTGCCGCCGCGTGGGCCCCGGGCCGTACCCCAAGTACCGCCCCACCGCGCCCAGTTCGCGGCCGTCCGAGGGGAACGTGTCCCCGGGGCGGCCGCGGACCAGCATCACGCCGTTGCGGACGCGGGTGGCGAGGACCCAGGCGTCGTCGAGGATCTGGGCGTCCTCCGTGGACAGCAGGCCCGCGGCGTGGGCGGCGGCGAGGGCCTCGCGCGTGCGGGTCGTCCGCAGGCCGGGCTCCGCCCAGCCGTGGCGCATCTGGAGGAGCTGGACGGTCCATTCGACGTCGCTGAGGCCGCCCCGGCCCAGCTTGGTGTGGAGGGTCGGATCGGCGCCGCGCGGAAGGCGTTCCGTTTCCATCCGGGCCTTGAGGCGGCGGATCTCGCGGACCGCGTCCTCGCCGAGGCCCTCCGCCGGATAGCGCAGCGGGTCGATCAGCTCGATGAAGCGCGCGCCCAGGTCGGCGTCGCCCGCCATCGGTTCGGCGCGGAGCAGCGCCTGGCTCTCCCAGACGAGCGACCAGCGGCGGTAGTACGCGGCGTACGAGGCGAGCGTACGCACCAGGGGTCCGCTCTTGCCCTCCGGGCGCAGGTCCGCGTCGATCAGCAACGGCGGGTCGGCGGTGGGGACCTGGAGCAGTCGCCGGATCTCCGAGACGACCGTGTTCGCGGCCTGGGCGGCCTCCTGCTCGTCGACGCCGTCGCGCGGCTCGTGGACGAACAGGACGTCCGCGTCGGAGCCGTAGGCCAGCTCGTGGCCGCCGAAGCGGCCCACGCCGATGACGGCGAAGCGGGTGGGGAGGGTGTCCCCCCACTTCTCGCGTACGACGGCCCGCAGGGCACCCGCGATCGTCGCCGCGTTGAGGTCGGTGACGGCGTTACCCACGCGGTCGACGAGCGCGCCCGGGTCCTGCTCGGCGGGGCTGTCCTCGGTGCCGTACGAGCTGATCAGATCGGCCGCCGCGGTACGGAACAGCTCGCGCCGCCGCACCCCGCGGGCCGCGGCGACCGCCGCCTCCGCGCCGTCCGCGCGGCCGACCGCGGCCAGCACCTCCTGTTCCAGATGCTCCCGGCCGCGCGGCTTCAGTCCCTCCGGGTCGCCGAGGAGCGCCACCGCCTCCGGGGCGCGCAGCAGCAGATCGGGGGCGAGGCGGCCGGCTGACAGCACGCGCGCCAGGTTCTCCGCGGCGGCGCCCTCGTCCCGCAGAAGCCGCAGGTACCAGGGGGTCTTGCCGAGCGCGTCGGACACCTTGCGGAAGCCGAGCAGCCCGGCGTCCGGGTCGGCGGAGTCCGCGAACCAGCCGAGCAGCACCGGCAGCAGTGTCCGCTGGATCGCCGCCTTGCGGGTCATCCCGGACGACAGGGCCTCCAGATGGCGCAGCGCCGCGGCCGGGTCGGCGTAACCGAGCGCTTCCAGCCGCTGCACGGCCGCCTTCGCGCTGAGCCGGGTCTCGCCGGGCGCGAGCTGCGCGACCGCGTCCAGCAGCGGCCGGTAGAACAGCTTCTCGTGCAGCCGTCGCACGACCGCCCCGTGCCGCCGCCACTCCTTGTTGAGTTCGACGACCGGATCGGCGCGCAGCCCCAGCGACCGGCCGAGACGGCGCTGGTCCTCCTCGCCCTCGGGCACGAGGTGGGTGCGGCGCAGCCGGAACAGCTGGATGCGGTGTTCCATCGCGCGCAGGAAGCGGTACGCCGCGTCGAGCTGCGCCGCGTCCGAGCGTCCCACGTACCCTCCCGCCGCGAGCGCGTTCAGTGCGGCGAGGGTGGTGCCACTGCGCAGCGTCGCGTCGCTGCGGCCGTGCACCAACTGCAGGAGCTGTACGGCGAACTCGACGTCCCGCAGCCCGCCCGGGCCGAGCTTCAGCTCGCGGTCGATATGGGCCACGGGGATGTTGTCGACGACCCGGCGGCGCATCTTCTGCACGTCCGGGACGAAGTTCTCGCGCTCCGCGGCCTGCCATACGAGCGGCGAGACGGCCTCGATGTACTCGGCACCCAGCTCGGGGTCGCCCGCCACCGGCCGTGCCTTGAGCAGCGCCTGGAACTCCCAGGTCTTCGCCCACCGCTGGTAGTACGCGAGGTGGCTGGAGAGCGTGCGCACCAGCGGGCCGTTGCGCCCTTCGGGACGCAGATTGGCGTCGACCGGCCAGATCGCGCCCTCGACGGTCGTCTCCGAGCAGATCCGCATGAGGTGCGACGCGAGCCGGGTCGCGGCCTTCAGGGCCTTCGGCTCGTCGGCCCCTTCGACCGGCTCCCCGACGAAGATGACATCGACGTCGGAGACGTAGTTCAGCTCGTGGCCGCCGCACTTGCCCATGGCGATCACCGCGAGCCGGCACATGGCGGCGTCCTCGGGCGCGGCGGTACGGGCGATGGCGAGCGCTGCCCGGAGCGTTGCCGTCGCCAGGTCGGCGAGCTCGGCCGCGGTCTGGGCGACATCCGTGGTGCCGCACACGTCACGGGCCGCTATCGACAGCAGACAGCGGCGGTACGCGACGCGCAGCGACACCGGTTCGGTGGCATCGGCGAGCCCGCGCTCGAACTCCTCCACACCGGGGTGCAGATCCACCGCCTCGTACATCACGAGCGCATGCCAGTCGCGCGGGTGCCGCGCCAGATGGTCACCGAGGGCCTCGGACGCGCCGAGCACGCCGAGCAGCCGGTCACGCAGCGGCTTCGCGGAGATCAGGGTGTCGAGGAGCACCCGTCGCTCCTCGGGCTCCTGCGCCTCGACCAGGCGTACGAGTCCGCGCAGCGCCAGATCGGGGTCGGCGGTCGCGCCCAGCGCGTCGAGGAGGACGGAGTCCGCTCGTACGGGCGCCATCTCGGGCAGGCCGAGGAACCGCTCGGCGACGGCCGGGTGGGTGAAGCCGTGCCGCAGCAGACGGGTGAAGGTACTGCTCCTGCGCCCCGGCACCGATGTCATCCCGCCGCCTCCGATCAAGGTCCCGATCCCGGTCCGAGCCTAGTCGCAGGTGCGGGGAGGGGGCGCTCGCAGGACTCTGGTCATGAGGGTGGTGCCGTGCTGTTCCGGGCGGTGCCTTGCCGCGCAGCGCCGAGCTGTGCTGTGCCGCGCCGTGCTGTGCCGCGCTTCCCCGTGATGTGCCGCGCCGCGATGTTCGCCATGGTCTTCGTCCGGGCGAGACAGCCCGTATTCCCGGAATGTCGGTCTTCTATGACGCCAAGCACGTTTCGCCCCATCGGGAAGCACCGTCGCCATGCCTTCGTCGCCCAGGGCCTGTCCGGTGGATTCGGGCTGGATCAGCGAGCGCCCGCCGCGAAGCGGCCCTCGGGTACTTCACCAGCGGCCTGCCGCACACCCTCGACCCGGCAAGCGCCGAGGCCAAGCTGCGCACCCTCAAGACGTACGCCTGGACGGACAGCACCGATCACTGCGGCGCCCCGGCGGGGTGCGGCGACCGCAAGGTGGCCGCACGGCCCGCCGCGCACGGCTGGGCGCAGACAGTCCGCTACACGCGCGGCGACTCGACGTCCTGGGCGCAGGAGGGCGCGGACGGCTCGGCATGGGCGTTCTCCGTGCTCGACGGCCGGCTGGCTGTCTGGCACCGCGCGGCGGGCGCCAGGCATGGACCGGGCCGCGGCTGCTGCGCGGCGGCGGTGTCGACAGCGGTGTGACGTCGGTACGCCTCCCCGACGGCCGGATCCACGGCGACCCGGTCGTCGCCGACGACTCCACCGGCCGGCACACGGTCTTCGCCGCCACCGCGAGGTCGGTGCTGGCCTGGACGCAGGCACGCCCCGGGGCACCGGCCCGATGAGTCCGGCGGCCGCGCACGGTCATACATGTGAGACAGGAGGCCCGCCGCGGCCGAAGGAACCCGACCACGAAAGGACCCCGCCATGCCGGCCCAGGAACCACAGACGGAGCTCGACGCGCGCTACAGCTCCCCCGACGCCACCGCGGCACCGTGGCCGGACGCGGTCGCCCAGCTGAACGAGTCGGAGATCTTCTGGCTCTCGACCGTGCGCCCGGACGGCCGCCCGCACGTCACCCCGCTGATGGCGGTCTGGCTGGACGACACGCTCCACTTCACCACCGGCGAACAGGAGCGCAAGGCGCGCAATCTCGCCGCCAACCCCCACGTCGTCCTCACCACCGGCACCAACACCGACAGCGAGGGCCGTGACCTGGTCGTCGAGGGCGAGGCGGCCGTGGTGTCCGACGAGCCGCGGCTCGCACGGCTGGCCGAGGCCTGGGAGTCGAAGTACGGTCCGGAGTGGCACTTCGAGGTCCGGGACAAGGCCTTCTGGCACGAGGGCGGAGGCCGCTCCCTGGTCTTCGGCGTGACACCCCGTACCGCCTTCGGCTTCGGCAGGGGCGAGACCTACAGCCAGACCCGCTGGCGCTTCACCGGCTGAGGGCGCCCGGACGGCCGAACGGAGACCGTTCCATGGATTGGACCCTCGAAGTGATCGTCATTCCGGTCACCGACGTGGACCGGGCCAAGCGCTTCTACGTGGACCAGTGCGGCTTCAACGCCGACCTCGACATGTCGCCCTTCGAGGGGAGCCGCTTCGTCCAGCTCACCCCGCCCGGCTCGCGCTGCTCCATCGTCGTCGAGGCCGGCCTGCCCGACTCCCCCGGCCAGCCGCGGATGACTCCGGGCTCCCTCCAGGGCCTGCAACTGTGCGTCACCGACATCGACGCGGCCAGGTCGGAGCTGGTGAGCCGTGGCGTGGTGGTCGGTCCGGTGCGGCACGTCGGGCCGTCGGGCTGGGAGGACGGCAAGGGCAAGGAAACCTGGAATTCCTTCCTGTTCTTCCAGGACCCTGATGGCAACGGCTGGGTGGTCCAGGAGGCACCGACACCACTCGCCAGCCGGTGACGGTCCGAGCCGACGGGTGACGGTCCGAGCCGACCGGTGACAGTCCGGCAGCTGACACAGGAGGTCCCTCCATGGAGTTCACGCTCGAAGTGATCCTCGTCCCCGTCTCCGACGTGGACCGGGCCAAGGAGTTCTACCGCGACAAGGCCGGCTTCCACGTCGATCACGACACCCGTATCGACGAGCGGTTCCGCATCGTGCAGCTGACCCCGCCCGGCTCGGGCTGTTCCGTCGTCATCGGTGAGGGCGTACCCGTGCCGGGCGGCAGGACGCTCGAACCCGGCTCGTACCAGGGCCTCCAGCTGGTCGTGGCCGACATCAAGGCGGCCCATGCCGAACTCGTCGCCCGTGGGCTGGACGTCACCGAACCCGAGGTGGTCGCGCCGGGCGACGGTGGCACGTTCATGTACTTCTCCGACCCCGACGGCAACGGCTGGGCCATCCAGGAATGGACCCGGCGCGCGTCCCAGCCCCTCCACGCGCTCCTGGCCGAGCAGGTACGCGAGCGCGCGGACGCCGACGGCGCGGCCGGCGGAGCCACGGCCGGCGACGAAGCGGACTAGGCCGTGTCTGACAAATCCCGCCTGGCGCGCGACGCCCGGCACGCCCTCCCCCGTAGCCCTTCGGGCACGGGAGGTGCCCCCACGCTGCGTT